>SKXR01000180.1 GCA_007128275.1 Kiritimatiellia bacterium
CAGGGTCATTCCGTTCTCTGTATCGCATTGGGAAAGTGGAGGGCGGAGCTATGCGACGCCGGGAACGTGAATGGAATCCGCACCGCCACCATTTCTATTCAACACGACATCACGGGCTCGTATAACTCGCCCCTCCAGGCTGACTGTATGCAGGGTCATTCCGTTCTCTGTATCGCATTGGGAAAGTGGAGGGCGGAGCTATGCGACGCCGGGAACGTGAATGGAATCCGCACCGCCACCATTTCTATTCAACGCGACATCACGGGCTCGTATAACTCGCCCCTCCAAGCTGACTCGTTTTCTCGAAACGGTTCATACATGCGCAGCTAGGTTGGAGAACGTATTGACCCTGGCCGCAGCCTACTCGCGCGGCCAGCCGGCCAGGATCTCCTCGCCGGGGAACTGGACGTTGAAGCGCTGGACCAGTTCTGGAACCGTGTCGGGACGCATGTCCAACTCATATCGAGCGCATAAGTCAGCCAGCATCTGCGGTTCGGCGCCGCTCACGCCGCCGAGATCGACCAATTCAGCGAAGAAACGCTCGAATCCGGCAGGCGAAATGATTTCGAGGATGCGACAGGGTTCGTCGCCTGCGTTCCAGAAGGTATGCCACTGCTTGCGCGGCTTGAATACCAGGTCGCCAACCCCCGCTTCCACCACCTCGTCGCCGAGCAAAGCGCCCATGCGTCCCTGAAGGACAAAGCTGTATTCATCTTCCCGGTTATGCCGGTGCAGCGGCGCCGCCAGCGCCCGGGGTCCCATGGGATGCTCAACCAGCGAAAAGCGCTCAGCGGCATCGGGTCCGTCGATCAAAAATCGTACACCGATGCTTCCGAGAAATCCGACGCGACCGTCGCGCGGTCCCACAATCTTCGCTTTGTGCATGCTCATTGTTCAACCTCCTATGTTGATGTTTCCTCCTACACCGATTGTCGAAGAACTTATTGCGCAGTTCTTCTCCTGACCCGGTCATCTCTTGACGGGTAATCGGTGTAACCTCCTCGTACTGGCTACATAGCCTGACGGGTTATTCGCGGGGTGTAAAGACCATTGTGTGGTCCTTTGAGGTGCATGGAAGAGCCTGTCCCTCATGATTCTGAGATCGTTTCCAATCGTTGGAAGGCAAATCGGTCGACTTTTCCAATCGTTGGAACTTTTTCCCGCATTTTTTCCAATCGTTGGAACTTTTTTGGACAGATTTTCCAATCATTGGAAACGGCGTCGCGCAGGAAGAATGAACTTTTTTGTCAGTTGACATGCAATAGAACCGACATACTGTACGTTCACTTACTGAATGCATATTCATTTTGGAGGCGAGGTCATGCCGGCGACGGCTAGTTTAACGAGAAAAGAGCGGGATCAGCAGGTGCGGCGCCGGGATCTTCTGGCGGCCGCCGAGAGGCTTTTCGCCCAAAAGGGGTATCACCACACGACCATGGAAGATATCGCCCACGAAGCCCAATACGGTACGGGCACGATTTACCTCTATTTCAAGAAGAAAGAAGAGTTGTACGAGGCTTTGCTGGAGCGAAAGGTCGGCGAGTATGTGACCCATGTGCATGATCGCGTGCGTGAAGCCGAATCCCATCTCGAGAAGGTGCGCACATTATTGAGTGCAAAGCTGGAGTTCTTCGAAACGCACAAGGAGTTTTTCCGCATCTATCTCGCGGAACTGTCCACCTTGGACAGCACCCTGCGTCGGTGTTCCGCTAAACATCGCGAAAAGATGTACTACGATCATCAGGCGTTCGTGGCGCAAACGCTGTCCGACGCCATGCGCGCGGGTGTCATTCGCGAAGTCGACCCCACCAAACTGGCCACGGCTTTTACAGGCGTGGTGAATCCCCTGCTTTCAGAATGGATTAAGAGTCGCTCCAAGGATTCCATTTGCGGTATTGAATCGTTCGTCACGGATCTGTTGTTCAAAGGATTGGAGAAAAGATAGATGAAAAGAATAGTTCCCCTACTCGCGTTGCTCATGGCATCGGTGGCCGGCGCGGAAGAAATGCGCACGATCAATCTGGAAGAGGCCATGACGCTGGCGCTGGAATCCGAAGAGCGTATCGAGATACAGCGGCGCGACGTAACGATCGCGGGGCAGGAAGTGAACCGGGCTTGGACCATCATCTCCCCACGCCTGGAAGCTACCGGACGGTATGACCGACCGGAAGAGGAAATCCGGCGCGACGATCAGGTGGTGGTGCCGGAAGATGCCTGGCGCGGCACGATTACGGCGCGCCAACCGGTTTTCGACGGACGGGTGCTCCCCGCCCGTCGCCTCGGCATGGCCTTGGAAGAATCCGAATTCCACGAATTGGTCCATATCATCCGAACCTCACTCTTCGACGTCACCCGTATCTATTACGAGGTGTTGCGCGCCCAGCAGCAGGTGGAAATCGCCGGTCAAACCGTCGCGCTCTCCACCGAAGAGGTGTCGCGGGCACGCGCCCGGTTCGATGCCGGCGAAGCGCGACGCACGGAAGTGTTGCGGACGGAGGTCGACGAGGCTCGCGCGTTCCGGAACCTGGTCGCCGCCCGCAACGAGTATCAGGTGGCCAAGAGCGACCTGGCGCGGCGGATCGGATTGCCGGCGGATCACGCGTTCACCGTGGAGACCCCGGAAACGGTGGAGGATCCCACCTCCGAAGTGACCCACGATCTGTACATGCTGGCGCTGGAGGAACGCGACGATCTGGCCGCGGCGCGCAAGCGCATCCGGGCCGGCGAGGAACAGCGCACCGTAATCCGTCGCGAAGCGTGGCCGACGCTGAGCGTGGAATACAACCATCGTTTCGTCGATCCCGAATCCTTTTCGAGCCGCAACAATTTCTGGGAAGTGGCCGCGGTGGCCCGCTACGACTTTTGGGACGGCGGCAGCCGACGCATCTCGCGCCTGCAACAGGAGCAGCGCATCGAACAGAGCGAATTGCGCGTGCGCGAACTGGAGAAGTTGATTCATTTGGAGGTTCAACAGGCCGTACTCGATTTGCAGACGCTGAGAGAAAACCTCTCCACGCTGCACAAGGAAGTGGATCTGGCGGAGGAGAACTATCGCACCCTATCGGAACAGGCCCGCGTGGGACTGGCCACCAGCCTCGATGTAAGCACGGCGCTGAACGCGCTGGATCTGGCGCGTACGGAACTCACCCGACAGCAATTCGACCTGGAAGTGGCCAAGCAACGGCTGGAAGCGGCAACGGGCCGGTTTGCCTCGTCGTTTATCCAAGTGGAGGAATAGGCATCATGAACAACCCCTTACAGAAAAACGGCGAACGCGCACGCATGAACGCGCATGGAGGAGAACCGCGGAAGCCCATGGCGCGGCTGTTCGGTGCTCTCTTTGTGTCCGTCCTATTGATCGGCATGGCCGGTTGCGGACGCGGCGAAGAAGAGGCGCAGGGCCGGCCCGAACGGATCGTGACCGTGGAAACGGAGCCCGTCCGTGAACGCGAATGGCAATTGGTGGCCCGCGCCGTAGGCAGTTTGACGGCCGACGAACAGGTTCTGATTCGCAATGAGGTGGCGGGGATGGTCCGCGCCATCCACGCCTCCGAAGGCGACATCGTTGAGGAAGGCGATCTCTTACTTCAGATCGATGACGAACGGTCGGCGCTCGACGTCAAGCGCGCGGAAGCGCGACACAAGGAAATGCAGGCCAATCTGGACCGTCGCCGGCCCCTCTTCGAAAAGAACCTGATTACGGAAGCGGAAATGATCGAGGCGGAATCCAATTTCCAGGCGGCGGAAGCGGAATTGGGGCTGATGCGACGACGCCTTGCGGACACCACCATCCGCGCTCCCATTGACGGCACGCTCGGGCGGCGCTACATCTCGCGCGGCGATTACGCCGAAGTGGGCACGCGCCTGTTCGACTTGGTCAAAATCGACACGTTGAAGTTGGACTTTGAATTACCGGAACGGTACCTGCCCCTGCTTGAAGTGGGCCAGCACCTACGCGTGCGCACCACGGCCTATCCGGAACGGACCTTCGAAGGGGAAGTATATTTCATCGATCCGTTGATCAACCTGTCCACACGCACCATTCCCGTTCGCGCCCGTGTGGGCAACGAAGAGCTGATGCTGCGCCCGAACCTGTTCGTGAACGTGGAATTGGACGTGACGCTGCTGGACAGCGCGCTTGTCGTCCCTGAACAGGCCATCATCTCGGATCTGGGCGGATACACGCTGTATGTGGTGGACGAGAACGAGCGGGCGGAAATTCGTTCGGTACGGCTGGGCGAGCGCGAACCCGGCTGGATTCAGATCGTCGAAGGCGTGGTGGCGGGCGAACGCGTGGTGGCGGCGGGCCATCAACGACTGCAACCCGGCATCCGTGTGACCGAACGAGAGGCCAAGGGAGAGTAAAGCGTGTACCTACCGGATCTATCCATTCGTCGGCCCGTCCTCGCCTGGGTGTTCACCCTGCTGATCATTATTCTCGGCGTGGTGGGTTACCAGTCGCTTTCCGTGCGGGAATTGCCGGACACGGACTTCCCCGTGGTCACCGTGACCGTGGACTGGCGCGGCGCGGCGCCCGACGTGATGGAAACGGAAGTGACCGACCTGATCGAGGAAGAGGTCAACACCATCGAAGGCATCAAGACCATCACGTCCCAGACGCGCGAAGAACGCTCGCAGATCGTCATCGAATTTGAGTTGGAGATTGATGTGGACGTGGCGGCGCAGGATGTGCGCGATTCCGTGTCCCGTGTGCGGCGACGGCTACCGGACGACATCAATGAACCGGTGGTTGTCAAACTTGACCTCGATGCCCAGCCCATCATGTGGGTGAGCGTCAATTCCGATTGGATGAACCGGGTACAGATTGCGGATTTCGCGGATCGTTATGTCAAGGAGCGGTTGCAGGTCATTCCCGGCGTGGGCCAGATTCGCATGGGCGGATCCCAGCAATTCGCGGTGCGCGTCAATCTCGACACGGCGCGGCTGGCGGCGCATGGCATTACCGTTTCGGACGTGGCCACGGCATTGCGGCGCGAGAATCTGGAACTGCCCAGCGGTCGGATCGAAAGCCATCTGCGTGAATTTGTGGTGCGTACACAGGGCCGTTTTGAGCGACCGGAAGAGTTCAACGACCTGATCATTGCGTCACGCAACGGAACACCGATTCGCATACGGGACGTCGGCGAAGCCGTGCAGGGGGTGAATAATGAACGGACCCTAGCCCGTTTTATAGGCAATCCTTCCGTGGGCATGGGGATCCTGCGGCAAAGCAAGGCCAACACCCTGGAGGTGGCGAACCGCGTGTCGGAGGAACTGGAACGCATACGTCCTGACCTGCCACAAGGCGTGTACATGGAAGTGGCGTTTGACGGATCCCGGTTCATCGGGGAATCCGTGCGGTCCACCCAACACACCCTCCTGCTCGCGGCGGGGCTTGTCGTGGTGGTGATCTTCATCTTTCTGCGCAGTCTGCGCAGCAGTTTCATTCCCGCCATCGTCATTCCGGTGGCCGTCATGGGCACGTTCGGCGTCATGAGCATTCTCGGATTCAGCATCAACGTGATCACCTTGCTCGGGCTGATTCTGGCCATCGGCCTCCTGGTGGACGACGCCATCGTGATGCTGGAAAACATCTACCGCCACATGGAACAGGAACACGAAGACCCGATTCAGGCGGCGCGGAACGGCGCGGCGGAAATCGGATTCGCCGTGTTGGTCAGTTCCATCACGCTCGCGGCCGTGTTTGTACCCGTCGCCTTTGTGACCGGCACCATCGGCGTGTTCTTTTTTGAATTCGGGTTAACCGTGGCCTCGGCGATTTTCATTTCGACCTTCATCGCGCTCACGCTCACACCGATGTTGTGTTCGCGCATCATCCGCGTCAAGAAACGCCATTCCGGCGTCTACAACGCCTTGGAAGCCGGCTTCAACAAACTCGGCGACTGGTACAGCGCCACCTTACAGCGGGCCCTCCGCTTCCGGGCCCTCGTCGTGCTGCTTGCCCTGTTGGCCTTCGGCGGAGGCCTCTATATGGGCGGCTTGATCCCGGGCGAGTTCGCCCCGCAACAGGATCAGAGCACCATGATCGCCGCCTTTCGCGGTCCCGAAGGAGCCACACTGGAGTATATGGACCGGTATTTGCAGGATGTGGAAGAAATCCTGGCGGATATTCCGGAAGTGCGAACGTATATGGGCATGCTCGGGATGGGCGGCGGCCCGCCCAACCGCGGCATCGCTTTCGTGTCGCTCGTGGACCGCAACGAGCGGGAACGCGATCAATTTGAAGTGATGAGCGAAGTCCGTCGACGAACGGCGCAGATTCCGGGCATCATGGTCTTTCTCCGCGAGCGATCGCCCTTTGGGGGACGACAGGATACCCGACCCGTGCAGTACGTCATCCAGCATCCCGATCTGAGCACCTTGGCGGCGGGTTCCGAGGATCTTGTCCGGCGCCTGCGCGACGATCCACGCTTTCTGGATGTGGACAGCGACCTGGAATTGAATAAACCGGAATTGGTGGTGCAGATCGACCGCGAGCGGGCGGCCGTACTCGGCATTTCCGTCGCGGAAATATCCGAAGCGCTCCAGATCCTGCTCGGGGGCGTCGACATCACGGAATACAAGGAACGCGGCAAACAGTACGACGTGATCGTTCGCCTACGGGAGGAGGATCGATCACAGCCGCGCAGTCTGGAGCAGATCTATCTTCGTTCGCGCGGCGGCGATCTGGTCCCCTTGTCCAATCTGGCCAGCTTCGAAGAAGAGGTCGGGCCGAGTCAGATCAATCATTTCAATCGGGTCCGCTCCGTCACCGTAGCCGCCAACCTCGAAGGCATTGCGCTGGGCGATGCCCTGACGTTGGTTCGCGAAATGGCTGCGGACATCTTCCCGCCGGAAACCACCTACGATGTGACGGGCACGGCCCGCGACATGGAAGAATCGTTTCGCGCGCTCTTCTTCACCTTGTTCTTCGCCATCGTGGTCGTCTTTCTCGTGCTGGCCGCGCAGTTCAATAGTTGGATCCATCCGTTCACGATCATGCTCGGTCTGCCGCTTGCGCTCGTCGGCGCTTTTGGCGCCCTGCTGATGACCGGTCAGACCCTGAACATCTTCAGCTTCATCGGATTGATCATGCTCACGGGGTTGGTCACCAAGAATGGTATTCTCTTGATCGACTATACCAACCGTCAACGGGAAGCCGGCATGGAGCGCAACGAAGCCGTCATGCTCGCCGGGAAAGTCCGGTTGCGGCCGATCCTGATGACGGCCGTCACGACCATCTTCGGCGTATTGCCGATCGCGCTCGGCTTGGGCGCCGGCGGCGAATCGCGCGCGCCGCTCGGCATTGTCGTCATCGGCGGAATGATTGTCTCCACGCTATTGACGCTGGTGGTGGTGCCCGTAATTTATACGTTGCTGGATGATCTGATGAACAAGTTGAAGAAAGCGACCGTTGGCACATCCGCCTAGGAGGAAGGAGAGCACGAAATGAGCAAGTGGTATCACGACGTTGGATTACTGATTTTACGCGTGTTGACAGGGCTTTTCATGGCCTCGCACGGATATGGGAAGATATTCACCGAGGGGCGCATGGAACAGTTCACGGAAGGAGTGGCGGAAATGGGGTTTCCCCTGCCCATCGTCTTCGCGTGGTCGGCGGCGTTGTCGGAACTGCTCGGCGGTCTGCTGCTCGCCGCGGGTCTGTTTACCCGTTACGCCGCGTTTTTGATCTTCTGCACCATGACCGTAGCGGCGTTCATTGCGCATGGGGACGATCCGTTCAGCGTGAAGGAGAAAGCCCTGCTCTTCTGGACCATCTCGCTGGCCGTCATGTTTCTCGGCGCCGGACAATACGCGGTGGACCGGCTGATACGGAAGAAGTGAAGGATCTTGTCCGGGCGACTTGTCCCGGCGTAGTGAAACGAAGCCGGAAGTTCGGAGCGGGTTTGGCCATAGCGCCCGGCTCCGTCGCCGAAGACGGCAACTACGCCAGGGCAGGCTTCGTCCTCCGCTGCGCTCCGGACGAAGCCTGGTGGGCGGTATAGGACTCGAACCTACAACATCCACGGTGTAAACGTGGCGCTCTGCCAATTGAGCTAACCGCCCGTCGTCCAAAGCCTTTTGTTTCCGGCATGCTTGATCGATGTGCGGAGGTAGATTACCTTGCGGGTCTCATTAGTCAAGTGACCGTTATGGCGCCCCCCATTAAAGCCGTTAAAGATGCGTACCGGAAGTTGGCCGCCCATTACGGGTGGCCCGAAGCCACCCATCCGAAAGGCAAAGCGCTCGATGTCCTGATCGAAACCATTCTATCCCAACATACCAGCGATACAAACTCGCGCCGCGCCTATCACGAGCTTCGACGCGTCTTCCCGCGTTGGGAACAGGTGCTGGCCGCCTCGCCGCGCGCGATCGAGAAGGCCATCCGATCCGGCGGGCTGGCGCACCAGAAATCCGTCCGGATCCAAGCAGTGCTGAAACAGATCAAGGACCGCGAAGGGCGTATCGCGTTGGCCAGGCTGAGTCGGATGCCGACCGACGAAGCCTATAGTTATCTGGCCAGCCTGCCGGGGGTGGGCGGCAAAACGGCCTGTTGCGTCCTCCTCTTCGCGCTCGGCCATCCGGTGATGCCCGTGGACACGCATATCCACCGGATTGTAGGTCGTCTTGGCTGGATCCGGCCCAACGCCCTGCCGCAGGAGACGCGGGCCGTGCTCGAAAAGTACCTGTCCCCATCGCAGCTTTATCACGCGCATGTGCTGTTCATTGCCCACGGACGCCGGATCTGCACGGCCAGGAATCCCGCCTGCGGGAGGTGCCCGCTCCGTTCAATTTGTCCAACAGGCCTGAAAAGGGTGCAAAAAAGTGCTTCTACGCTATAGACGCGGGGCGTGGTTTTGTCTACTATACGCCGCTTCCAATTGAACCGAGGAGAAAGGAATCCCCCCCGCAGATGAGTACATTGATTTTAGGACTGCCGAAAGGCAGTCTGCAGGAAGCCACGTTTGGCATGTTGAAGAAGGCCGGATGGTCCATATCGTCCGGTTCCCGCTCGTACATACCCCGTATCGACGATCCGGAAATCCAGCCTCGCCTGATCCGGGCTCAGGAAATCAGTCGCTACGTCGAAAACGGCCATCTCGACGCGGGCATCACGGGGCACGATTGGATCGTTGAAAACGGGTCCGATGTGGTGGAAGTCACGGAACTGGTGTATTCCAAGCAAGGCATGAATCCGGTGCGCTGGGTACTCGCCGTACCGAACGATTCTCCGATCCAATCCGCAAAAGACCTTGCCGGCAAACGCATTGCGACCGAAGCGGTCGGCATCACGCGCCGGTATCTGGAGCAGAACGGGGTGCAGGCGGAGGTGGAATTCTCCTGGGGCGCCACGGAGGTGAAAGCCCCGGAACTGGTGGACGCCATCGTAGAGATCACGGAGACCGGCTCTTCTTTACGCGCGAATAACTTGCGTATTGTGGAAGAAATCCTTACATCTACCACACGCTTCATTGCCAACAAGCAGGCGTGGGAAGACGATTTCAAGCGCCGTAAGATTGAAAAGATGGCATTGATGCTTCAGGGCGTGCTCGCGGCGGATCGGAAAGTGTTGGTCAAATTGAATGTGCAGGCGGGCGATTTGGACGCCGTGGCGAATCTCCTTCCCTCCATGCACGCGCCCACGGTAAATAATCTGCGCACGGAAGGTTGGTACTCCGTCGAATCCGTACTGGACGAGAAGGTGGTGCGCGAGATCATCCCTGAATTGAAGACCGCGGGTGCGGTCGACATTATTGAGTTGAGTTTGAACAAAGTGGTTCCCTGAGTGACCGACGCGGCGCAAACGCGCACGAGCACCCGGAGACCGCATCGCAAGGAATAGGAATATGGGTTCCATTAAGAAACAGCGCCGCAAGAAGATGGCGAAACACAAACGCCGTAAGCGCTTGAAAGCCGATCGACACAAGAAGAAATAGTCGGTTCATTGGCCAATTTGCCCCCTGACCTTGCATTTTGCGGGCAGGGGGCGGATATTTTCTGCAACACGCGGCGTCCCTCATGGTATACTCCGCATGAGGCGGAAGGTTTTCAATTTTGGTGATTATGAACAGGAGACGAATTTCTAACGTGCGCAAGGTGGCGGGGAGCATGATTGCAGCCACCGGATGCATTATCCTGTCGGGTTGCCAAACGCTGAACAATGCCGAATGGACGACGGACCCTTCGTCGCCGGATCTTCCGCCCGGCGGGATTATCGAAATTTCCGAGGACGATCGCGCTTTTTCCAAAGCGTTGGCCCACTTCAGCCGGGGCCATCTTCATGAGTTAAACCAGGAATACGACGCCGCCCTGGCGCAGTACCGTCTAGCGCTGACCTACGATCCCGACCACCAGGACACCTATTTGCGCGTGGCCCTCAACCTCATTCGGCGCGATCGAACCGACGAGGCCATCGACATCCTTCGGCAGTTGAGCGACCGCAAGCCGGACTCCGCCCAACCGCTGATCTGGCTGGGTTCCGCCCATCGGCATAATCGCGGTATGGACGCGGCCATCACCGCCTACCAGAAAGCCCTCGAACGCGCACCGGACAATGCCGGGATCTATATTCAACTGGTGGACCTTTACATCCAGCAGGGCGCTGAACAGGACGCCATGGATCTGCTCTCCCTCGGGACACGGAAAGCCGACGAACCGAAAGATCTTTACCGGGTGCTCGGGGAACTGTACATGCGTCACGCCGCTCTCAGCACCGACGTGGACGACAGTCGGCACTACATGGATAAGGCGATCCACACCTACAAGGAGGCCTTGGAGCTTGATCCGCGCGACGCCACACTGCTCAGCACACTCGGCGATCTCTATCTTCGCGACCGGCAGTTTGAACAAGCCATCGAAGTATTTGAACGCGTGGAATCGCTGTATCCGGATGACATCGCTGTGAAGGAACGCTTGGCCTATACGTACGAGCTGGCGGGTCAACTGGAAGACGCCGTGCGCGTCCTCGAAGAGATGACCGTCACGCAACCCACGAACGCCCGCCTCTTCTTCGCGTTAGGCGCCATGTATGAGCGGCTGGAACAGGATGACCATGCCATCCTGAATTATCAGCTGGCGGCTCGACTTGACCGGTCCGATCCCGCGGCGTATCTCAAGCTCGCTGTCTTGCACATGGAAGACGATCCCGATGCGGCGATGGCCGCCTTACGCGACGGGCTGACATTCATGCCCGACAATCCGCGCATGTTGGAAATGCAGGGCTACGTACTGTTCAACAAGCAGGATTACCCTAAGGCCATCAAATCCTTTCGCCAAGCGGAAGAGGAATGGATCCTCGAGGATGTGGATGCCATGACGCCCAACTTCTATCTCTACCTGGCCCTTTCGTACTACTTCGACGACCAGCCGGATGAGGTATCGGACGTGCTGTGGGAGGCCATGGACCGAAATCCGGACGCCCTGGAAGCCTTTGCGCATTTCATATTCCAGGACGATGATGAAGATCGGATCGGCAAGGCGGTATCCATTTTCAACGCGCTACGGGAGAAGAGCCCGGACGATGCCGCCCTGTTGACCATGTTGGCATACGTGCACAGCTTCCGGAAAGAATATGCGAGGGCCCTCGATATCTTTGACGAAGTGAAGGGGCTTGCCGCCGGGACCGAGGACGAAGAGCTGATTCTGAACCCACGTTTTTATTTTTGGTACGCTGCGGCGCACGAACGTGAAGACATGCATGAGCGGGCGGAGGAGCTGTTCTATAAATGCCTCGAATTGGATCCCCAAAACGCCGAAGCCTATAACTATCTGGCCTATATGTGGGCCGAAAAAGGAATCAACCTGGAGAAGGCCAAGGAATACGTCCTCATCGCGCTGGACCAGCGTCCGGACAGCGGCGCCTTCATCGACACGCTTGGATGGATCTATTATCAGCAGGGCCGCTACGAAGAGGCGTACAAGGAAATCAAGCGCGCGGCGGACATCATACCGGACGACCCCACCATTCTTGATCATCTCGGGGATATCTATCTCAAGCTCGATGAGCCCGAAAAAGCCATGGCCAAATGGCAACGATCGTTCGTAATCGATCCGGACAATGAAGAAGTGAGCCAGAAGCTGACCGAATACGGCGTCGATCTTGAACCGCTGAAGGCGAAAGCGAAGCGCGAACAGGAAGACCAAGAAGAAGCCGTTACGGAACCGCCCGCCCTCGACGATGAGGATGTGCAGGAATCCGCGCCAACAGAAGACGCGGAGAACGAAGAGGACGCGGCCGCGTTTATCAAGTGATGCACGGAGGGCGGCCAGGAAACCGTTGAAAAACGCTCCTCGGGCATGCCATCCACTAACGGCGGCGGCTACGAAGAAATAGGCAACGTAGCCGCGCCCGTGAGGGCGTGGAACTGTGTGGCTATGACTTTTTCAACGGGCTGCTAGCCCAACACGGCGCCCTGCGCCAACGGATGACCGCACAGAAACGCGGCTCCGCTCATCACCTTTTTCCCTTCGGGCTGCACGCTCAGCAATCGTAGACTCCCCTGCCCCGTGGCAATCACCGGGCCCTTGTCATCGCAACGGATCACCGTCCCAGGCGAAACCGTTGTGGATTCCGACAGCACGTCCGCCTTGAGGACCTTCAGCAATCGGCCGTTCCAGGTTGTGAAACAGCCGGGCCAGGGAGTAAATCCCCGTATCCGATTCCGAATCACCGTTGCGGGCCAGGTCCAATCGATGCGCCCGGCTTCCTTCTCGAGTTTATAGACCACCGTCGCCTCGTCCTCGGCTTGCGGCTTCCGTTGCGCCGTTCCCGTCCGAATCGCGTCGAGCGCTTCCAGCAATAACTCGGCGCCGAGTTTCGCCAACCGCGGCGTCAACGTCTCTGCGGTGTCATCCGGATCAATGCGCATACCCCGTTGCAGAACGATATCCCCGGCATCCATCTCGCTACTGACATACAGGATGGTCACACCGGTCTCTTCCTCGCCGTTCGCCAAGGCCCACTGAATGGGACTCGCGCCGCGGTATTTCGGCAGCAGCGAAGGGTGAATATTGATCGCCTCGAGTGGAGGAACGGCAAGGATGGCCGGCTTGATGTATTGGCCGTACGCCGCCACCACGATAATATCGGGATGAAGCGCCTTGATTTCGTCCACCGCTTCGGGGGCGCCAATCCGTTCAGGCGTCATCACGGGGACGCCTTTTGCTTCCGCAAATTCCTTGGCCGGACAGGCGCCCACTTTCCGGTTCCGTCCTTTCGGTTTGTCCGGTTGGGTCACAACCATCACGACCTCGTAGTCGGGATGCTTCAAGAGCCGTTCAAGGGCGGGACAAGCGACATCCCCGGATCCCATAAATAGTACGCGCATTCCCAAACTCCTGTGTGGATTTATCCCTTCAACGCTTCATAGTATAGCAACTCATGAAGCAAACCAAAGGAAGAAACCGTAACCAGCATTGCGTCATCCAATGTAACGACGCCGCGGGCCGGATCCGTTGGTTGGAATTTACCGAACCGGAACGGATCATTGATGTATCGGAACCGGGCGCCGTTCTGCCCGCCCTGCACGAGCTCGAACAGGCGGTGGTCGCGGGGTACAGTGTCGCAGGATTCTTAACCTACGAAGCCGCCAGCGGCTTGGATTCCGCGTTACAAACGGCGGCGCCGGGTTCCTTGCCGCTGCTTCGTTTTGGGATCTACCGGAATTTCACCACACAAGACGCCCTCTGCGTACCCACGGAGCCCTATGACGTGAGTGACTGGTCCCCCTCCCTCGCCGGCGAGGACTATGCCGAGGCCATCGACACGATCAAAGACCGGATCGCGCGGGGCGAGACCTATCAAGTGAACTTTACGCTGCGGCTTCGCGCGACGTTTCACGGTAATCCGGCCGGTTGGTTTCAGGCCTTGCACCGGGCGCAACGGCCTCGGTACGCCGCCTTTATTGAGTACGGGGACCATGCGATCTGCTCCGTATCGCCCGAACTATTCTTTGCACTCGACCAACAGGATATCGTCTGCCGTCCGATGAAGGGAACGGCGCGACGCGGCATGACTTGGCAGGAGGATGAAGCCTGCGCCGGACGCCTCCATCATTCGCCCAAGGATCGCGCGGAGAACCTGATGATCGTCGATATGATGCGCAACGACCTCGGACGAATAGCGGATACCGGCACCGTGCATACCGAAGACCTCTTTGAAGTGGAGCGGTATCCTACCGTACTACAGATGGCTTCGACCGTGCGCGCCCGGACCTCCGCCGGGTTTCCCGACATCCTGAAAGCGTTGTTTCCCTCCTGCTCCATCACGGGGGCGCCGAAAGTGCGCACCATGGAGATCATCGAGCAACTCGAACCGCATCCGCGCGGAATCTATACGGGCAGTATCGGTTTCCTCACACCCTGCCATCCCCAAACGGGTGAGCCCGGCCGCTTCGCCCAATTCAACGTGGCGATACGCACCGCACACATCCGCAAAGACCGGAATGCGGTCGAATACGGCACAGGCGGCGGCATTGTCTGGGATTCCGAAGCGGACACGGAATACCATGAATGCCGGACCAAAGCCCTGATTCTGAGCGAACCACCGCACGACTTCTCCTTGTTGGAAACCATGTTATGGAAACCGGGAACCGAAATCTTCTTACTGGACGCACACCTGCAACGTCTGGAAGACTCCGCGCACTATTTCGGAATCAGCTTCTCGCGATCAGAGGCGCTCCACGCCATCCGTAACGCGACCGCCGGTCTTCGGGCGCAAAGGTATCGTGTCCGGATGCTTGTGGCTCAGGACGGCGGCATCACCGTGGAATCGGCGCCCATCGAGAGAGCGCGCCCCTCGTGGACCGTGGCCGTTGATGATCGCCCCGTCGATCGCAGCGACCCGTTCCTGTATCACAAGACCACGCAGCGCGCTGTATACGAACAAGCTCGTGCGCGCCATCCAGGTGCGAACGACGTATTGTTATGGAATAGCGACGGCGAGATTACGGAATCCTGTGTGGCCAATGTGCTTCTGCGCCTGGACGGCGTCTGGTATACGCCGCCCATCGCCTCCGGCTTGTTGAACGGGACTATGCGATCCGTCCTCGTCCATAGGGGCCGCGTGCGGGAGAAAGTTTTGACCAAGCCCGATCTGCAACGCGCGGAAACGATCGCCCTCATCAATTCCGTGCGGGGCTTTATTGCCGTAACACTCGCATAACAGCCTGACAAGGTTATGCGCCAAGGCCCGGAAATACATTTCGCGCAGATGGATCATTTGCACGGATAGAACGGCCCTCCGTGTCATATTCTTTCCTACTTTTCTCTTACGCATCATTGAAGGGTTGTGTACGGTTACATGTTCGAGGAGTGCATTTTTCATACGCCCCGCACCATGGCGGCAGGGAAAATGCGAATAGAAATGGGGTGTTCATGGAACGTCTTGATGGCATAACAGATGGCTGTCTCTTCATCCGACCGACTGATGGGTCGGACCAGCGTCGCGAGAGACCAATATGAGCGGGCATGCGGTACGATCAATCGTATGGCTTCTGCTACTTGCCATCATGACGGGCTGGGCGGGGATAACGGCTTGGAGCGAACCCGTGCCCACGATGCTTGGGAGCGAGGAATCGACGGAAGGCTTCGAACTCAAGTTTCCTACGGAACCGGACTTTCGTTACACCATCGAGTATCGGAACGGATTGGGGACCGAAACGCCTTGGCAAGAAAAGGCGGATTTCCGGGACGTCGCGGGTACGGGCGAGATGCTGACTTATGTGGACACGGACGTGGGCGGCACCGAAGTCATGAGGCGCTTCTACCGCCTGCGCATTGATCCCGAATCGTTACCGCCCGGCGGCGAATCGGTCCTGCTCGCGCTGTATGAGTTTACGGAAACC
>SKXR01000177.1 GCA_007128275.1 Kiritimatiellia bacterium
GAGCGCCGGCATGCTGCTCGCGGTGCCGGAGATGGTGCAACGCATGGCCCTGCGCCAGCAGTGGGCCGAGGCCCGCCCGGTGGCGGCCCTGGTGCCCTCGGCTGCGGAGATGCGGCGTTGAACAGCGCCGGCCAATGCATGGGTATTGAAGTTCCGCTACGCTCGCGGCCAAAGCCCGTTCCCCGCTATAACGGTTTAAAAAGCCTCTCCCGAAAGCCGTAGGGATTATTTACGAGATGCGTCGAGTCAGTTTACTTTTCGGAGGTGATTTCTCCCCACATGGCTCTTTTGAGCTGATCGCAAAGAATCAGGGATCGCGGCTCTTTGGCGATGCTTGCCAAATTATCGAGCAAGCGGATTTTTCTCTCCTTAATCTGGAATGCCCTCACACAACGTCCATGCGTCCAACGCGCAAGGCCGGCCCCAATCTCAAAGCTGACATGGATTGCCTCAATGCTGTCGCGTCAGCAGGGTTCAATGCTGTCGGTTTGGCCAACAATCACATCATGGACTTTGGAAAAGAAGGGCTTTTCGATACGCTTGAGGCATGTAACCACTATGGAATCCAATACTTTGGCGCTGGGGGTTCTGAATCCGAAGCGTGTGAGCCTCTCCAGTTTAACTGTAATGGAATCAAGATCGCGGTTATTGGAGTTGCCGAGCGTGAGTTCGGTGAGGCAGAACAGACCCACGCGGGTTTCGCTGTTGTGGAAGCGTTGGAGACGTACCAAAAAGTACTCTTTGAAAAGACGCGAAATGATATCGTTATTATATTCCTACATGGCGGCAACGAATTCTTTCCCTATCCGCGCCCCCGTTACCGAAAACTGTGTCGGTTCCTCGTGGACGCAGGTGCAGATGCCGTCATAGGGCATCATCCTCATGTTCCCGGTGCTTACGAATGGTATCGCGATGCGCCGATCATCTATTCGCTTGGGAACCTGATCACGGAGCATCCTTTACCCCCGGAAGATTGGAATCTTGGATACTTTGCAACGCTTGATTTCTCGCTGAACGGAAGTAAGACATGCACCCTTTCGATCACGCCTTACAGGCAGACCGTGGAAGATGGTGGGGTTCGACTTCTAAAAGGCGAACAACGGGCAGGTTTTCTCGCGGATCTGGAGGGCAAGCGCAGGTGCCTCGAGGATGAGGCAAGGTGGATTCAAGCCTGGAAGGAATATTGCCGGGAAAACGCCGATGTGTATCTTCTCAGGCAGTACGCGCCTGGGTTGCGGCGAGGTTTTCGGGTGCTTAGTAAAGTTCCGGGGCTTGCACGCGCCGTGCTTTGGGGGAGCAACCGGTACGATAGGCTTAACATGTTGCGCTGCGAAGCGCACAGGGATGTGCTTGAAGAAGTAATGAAAGATCTTGTCGAAATAAAAACACAGCCCTGAACGCAGGCAACTCAAACGGGAAGGTTCCAGGGTGTCTAGGAAGATCACGATTTTTTCCAATTTCAGTGAGGACCGCCGTTTTAGCATGGACTTTTATGCCATGCACCTTGAGCGCGCCTTACGTGCAGCCTTGGTTAATGCGCCGTCTGCGGAAGAGGTTTTGGTGGAACGGTTTCGGCCATCCCTCACCCGTTGGGGTCGGATCGTTCCTGATGCAGGAAACGCTCGCATGCGAATTGCCCGTTATCTCGGCTACCCGCATCAGGTAAGAGGGATGGGAACGGTTGGGATAAACCACATCGTGGACCACGGGTATGCGCATCTTCTCCGCACTCTGTCGCCTTCGAAAACCGTTGTTACGGTGCACGACCTGATTCCGATTCTGGGCTGGCGAGGGGAGATTCCGGGCTTTCGATATCCACACAGGCCCCGTATGTTGGAATACTCGCTTGGTTTTTTGCGGAGAGCTGGTCGTGTGGTCACTGTGAGTCAGAGCACGAAAGCCGACCTCGTCAACCACATGGACATCCCCTCTGACAGGGTGGCTGTGGTGGCGAATGGTTTGAATGAAGTTTTCGGGGTATTGGATGTTCCCAAGAAGGAACTACGGAGAGCGCTCGGGTTGCCTGAGCAAGGGTATGTCGTTTTGGTTTCGGGTCCCGACGGTGCGTGCAAAAACCACCAGACTTCTTTGGAGGTTTTGAAGAGGTTGCGCGATATAATCCCTGAACCTGTATTTATGGTTAGATATGGGGATTTCACGGGCGGGGATTCGAAGAACGACGTGTGGGCGAAAAGGGTGCGCAGGATGGGTTTGGAGCAGAGCACGCTTGCAACTGGTGTGATATCGGACGTAGAGCTTGTCCGTTTGTTCAACGCGTCGGATTGTCTGCTTTTTCCTTCGTTGTATGAGGGATTTGGTTGGCCGCCCCTCGAGGCTATGGCCTGCGGAGTGCCTGTGGTTTCGTCGAATGCGGCATCTCTTCCAGAAGTGATGGGAGATGCGGGATTGATGGCGGACCCGTTGGATATCGACGGGCTTACGGCTGGGGTGCGCCGTGTGCTGACCGACGAAACGCTTCGCTCCGAACTTGTCTCGAAGGGTTTCGAACGGGTTCGACATTTCACGTGGGAAAGGGCGGCGCGGAGCATGCTGGATATTTACCGGGAAATCGGACTGTGAGCAGAGCGATAGCCCGGGATAGCAGCGACGGCCAGAGGTCTTCATGACCGGATTCTGGCGCCGCCGTCTCGCGCAGACTATGCGACTGGGGGAAGTCTCCCGCGTGGTCGGGGCGGCCGGCATCGAGTTCGCGCATCCCACGCGCGCCTCCCGGGAGGCGTTTCAGCTCGCCCGGTTCAATACGGTGTGGGCGGATGCGGTGCGAAACGTGCCGTTCTATGCGCGGTGGCAGTCGCAACACAGGCTGCCCGCGACGATCGGTTCGCTGGACGAACTCGCGTCCTGGCCGATCGTATCCAAGGGCGAACTACAGGCGCATGCGGAGCTCCTGCGTCGACCGGGCCGCGCTCCCGACCGCGTGGGCATGACCGGCGGCTCGACGGGCGAACCGCTGCGGTTTGGCCAGTGGCGGGAGGAGGTGGGTCAATCGAATCCCGCCATGTGGCTGGGGCGCGCTGGCTACGGCGTGTTGCCCGGGGATCGAACGTTCCTGCTTTGGGGGCACGAACATCTCTATGGCAAGGGTCTACGTCGCCAACTGGTGGCCGCGCAGCGTCGCGGAAAAGACTGGCTCCTGAACAGCCGGCGCTTTTCTGCCTATGACCTGTCGCCCGCACGGATGCAGCAGGCGCTTGAGGCTATCCGGGAATGGAGCCCTGACGTTGTGATCGCCTATTCCGCTGCGATGATTGCGCTGGTCCGCTCCGCCAGTTTGGAGGCCAAAGCGCTTTCCCGAAAGGGACCCAAGTGTGTCGTTTGTACCGCAGGTCCGCTTTCCAAGTTGGAGCATGAAGAGATCGCGTCCTTCTTCGGCGCGCCCGTCGCAATGGAATATGGGGCGGCGGAATGCGGTGTGATGGCCTACACGATACCGAGTGGTGGCTATCGGACGAGCTGGCGTAGCCACATCCTGGAGGCCGTCGAGACCGACGAAACGGCGCCCCGCAACGTCGTGACGTGTCTGGATCTGCGTTATCTGCCCCTGATCCGGTATGACGTTGGTGACTGTCTTGAACTGCACGAGGACGGCGATGCGAGACCACACGGATTTCGGCGGGTGGTTGGACGGCCGAGCGAAATTGTTCGTCTGGGCGATGGAACCGCATTCTGGGGAAACCTCATCGGCGATTGCGTGAAGCAGGTTGCAAAGGTCAGCGCCTCCCAGACGGTGGTCCGCGGTGCGGGGCTGGAGATTCACGTACTGGCGATCGCACCGCTCTCGGATTCCGAGCGGGATCTGATTGCCGAGCGTTGCAGGAGCGTGGTTCCAGGGCTGCGCACGCGGAGTCTTCAGGTGGTGGAAAAGTCCCGGCTGCAACAGTCGCCCAGCGGCAAGATCCCGCTGGTCGTGTACGAGTCTTAGCCGGCGTGCGCCGTTCGGAAATGACTGTTGATGCCGGCAGCCGGTTTCGGGTGAATCGGTAATGTGCGGCTTTGCGGGAATCCTGGGGCTTTCGGGGGCTTTGATCGACGCCACCCCGCTTCAAGCGATGACCGAGGCACAGCGGCATCGCGGTCCCGACGACCAGGCGTTTGCGTGGGGCCGGGCCGACGGGGGGATCGTGCTGAGCGAGGCGCCGCCCGAAGCCGGGCAGCAGCCATTCGCCTGTCGATTTGCTCTTGGCTTCAACCGGCTGAGCATACGCGACCTGTCGGCAGCGGGACGGCAGCCGATGACCAATGTCGCTGGCACCGTCGTCTGCGTGTTCAATGGCGAGATCTACAATGCCGATGAGCACAGGCGCCGCCTGGCAGGCAAGGGGGTCCGCTTTCGCGGGAATTCCGATACCGAGGTCATCCTCGCGCTCTATGACGAGCGCGGGCTGGACGGAATGCTCGCCAGCCTCAACGGGATGTTTGCGCTGGTGCTGGTGGATGTGGCCGGCGGAAACACCTACCTGATTCGGGATCGGCTGGGCATCAAGCCGCTCTATTACGTCGAGCGCGGCGAGGCGCTTCTTGTGGCATCGGAGATCAAGGCCTTTCTCTCGGTGCCGGGGTTTGTACCGCAGGCGGACATCGAGGGCCTGCACGAGACCC
>SKXR01000108.1 GCA_007128275.1 Kiritimatiellia bacterium
CCAACCGCCCAGCCCGGTTTCAAACGTGGAATTCTCCACGCGGTTCTCCTGCTCGATTTCTCCGTCGACCAGACGCACCTCGACATCGTCCACCAGAACCTCGCCGCGTCGCAGCATCACCACATGCAACTCGTCTATGGCGGTCTCCGCGGGAAGCATGCCGTGGTCCAGCACACCGGCGTACTCGATCGTCGCCCATTCGCTTTTCTCCGACTCGTCGCTGTTGGCCCAGTTCGCCGCCAGCCGATTGTCGCTGCGCGGATCGATCAGCTCCAGACTGCTGCCTCCGCTGTTCGCCCATTCGCCCCAGCGTCCGCCATCCACATAGGTCACCTCGTCGACGATGACGAAGTCCTGGTCCGGCAGATTCGGATTGTCCGGCTTGGCCAGCGCGATCCGCTCGCCCGAACGCGACAGGTTGCCCCCGAAATCGCCGATGGTGTTGCCGCTGTTCAGCACGCCGGGATAGTTGGACATCAGGTGCACGGCGTTCTTCGCCACCACGAGGTAGCCGCCTGCCGGGATGGTCGTGCCTGCGGGAATTGTAAAAGAGATGCCGTCCACAAAACGCCAGTTACCGACATCCACACTTGACCCGCTCCAGTTGTGCAACTCCACGTATTGATCGTTGTCGTCGCGCGAGATCGGGTTGAACATGATCTCGTTGATCACCACCGACCGAATCCATAGCGCCGCATTGATGGCGCCCGGGGTCGGTTCGAGCAATTCGTGGAACTGATTCGCCCCATCGGGATAGCGCCCCATCGCCACCCCGTTCTCCTGCGCCTCGAATCGGTACGCGTCCACCACGGTCCCGTCCGGGGCGCGGAAGACAACGTCTTCGCCCTTTGAGCTCAACCCGAAATGGAAGTTGGTGGTACCGGGCGGCGGCTCGCCGTTGCGGTCCGGATCCTCGTAGAAGACGACAAAGCCGTGGGCGGGGATGATCGTTCCCTCGGGAATGACGAACTTGTTCGTGTTCACGGTATCGCTCAACGTACAACCGGACAAGTCGATGGCCTGTGCCGACGTGTTGTAGAGTTCGATGAAATCATAATCCGGGGGGTCGGTATGCGCCATGAATTCATTGATCACGACGCTCGTATACACGCTTTCCGCGGGGATTTCCGGTCCGCCCGGAGAACCGCCCAACGCCGCGCTCGCGCTCCAGGCCCGGGGATCATCCTCGCCGTAGGACGCCCGGGCAAGCACCAGCGAATGTCCGCCGCCGTCCGCCGCCAAGGGCCACGGCGGTTGGTCGCTGTAGTTCACTTCCAGCAGAAAAGCATCGCTCTGCGGGTTCTTCGCTTGCGACTTGCGCAGCCGGACCCGGCCGGAACTGTTCGGCAAACGTTCCTCATACGGGCCGAGCACGGCGCTGATCCCATACACCGATTCAACGGACGCGGGTTCCTTCGCCACCACGAGAAATCCGAACGGCTCCAGCGCGTCGCTTTCCGCAAATTCGTACGCAATAGAACCGCTCAACCGATGCCCGGCAAGGCGGTAGGTGAAAGGCGTGGTGTTATGCAACTCGACGAATTCGAGATCCTTGCCGTCCGGGCGATCCGGCGGGTTGTACATGATTTCCGAGATCACCACACCGGTGCTGCGGGAAGACGGTCCGGGGAGAATGCCGACGGATTCTTCCACCTCGATCAGTTCCAGGTCGTCAAATTGCAGGGCCCCGCTTCCTCCGACGTCACTGGCGAAGACCACCACGCGAACTACAGCGGCGTTGGTCGGCGCAGTCGCTTCAAAGGCTTTCCGGACCCAATGCGGGCCCACATCGAAGAAGCGGTACACGTGCTCGACGATCAGTTGATCGGCGGCCGTGAAGAACTCGAGCTTCATGCCCTGATCGGCGGCCGTCCACTTGTTTTCCTCACCGTCCGCCCAGAACCAGGCCGTGAAGCGGTAGCGCTGTCCCGGTGTGGCCGTGGTCTGCTGCCACCAACCGCCGTCGTTTCCCGCCTCGGCCCAGGTGCCCCGAATAGAGCCCATCCACGAACCCGAAAACGGACGCCAATCCACACGGGCCGCCGAGCCCCATTTGGCGCCGTCCTGGTCCGGGTACCCCAATTCCCAGTGGTAGGCGTTTTCGGCGTTGCTGCCCGCCGTCTCGAAACTCGCGTTCCGCAGCAGATTGCTCTGCGCCAAAACCGGTGAAGCGGCCATGGCCAAGAACACACCCACCCATACGATATGCTTCATCATGTCTGTCCCTGTCTTACCTCGGCCGAATCACAGTTTCTCCAGAAAGCGTACATCAAAGACTACACGGCGACGTGGGCGTTGTACACGGATTAACCCCCACTGCATGTGACGATTCCGAATGACGTAAAACGGCTACTTCCATCATTTTCCGCACCTTTATTTGACGCGTTTGTTTGGGCGGCATGCGCGTAGTAGGCCGAAAGGATTCGATTTCATTTTTTGCTGAAAAATCCCTTGAAACCTTTACTCGGCTGGGTAGTTTAAAATGAGGAGGGAGGCGAAAGTTCAGGCGAATCAGCTGGGCGCGTGTCCATACCGCCTGAACGGTCTCTTTGAAGAAGGTAACCATAAGGAGGTTGACCATGAGAACGAGAATACTCGGCGCCGTACTGATCGGCGCATTCCTCACATCCATTCCCCTCGCCGTCCAAGCGGACATGCACGGGGACAGGGACAAGGAGAAGAAGGAGGGCCTGAAAGTCGTCGAATGTCCTCCGGAATGCGGGTTCATGATCCGCAGTCACGAGAAGGAAGAGATGATTGAGGTCGTCAAAGACCATGCCCGGACGTATCACGACATGGAAATGACGGACGACGAAGTGAAAGCGGTCATGAAAGACGCGCGGAAGGCGAAGAAGGACAAGGACAAAGACAAGTCCGAGAAGAAAGAGCGCGATAGCCGATATTGATCCGCATCACCATCACAAACCTGATCAAGAACCCGCCGCCCCGCGCGCGCCAACCGACTGCGCGGGGCGGCGTCTTTTCCCACACACGCCATCCATAAATCCTGAACCCGCCGCCCGGCAGCATCCATCCGCCCCCTCCCCAATATGAACGATCAAAGTTGAACGTTCCCGCCAGGGGCCATACGCGTCAACCGAATGCCACGGCCCAATTATTCTCGGTATATCGTCCTACCCACCCCGGCCTTCGGCCACCCCTCCGCGGGAGGGGACTTTAAGGGATTTCACGTCCTCTGGCCTGCCACATTTTCACAGGTAAACCCAAACCAGCGTCAGTATATACATTTTGTGTATATCTATATTCATTTTATGGATATAGTTGCCCGTCTGCTACCATCGTGGGTATCTCTAACTCTATCAGCGCGCCTCGGCGCGATTATTGAGTGAATCGTAAAGGCCACCATTCGGGCCTATGGCTTCGGCTCGGCAGGAGCCTCGCCCTCCAGTGAGTCATCGACGGGGTGGAGGGCGAGGCTTCCGCCGAGCCGTTTGCGGGACGCGATGAAGTCCGCCTCACCACGGCACGCCGCGCACGAGCAGGACGCCGACGATGACGATGATCAGGGACAGCAACAGGTTAAAGCGGCCGAACCAGACGGCCATGAACCGCATGCGTTGCGCTTCCCGTCCCCCGGGATCCCGGCGCTGAAGCGCCCCGGCGCGCGGACCGATCATGAAGTCGTGCGTCGCACTGAGAGACAGAACCGCGATGAAGAGCAGCAGCTTCCACCCCAGCGTCCTGCCGTACCCCGTCGCCCAGAATTCAGGGGTGGCAAGGATTTCCCCGCCCAGACCGCGCGCGGCGAGGTTGACGTACCCGGTGACCAGCAAGACCGCCAAACAAGCCCAACCAACCAATCGAAAACGCATTCCCGTGACCCGAATCAGTTTCGCGCGCAGGCGGTCATCCTCGATGAGTCGAAGCGCGGGCATGAGCACAAGAACGAGGAAGAGCATCCCGCCGACCCACATCATGGCGGCCAGGATATGCACGACGACGGACCAGACATAAAGGCTATGATAAGCCATAAAACACTTCTTTCGATATGGGGCCGCGCGCAGACCGCAGACGGCTGGACGAAAGGGGTCGCTCCTCCATCCGTCACCCCACACCCGACTCCCGCTTGACGCCGCCCCGCAAACCGCGTACATCTATTTAAGACAAAGCTATCTTAATCTGGAGCGGCTGTCAAATGAATCGCATGCACCAACCTATGGATCCGTACCGTCTGCTGTTCCCGCTAGGGTTATTCCTCGGGATTATCGGCGTGCTGCTTTGGCCGCTGTTTGTGTACGGCCTCTGGCCGGACTATCCCGCCGTCATGCATGCGCGCATCATGATTGCCGGGTTCGGGGCGTGTTTTGTCCTCGGCTTCATGGGCACCGCGCTGCCCCACATGCTCGAAACGCGGGGGATCACACGTATCGAAGGGTGGACTTGGGCGACGGGACTGCTGACGGCTTCCGCGTTGCATCTGTTCCACCAAACGGTCTTCGGAGATCTGGTATTCGCCGCCGTGCTGATCCTGTTTCTCGGCGGCATGGCGTGGCGCTGGCCGCGCCGCAAGGATATGCCGCCGCCCGGCGCGGTTGGCGCCGGA
>SKXR01000057.1 GCA_007128275.1 Kiritimatiellia bacterium
TCGAGTTTGCCGCTACCCAGCACCGGAATGGTGTCGACCTTGTGATAAGCCTTGCGATCCGGTTTCCAGAGATTCGGCAAATCGCTTTTCTTGATGATCTCGTGCAACGAGGCCGGATCACCCGCCGCCGTGTGAAGCACCACGAGTTGCTCGCCTTTCCTGGGATGTGGCGCGGAGGTCACCGTCAACACCTGTTCCATGGTGCCTAATCCCTTGTAATACGCCTCCTCCACCGCGATGTGTGGGACCATCTCCCCGCCGATCTTGCTGAATCGGGAAAGTCGGTCGGTAATGGTGATGAACCCTTCCGAATCAATCCGCACGATGTCGCCGGTGATGTACCACCCGTCTTTCATGACCTCGGCGGTCTTGTCCGGCATGTTCAGATAGCCGAGCATCACGTTGGGGCCACGCACAAGCAACAGGCCCTCCCCATCCAACGGCACGGGCTCGAAGGTGTCGGGTTCAACGACCTTCACGGCGACACCCGGCAACGGTTGCCCCACGCTACCTTCTTTCGTCCCCGACAAATGAACGCCGTCGATTTCCACAGGCGGCAGGTTGACGGCCACGACGGGTGAACATTCCGTGGTCCCGTATCCTTCCAACGGTTTCAACCCAAATTTCTTCTCGAAAGCGTCGGAAACGCCCTTCTTCAGTTTCTCTGCCCCGACAACGACGTATCGCAGACTCTTGAAATCCTCTTCTGTCGCCTTTCGGATATAGCCGAGCAAGAACGTGGGCGTGGCCAGAAGCAACGAACAGCGATGTTCTCGTACCACGTTGGCGATCTGTTCGCCGTCAAGCGGGTTGGTGTGATAGCTCGCCGCAAACCCGCTCAATAACGGGAACCACATCGTCGCCGTATAGCCGAAGGAATGGAAAAACGGCAGGGCCGCGCAGATGTTGTCTTCGCGCGTCGGACGATACACCATCCGGAACGCTTCCACATTGGAAAGGATGTTATGATGGCTCAACATCACACCCTTTGGCGTGCCGGTGGATCCGGACGAAAACATGACGGTGGCCAGATCATCGGCATGGAATCCGGCTGTCCGCGCCAATCGACGACGCGGCATGAACCGGGATTTCAAGAGCGCTTTGATTTTCTTCCCGGCCGTGATGCGCGGAAGCAAGTCTTCCAGATACACCGCGCCTTCCGGAGCGTCGAGGGTTTCGAGTTTCTCGATAAACTTTTTCGACGTCAGGACCGTGCGCACGCCGCATTCCTTGATGCAATGGCCCCGGAAATCAGCGGACGCGATGTAGTTCAAATTCACGGGCACTTTGCCCGACAGCGTAACGGCGACATTGGCCAGCACACCGCCCACGGACGAAGGAAGCAATATGCCGATATGACTCTGTTTGGCGGTGTCCCTCTTCAAAATGTCCGCCAGTGCCACGGCGGCGGTCAGGGTGCGTCCGAAACTCAGCGATTTGCCGGTGGTATCGTTGATGGCGGGTTGACGCCAGTGGTGACGCGCCATGATCACAAACTCTTCACCCAACGACCGGCGACGGGGCTTGAGATCATGGAAGTATTCCACCGAAAGTTCCATGATGTTCCGGCGCACAAGCGCCGCGGGTGTGTCGGCGGTCAACGGGTTGCCGAAGAGAACAGACGCCGGATACGGAATCATCCCGGGCCAGCGCGTCAGGGGCTTGCCGTAGAAATAGCTGAACACGCTCCCCCACTGTCCCCCGATATAGACCGGGACCACCGGGACATTGCCGTCACGAACGATCCGCTCAAAGCCGCCCCTGAAGGTTTCCAACATGCCACTGCGCGTCACGGCGCCTTCCGCGAAAAGGCACACCAGATATCCGTCGTCCAACGAGGCACGGGCCGCATCCAAGGAGTCGGCAATCTTCCTTGCAGGGTCCTGATAGGAAATGGGGATGACCCCCATCAACCGGAAGAACGGGCGAAGTAAACGCCGCTCATAGATCTGTCGGTGGATCATGAAACGAATGCGCCGGGGCTGCGTGGCGGTCAACAGCAACGCGTCCACCCAAGAAACATGATTGGCCACCAACAGGGCCGGCTCTTCGGTGGGCACGTGTTCCTGGCCGATCACGCGGATGCGGTAAACAAGCTTGGTGATCAGGGTCACGACGAAGCGCACGAAGAAATCGGGCAAGACATAGAACGCGACGAACAGCATGGCCGTCGTCGCCACCCCCACCACCAGAAACCCCTGCGCCGGTGTCAGCTTCAACACTTCCGCGAATACGTACAACAGGATGGCCGAAAACAAAACTCCGATCCAGGCCAAGAATCCTTTCGCCGCAAGGATTTCGCCGCGCCGTTTGTCGGGGCTCCGGTACTGCACAAAGGCTTCGAGCGGCACGATGTAGAAGCCCGCACTCACGCCCAGCACAAAAACCATCACGCACGTTGCGACGAGGCTATGCGAAAATAGATAGAGCCCCATTGCGCCGATCACCACCCCCGCCACGCCGATGGGAACCAGACCCAATTCAATGTTGCGCCCGGACAACCGCCCCACCACCCAGGCGCCGAGTCCGATGCCCAAGGCCGCCAGCAGAAACAGGTACGCACTGTTCTGTTCGCTGATGCCGAGCATTTCGATGCCGTACGGAATCAGATTGATTTGAACAAAGCCGGCAATCAGTAGAAAATACGCAGCGGCCATCACGGCCAGCATCAAGAACCCGTCATGGCGAATGCTCACGAGCGTCTTCCATATGGTGCCGATGACGTTCGGCGAGATGCGACGTTCGCCGCCCTGGCCGGGCGTCACCTCCACGCGCCAGATCGCAAACAACCCGGCCACCGCAATCAGTAGACAAACCCCGGCCGCCGCCACGTAGTTTCCGTTGGTCAGATGATCCACGGACGGCGCCAATCCCGTACCCAGAATGATGGCGAGATAGGTAAACAGGACCAATAGGCTGTTCGCACGCGACAGGCGCTGCTTGCCCACCAGTTCCTTCAGAATCCCGTACTTCGAAGGTCCGAATAAGGCGCTCTGCGTGGACATCAAAAAAACCACCCCATAGGCCAACCACTCGTTCCGGACATGAAACGCCACCAGGGCGATCATCATCGACAGGATTTCGATGGATTTGACGACCACCGTGATGTTCCGCTTGCTGTACCGATCCGCCAGAATCCCGGCAGCGGGCGTGAAGAGCAAAAACGGAAGCACGAAAATCGCGCCCACCACCGACGTGACCAGACTCGCCGCCCCCTCCCCTTTCATGCCAATCAGGAAGAAGACGACCAACAGTCGAAACACGTTGTCGTTCAACGCGCCGCCGAATTGCGCCGCGTTCAACCAGTTGAACGAACGCGTCATTTTCTGCGAGGAATCAATCATGCCTTCTTTCATGTAATGGGGATTGAACGAAAAATCAACGCGGATCGTGCCACGCCAACCGGCATCGGCACGTCGAGCGCACCGTGTCCCTCCCCAATGAGCGTGCAAACAATCGCGATGCCCGAACGAATATAGACATTTCCTGCACATAGCTATACATTCAAAGAATGAACAGCACCATACACCTATCGTCTTCGGATCGAGCGTTCTTTGCTTTGGTGACACGGGCCGCGTTTAGTAATCCCTTCACCGAAGAGCGGGCGGTAATGGACCGTCAATTGGCGGACGTCGATGCCGTTGCAGGGACACAGGATACCATGCCGGCGGTGGTGCATGCGGTGGCCCGGCGTGTAGAGGCGCTGGAACGGGAGGATGCCGCCGACATTCGACGCTATTCCGCCGAGGATCAGCAGGTCCTGCGCTATGCGCTACTCTTCGACGCGTTTCACCGTTACGCCGACGCGTTCGATACCTATATTCTCAAGGACTTGGCGGCGGGTGACGGGAACGGGCCGGTCCCCTTTGCGCGGGATGCGCTGAACATGCTTGCCGCTCGTGGATTTTCCGCATCGATCGCCTGCGGCTATTTCTCCATGTTCTATCAATTGCGGCGCGCCTATTATTTCATCGATCAGTCCATGATAGGCCGCACCCCAATCATGAACGAATTCCGGCGGCGGCTATGGGACAATGTGTTTACCCACAACATCCAATGGTATGAGCGCCATCTCTGGAATCGCATGGAGGATTTTTCGACGCTCATCCTGGGGGAAACAGGAACGGGGAAAAAAGCGGCGGCGGCGGCCATCGGCAAGTCTTGTTTCATTCCCTTTGACGAAAACAAACTCCGCTTCGCCCGCAGCATCTCCCGCACCTTTGTATCCATCAACCTCGCGCAATTCCCCGAGACACGAATCGAATCAGAAATGTTCGGGCAGCGCAAAGACGCGCTTGCAGGCGCGGTGGACCCGCACGTCGGGATCCTGTCCCGCTGCTGCCCGCACGGCGTGCTCTTCCTCGACGAAGTTCATGCGCTTTCCCCCACTGTACAGCTTACATTGTTGCAGGTCCTGCAGGAACGCGTCTATTCACCAGTGGGCAGTCATGAGCCCAAGCGTTTCCAAAGCCGCATCATCGCCGCAACGAACCGGGCGCCGAGCGAACTGCGTCGCGAAGGCCGGATGCGTCAGGATTTCTATTATCGCCTCTGTGCGGACGTGATCACCGCCCCCCCCCTGCGCGACCGGCTTCGCGAAGACCCCGGGGAATTGGACGTGCTGACCTCCTATATCCTACAGCGCCAGCTCGGCATGACGGCGCCGGACGTGTTGCAGCAGGTCCGGGACGCGCTGAACCGGTCGCCCGGCAAGGACTATGCGTGGCCGGGCAATGTACGCGAACTCGGACAAGCCATTCGCCGAATCCTGTTGACCGGCCATTACGAAGGCGATGCCGCAGGCGCGACACACGACGGCTCGGAAGAGGCGCGCCTGATAAACGGCATACACAATGGGTCCTTCACGGCTACCGGCTTGCAGGCCCACTATTGCGCGTTACTGTATGAACGTTTCGGAACCTATGGTGAAGTCGCGCGCCGCACGGGATTGGACTGGCGCACGGTAAAGAAGTATGTGGATAAGAAGGAGCATTACCAATGAAGAAGATATTGGCGTTTATCGATCATGTATACGAAGACCTCGAGTTATGGTATCCGAAGCTCCGCCTGGAAGAAGAAGGCTGGAAAGTCACCGTGGCCGGGCCGCAATCCAATGTGATCTATACGGGTAAACACGGTTATCCCTGCAAGTCGGATGTCGATATCGCCGACGTGGAAGCCGTTCATTACGACGGGTTACTCGTGCCGGGCGGATTCGCGCCCGACAAATTGCGGCGCGATCATAATGTGCTGAGCCTGACCCGCGATTTTGACAAGCAGGGCAAACCGATCGCCTTCATTTGTCACGCGGGCTGGATCCTCATCTCCGCGGGTATTCTGAAAGGCCGACGCACCACCAGCACGGTCGGCATCAAGGACGACATGACCAACGCCGGTGCGGAATGGGTGGACGAAGCGCTCGTCGTGGACGGGAACCTCATCAGCTCGCGCACCCCGGTCGACCTGCCCCTGTTCGCCAAGGCCTTTGTCGATGCGTTGAAGGGGTAGGAAGGTGTCGCGTATCGGGTGTCGGGTGTCGCGTGTCGGGAGAAATGGGCTATGCAAACGCCGCGCGAAAAGCGGCCGGCATGCGCGACGGACGTTTGCGCTGATAGTCGAAGCACACCATTCCGGTCTTGGCTTCGGCAATGAGAGCTCCGTCTTCAACACGGGTGATGCGATAATAGACATCGAATCCGGAACGGGACAGATTCCGCACGGCCAATTCGATGGCGAGGGTCGCCGGATAATGGACTTCATTCTTAAACACGATCCCGGTGTCCGCCATGATCATGCCGCATCCGCCGATATTGATTTCCGAAAAGCCCTTCTCATTCAGCAGCCGCACCCGCGCCTCGTGCAGGATCGACATGATCGCGTCGTGTCCGAGATGGTTCCCGTAATTGATGTCGGTAATGCGCACCGGGATCTCAACGGAAAACGCATACGATTCCGGACTGTCCAACGTAATTCGACTCATACCTGCTCCTCCCACATGTGCTTATCGATGAAAGCACAGAACGCGCCGCGCAGCAATCCCGCAAACCGTACGGACGGGATGAGTCGGAAACGAACAAGCGGCTTAATTCATCGCCATTCGAGACGGACCTTTTCTGGTTTGAGTATGGCGCGCAGGTGGCGCATAGTATGCATGAGTCAAAACATCTTGGAGATGACCACCATGCGCAATGATCTGTATATGCTTACGTTGTTTTGCCTGCTGTTCGGCACCGTGCCTGCCCACGCGGAAGACGCCATACCGCTCACCAGCCGGACGACGCCCGAATTTCCGGTGATCCTTTCATTGCAACACGAGGCGCACGCCGCCATGGATCGCGCGTATGCCTGGCTGCGCGACCGGCAGCACGAGGACGGGTACTGGTCTAATCCCGAATTTCCCGCCTTGACCGGTTTGGCCGTCTGGGCGCTGGTGGGCGGCGGGGAACAGAACCGGGCGGCGATCGAACGGGGTGTGGACTATCTCCTGTCCATGGTGCGCGACGATGGCGGCATCTATGCGGACCCTTCGGAGACGCGACGCGGAGGCGGGTTGAGCAACTACAATACCGCCATCTGCATGGTGGCCTTGCACCAAGTGGGACGACCCGAATTTGTGCCGATCATCCAGCGCGCCCGTGAATTCGTCGCCAAGAGCCAGTTTCTCGAAAGCGACAGTATGTTCTACGGAGGCATGGGATACGATGCATCCACCGACCGCGAATACGCTGACCTATCGAATTCATACATCGCCTACGAGGCCATGCGCCTCACGGAAAGCGTCGAAGATTTGCGTGCCGAGGGGGAGCGGGTCGACTTGGACTGGGCGGCGGCCATTCACTTCGTTCAGCGCATCCAGAACTTACCCGAATACAACGATCAACCTTGGGTCAGTGACAGCCCACGCAATCTGGGCGGCTTTGCCTATCACCCGGACAATACGCGGGCCGGCACCTACACGGACGAGGACGGGGTGGTTCGCTTCAATTCTTTTGGAAGCATGACCTATGCAGGCATGCTCAGCTTCATTTACGCGGAAGTGGACCGCAACGATCCGCGCGTACGGTCGGCCGCCGATTGGGCCATCCGCCATTGGACCTTGGAGGAGAATCCCGGCACGGGGCGGGAAGGATTGTTTTACTATTACAACGTACTCAGTAAAGGCCTCGCGGCCTACGGGCAAAACCAGTTTATCAGGGAAGATGGCGACCCTCTGAACTGGCGTGAAGACCTGGTTGAGAAGATGGTCGCCATTCAGCGTATCGAAAACGGCACGGGCAAGGGCTACTGGGTCAACGAAGTGGGGCGCTACTGGGAAAACGATCCGGTCCTGGTCACCGCCTACTCCCTCCTCGCCTTGCAGATGGCGTTGGGGATGTAAGCCCGCAGGACCGCCCTATTCTTCCTTCATCTCTTTGAAGAGTTTGAACAAGGAGCTGTCCGTACCCAGGATCAGCGAGCTATTCTTGCCCAACGCCTTGTCATACAACTGAAGCGTGCGCAGGAATCCGAAGAATTCCGGGTCGGCGTTGTAGGCTTCCGCATAAATCTTGATGGCCTCGGCTTCCGCCGTACCCCGAATGCGTTCCGCGCGCTCGACCGCTTCACTCTGAATGGTGGCCAACTCGCGTTCCATCTCGCCCAATCGCTGTTCCGCGCGTTGCTGGCCCAGTGAGCGGAAACCGGCGGAGATCTTCTGCAACTCGGCGTTCATCTGCCGGTACACGTTTTCTTCAATGGCGGCCGTGTAATGGACCTGCTTGATCAGAATATCTTCAAGATGAATGCCCAATCCGATTTCATCCAGACGCTCGCGGGCCCGTTCCAAAATGCCGGCAATCACCACCGGACGACCCGCCAAATAGACGCCGGCGGCATCGATCCTAAGCGGCGGCATTTCCCCGCCCATGGTGGTCAGATCCAGATCTTCCGGGGTGATTTCCTCGCCATCCTCCGTCATGAGGGCGGGCATTTCCTCTTCCCGATCCAGAATGAGGTTGCTGCTGCGCACCACTTCAAAAAGATCGTACTGACCGATCTCATTCCGAACGGCGCCCTCAATGATGCCGATCAAGCGCGCATTCGCCGCGTCCGTCGAACCACCGATCGACTCCAGAAACGCGCGCGCATCATTGATCCGCCAGCGCGCCGTCACGTCGACGATAATCGCGCGGCGATCTTTGGTGTAGATCGTCCGTTCCTGCCCGTCCCAGCGCAGCAATCGCTTGTCAAAGAGGTGTACCTGCTGCACGAAAGGCAACTTGAAATGCAATCCCGCGTCCGTCCGCGGTTCGCCCTTGATCTCACCGAACTGAGTCACAATCGCTTGTTGCCATTCATAGACGACGAACAAGGAGTTGTAGACCAGAAAGGAAAGCGCGGCGACCAGAATCAAGGCCGCCACCGGCGTGGATCCGGCGCGACGATGCATACGTTCCGAGGGAGGTTGGTTCATCATAATCCGGCTCCCCCTCGAAGGTTCATGTGGGGCAGAATGCCATCCAGCTCATCATCAACAATGATGAATTCCTTCACTTCGGGCAACTTGCGCTCCATGACTTCCAAATAGAGCCGTTGACGCGTTACCTCCGGCGAAAGTTGGTAAGCCGTCATCATATCCGTAAAGCGCTGGGATTCCCCGCGGGCGACATTGACCCGACGCTGGTGGAATCCTTCCGCCTCGAGAATGGTTCGTTGCGCTTCGCCACGCGCACGCGGCACGCGTTCCTGATACTGACGAGACGCTTCCTCGAAGAAGCGAACCGCGTCCTGTTCGGCACGGTTCAAATCGTTAAACGCGTCCAATACCGCGCCGGGCGGATCGACGAAGAGCAGGTTCACCTCGTTAATGCGAATGCCCATGCCGAACTGGTTGGCCTGTTGTTGGATCAATTCGCGGGCGCGCTGCTGAATTTCCGCGCGGCCAACGGTCAGAATGAGAATGCTGGCCCGATCCCCCATGATCTCCCGCATGACCGATTGGGCAATATCGCGAAGCGTATTGATGGGATCCTGCACATTGAATACGAAATCGCGCGGCTCTTCGCGGCTGAATTGCACGTCCCAACCGGCCAACACGATATTCAGGTCGCCGGTCAACATGGAATTTTCATCGCGCGCACCGCGACCGCCCGCCGGGCGTTCACGCGAACCGAATGTTTCCACGTCCACGATGCGGGTGGGCACCTTGACGACGCGCTCCATCCCGAAGGGCAGCTTGAAGTGCAGACCCGGAGAGGCGGTCTTGACATGCTTGCCGAAACGAAGCAACAGCCCTTCCTGTTCCGGCGCAATCTGATACACCATCGTCAACGCGCTGAGTACGATCAGACCGGCTACAATCACCGTGCCGATGGTCTTCAGCGGGATCTCGATAATTTTTCCTTCGACTTCAATCTTCATGGCATCCAATGCAATTGATGAGCCACCACCATACAGGCACATCGCGCCGGATCAAGTAAAACCGTAATATCCATGCCGTTTATGTCGATAATGATACAGCATATGGAAGAAACGCACCGCATCGCTCACGGGATGAATCTTGCTCTGCTCATCTCGATAGATCACGGTGACGCGCACGGAATCGATCCGGAACCCGCGATCCGCTAAATGCAACAGCATCTCGGATTCGGCCGCAAACCGGTGCGACTCGACATTCAGAAAAGGAATCACATCGCGCCGAAACAAGCGGAACCCGCACTGGGTGTCCGGCACGTACTGGCGCATTACCCGGCTGATGATGAGACTCATCACCCGGTTGGTCCATCGGCGTATCCGCGGCATCTCTTCGAGATGCGTCATGCGGTTGCCGAGCAAGACGGGAATACCCGTGCGTTGATACGCCTCCAGAAACTTTGGAATATCCTCCGGGTTGTGTTGACCGTCCGCATCCATCGTGATCACCACCTCGCACTCCTCCTGCATGGCACGACGAAATCCCGTCTGAAGCGCCACACCCTTCCCTTCATTGCGCTCATGCTTCAGGACGATCGCCCCCGCGTCTTCCGCTTCAGTCGCCGTGCCGTCGGCGGATCCGTCGTCCACCACAATGACCAACGGCACGTGACGCCGGATCTGTTCCACCACCTGCCCGATACGCCGCTCCTCGGTAAAGGCGGGCACCACCACGCAGGCCCGGGGCGCCCCTGATTCATTGACCACGTTACCCATGACGATGCCCTCTACTCCCGTTTTCGTTATCCCAGAAATCTTCAAAAATAAACCACTGATGCGGTTGCTCGCCGATTTCCCGTTCCAATCCGGCGCAAATCCTATCACGAATCCGATCTTCCGTCTTCAATGCTTCGGGAAACAACGGCGCATGGAATCGGAGCAGAAACGAATCGTCCGGTTGCCGAATCATGAACGCCGGCAACACGGGGGCGCCGGTCTTCATCGCCAACCACGCCGGGCCGCGCGGCATGGACGTAACCCGGTTGAAGAAGGTCGCCTCATGCTGATGAGCGGAGAAATCACGGTCCGCGAGCAATGCAACCATCTTCCCTTCCTGCAAATACCGCACCAAATCGCGGGCCGCATGGCCGAACGGGACCGTATGGATGCCGCGCCGTTCCCGGTAATGGTTGAAAAGCCGCTCAACCTTCTCACTCCGGTACGGCAACACGACCGCATGGACTTCATGCCCCCGTGCGGCCAACACCGCCCCGCCCAATTCCCAATTGCCGAAATGCCCCGTCACCAGAATCACGCCGCGCCCTCGCGCGACACAGTCGGCCAGATAGTCTTCATGCTCGATGCACACCTCGGCACCCCTAAAGACATCGTTCACGTCACCCAATCTGAAGAAATCGACGAGGTACTTCCCGAAACAGCGGTAGGTCGCCCGTGCCATGCTCTGCAACGCTCGATCGGTAATAGATCGTCCTTGTGCCTCGTGAATACGACGTAGATTCTGAAGGACGGCGCAACGGCCTTCTTGATCGCGCCAATAGAAAAGATCGGCCACGCGCACGCCCAACCAGTACGCGCAGGCCGACGGGAGCGTTCGGCTTAACCAGGAGGCGCATTGATAGGCCCAATAAATAGTCATCGTCTCGCTTATCCGGGCATGGCGCGGCGATCAGCAAACGGCCGTCGTCTGACGCGCAAGTTCCCGCGCATCGAGAGCGGATTGGAGCAACTCGTCCGCGCGATACGAGGAACGAACCAACGGCCCCGAAGCGACGCCCTTGAATCCCATCGCACGGGCCTTCTCGGATAGCCCTTCGAAATCTTCCGGTGTGACATAGCGCTGGACGGGTGGATGATTGCGAGTGGGTTGAAGGTATTGACCGATCGTCAAAAGATCCACGCCTACTTGCAACATGTCATCCAGCGTATGCAGCACCTCGTCGTCCTTCTCGCCCAAGCCCAACATAATCCCCGATTTGACCACCACGTCCGGTTGCCATTGCGCCGCGTGTTTCAATACGGAAAGCGAGCGGCCGTACGCCGCCTGCGGACGGATGATCGGCTGTAACCGCGCGACCGTTTCCGTATTGTGGTTGAATACGTCCGGATGCGCTTCGAGCACGATGTCGATCAGATCCGGAAGGCCTTCGAAATCAGGGGTCAACACTTCCACGGACGCCCCGGGCACTTCCTTTCGGATTTCGCGGATGGTTTCCGCAAACACCCCCGCCCCGCCGTCCGGAAGATCATCGCGGGCCACACTGGTCAGCACCACATAATTGAGCTTCATCTCCTTGGCCGCTTGTGCAGCGCGTTTCGGCTCATCGGCATCGAGTTCGCCGGGGCGTCCCGCTTTGATCGCGCAAAACGAGCAGGCGCGCGTGCAGACGTCGCCGAGCAGCATCAAGGTCGCGGTGCCCCGGTTCCAGCACTCGTGGCGGTTTGGACATTTTGCGCTCTCACACACCGTGTGCAGCGAATGGTTCTTTACCGACCCGTGCACATGCGAAAAATGCTGATCGGTATTCAGGGATAATCGAATCCACGTGGGTAATCGAGCCATAGTGCTCCGTCGCTCCTTTAAGGGTATTGGCCCGGACGATCCAGACCCATCGTCTCCGGCAACCCGCAAATCAAATTCATATTCTGAAGGGCATTCCCAGCCTGGCCTTTCACGAGATTATCGATATGCGAAATCACCCGCAACCGGTTCGTCCGCTCATCGACGTCCACGATCAGGTTACAGAAATTAGAGCCCCGGACGTCTTGTGTGCCGACGGTGGCGGTCCGGTCCATAATCCGCACAAAATAATTGTCTTCATGGAACGACCGATAGGCGTCCATGACGGCGCTTAGATCGATTCCGGCCGCCAACGTACCGTAGATGCAGCTCAGAATGCCCCGACACGCGGGGACCACCTGCGGCGTAAACGTCAGCCGCACTTCCTCGCCGCACAGGCCCTGCATTTCCCGTTCCACTTCGACCACGTGCTGGTGACCGGACAATCGATAGGCGTTCATTTGGTCGTACCGCGCGGGATAATGAAACCCGGGACCCGGCTTTTTCCCGGCGCCGGACACCGCGGTCTTGCAATCGCAGATCAAGCTGGTCAAATCAATGAGCCGGTTCTTGACGGCGGGCGCCAGCCCCAAAATACAACCGATCGCAAAGCACCCGACGTTCCCGACCAACCGCGTTGATTCGTTGATATCCGCCCGGTGCAGTTCCGGCAAGCCATAGACCGACTCGGTCAGCAGATCCTTTGCCTTATGGTCGGGGTCCTTTCCGATCCGCCGCGCATATTCCGCGTAGGCCTCCGGCGTCGAAAACCGGAAGTCGCCGCTATAATCGATGACTTTCGCGCCTTGCTCCAATTCCGTCCGCGCCTGGTTCATGGCAATGCCGTCGGGTGTGGCGAAAAAGACCACGTCCGCCGGTACTTTCGCCGCGTCCTCATCCGGCGTTAGAATCGGCAGATCACAAAAACCCGTCAAATGCGGGTATAGCTCGCTCATCTTCATCCCCACATCCGTCTTCGCAACCAACGCCACGAGTTCCACTTCCGGATGTCCCAAAAGCAGCTCGGTAATACCCACGCCGCCGTAACCGCCCGCCCCTATGACTTTTACTTTGATCATGGACGAAACGGTAAAGGTTGCGCCGGATTATGTCAAACGGAGTCCTTCCCCTGCATCCGCCCCACCACCGACTGTCATTAAAATCTACGATCGTAGATTCAGATGACAGTTGATACGGAGCAAAAGGGGCTGTGCGCGAGTGCCTCACACGCATGGAAGTGATCCCCTCTCGACGTGAAACACGAGTTTTTCCGCCTTTTCGAATTATCTTCTCGACTCCAGAACCGTTTTTCCCACAATGCGGTGCCAACTTCGCCGACAGGTTCGAAACGATCGCCGGGATTTCCTGATAATGACCAAAGCACTGATCGCACTCGAAGACGGGACTACTTTTGAAGGACGCGCGTTTGCCGGGTCCGGCGAAGCCTATGGGGAATTGGTCTTCAACACGTCCATGACGGGCTACCAGGAAATCCTGACCGATCCGTCGTATCACGGCCAAATCGTCACCCTCACCTATCCCCTCATCGGCAACTACGGGATCAACGACGAAGACATCGAATCATGGAAACCCCACGCGGCCGGACTGGTCATCAATGAAGCCAGCCGCATGCGCAGCAATTGGCGCAGCACAACGTCACTGAAAGAATACCTCGAAACAAACCGCATCCTCGGCGTCGACCAGGTCGATACACGCGCGGTCACCCTCCACATCCGCTCGCGCGGGGCCATGAAATGCGTGATCTCCACAAGCGATCTCGACCGCGATCGCTTGGTCGAGAAAGCCAAAAACGCGCCCGGCCTGATCGGGCGCGACTTGTCCAGCGAAGTCAGCACCCCCGACTCGTACGATTGGCCGACCACAAACGCGAAATACCGGGTCGCCGTGCTCGATTGCGGCATTAAACGCAACCAACTCCGCATGCTCGCCGAACGCGGCGCAGGCCCCACGGTCTTTTCCAACAGCGCTTCCGCCGCCGATGTACTCGCCGCGAAACCGGACGGCCTGTTCATCTCCAACGGCCCCGGCGACCCCGACGCCGTGCCCCGCGTCATAAAAACCATTCACGCACTCGTGGAGAGCGGCCTGCCCACTTTCGGCATCTGCTTCGGCCACCAACTCCTGGGGTTGGCCTTCGGCGGCGCCACCTATAAAATGAAATTCGGCCATCGCGGCGCGAATCAACCCGTCAAAAATCTGCGCACCGGACTCATCGAAATCACGTCGCAAAATCACGGATTCTGCGTAGACAAGGATTCCCTGAACCCGGACGAGCTCGAAACGACGCACATCAACCTCAACGACGGCACCTCGGAAGGATTGCGCCACAAAACCTTGCCGATGTTCTCGGTGCAATACCATCCGGAAGCCGCACCCGGCCCGCACGACGCCGCGTACCTCTTTGACGAGTTCATCCAACTGATGGAGACCCATAAACCGTGAAGACCCACGACTGGATCGCCATTCTGGATTTCGGATCGCAGTACAGCCAGCTCATCGCACGACGCGTGCGCGAGCAAAACGTGTATTGCGAGATCCTGCGCCACGACACCACCGCCGACAGCTTGCGGGATCAACATCCCAAAGGAATGATCCTTTCCGGCGGTCCGGCCAGCGTGTTGGCGGATGGAGCGCCCGACTGTGATCCCGCCCTGTTCACCCTCGGCGTGCCCGTCCTCGGGATCTGTTACGGCATGCAACTCATGGCCCACAAACTCGACGGCCACGTTAAACCCGGCGCGCACCGCGAATACGGACGCACCGTCATCACGATCACCGAACAAGACGTTATCTTCCAGGACATGCCACCGGAACTCCCCGTCTGGATGAGTCACGGCGATCAGGTGGATCAACTACCTTCCGGGTTCCGGACACTGGCGCGCACGGGTTCCTGCCCCGTCACCGCCATGGCGGACACCGCACGCGGTTTCTATGGCCTGCAGTTCCATCCCGAAGTCGTTCATACCACGCAGGGCACCGACATTCTCCGCCGGTTCCTGTTTGAGGTGTGCGCCTGTTCGGGCGACTGGACGATGTCGCAATTCATCGCAGAAAGCGTCGCGGCCATTCGTGAACGCGTCGGCAATGACCATGTCCTCTGCGGCTTGAGCGGCGGCGTCGATTCCTCCATCGCCGCGGCGCTCCTGCATAAGGCCATCGGGAAACAGTTGCATTGCGTCTTCGTCGACAACGGACTCCTGCGCCACGGCGAAGGCGAGCAGGTCGAGCGCACCTTCGGCGACGCGTTCGGGATCGATCTACGCGTGGCCCATGCGCAGGACATCTTTCTCGACCGGCTTGCGGGCGTGATCGATCCCGAACAGAAACGCAAAATCATCGGCGGCACCTTCATCGAAGTCTTCACGGACGAAGCGCGCAACGTCGGGCCCATGAAATTCCTCGCGCAGGGCACGCTCTATCCCGACGTCATCGAAAGCGTGTCGCCCATCGGCGGGCCGTCGGCGACGATCAAGAGTCATCACAACGTGGGCGGCCTTCCGGCCGACCTGAAATTCGAGTTAATCGAACCGCTGCGCGAGCTTTTCAAGGACGAGGTGCGCGTGTTGGGCCGCGAACTCGGCGTGCCGGACGCCATTGTCGATCGTCAACCGTTTCCCGGGCCCGGACTCGCCGTACGGATTCTGGGCGAGGTTACACGGGAACGCGTCACCCTCTTGCAA
>SKXR01000211.1 GCA_007128275.1 Kiritimatiellia bacterium
CACCGCAGTCCAAATTCCCTTGAGGCGGCCTGCTCGGTCATTCCTTTTTGGACTGCGGCGGCAGAGCGAAGCGTCGACGCCGCTTTGGCTTGACCAGTACGTAATATCTCCCTTACTTCTACATAGACTTGTGCAGACCTATCTCTTCCCAAATACACTTATCACTTTGGGGTGTCCCAATGTGGAACTCAGGTGCATGGCACGTGGTCGCCAGTCGTGTTGGATGCGGACCTCGTCTTCATTGGGGCTACGCCTACCGGGGACGAGGTGACGGAAACGGTGAGTTACCGTGTGCCTGATGGGACATTGTTCGACCCAAAGTATTTTCGGTTGGAAGTGATCCTGCTGGACTGACCAAGGTCAACAGGGTGCATCAACACCGCGAGGGTTCTTGCCTGGCAGTGGAGGGAGCGGAGCTATGTACGGTCCACTCTGTTCTGCCCTGCGCACGCATTTGAGGAGACTTATTTTGTTTACAAGCGGGGCCGTACCTCCTAGGTTTTTGCCTTAGAGGCGACTAGGTATATCATCCGAATCTGGAGGACAGACTCATCGGAGGCGAGTCAACCAGCCGGCATCGATGGCTTTCTTGTTTAGGCATTACCTTTCTACTCTCGTTCCTTGTGGCGGAGTTGAAAGCACAACCGGTGTATATTAACGAGGTGCTTGCCTCTAATGCCACCGGGTTGGAGGATGAAGACGGTGACACCGAGGATTGGGTTGAACTCTACAACGCAGGAAGCGAATCCGTGGCTCTGGGGGGCTACGGCCTGTCCGATGACCCCGATGTTCCCTTTCGTTGGGTCTTGCCCGATATCACCATGGAGCCCGGCGAGTTTCTGCTGATCTGGGCTTCGGGCAAGGATCGTTCCGACCCGGCAAAGGAGTTACATGCCAACTTCAGCATTGCTTCCGCGGGAGAGGAAGTCCTGCTGACCGATCCGGATGGGGTACGCGTTGATGAGATCGTCCCGACCGTCATACCAACGGATATATCCTTCGGACGCAAACCCGATGGAAGTACCAATTGGGTGTTCTTCACGGACCCTACGCCGGGCGCCGCCAACACGACCGACGGTTTCCTTCAGGTCCTCGCGCCGCCCGAACTCTCTCGTCCCGCCGGGTTTTATGAGGAAACCTTTGACCTGACCGCGGTCCATCCCTATGGCGAGGTCGTCTTGCGCTATACCCTGGACGGATCGGAACCCGACGAGGACTCGCCGATGTTTCCGTCGTCCCTCCTTGTTGGCTCCCGGGCGGGCGCGCCGAATGTCTTTTCTGCAATCAATACGACGTTGGTTGATGGCAATACGAATGACGATTATTGGGAGGCGCCCACGGCTGCGGTGGATAAGGCCACGGTTGTGCGTATTCGTGCCTTCGCCGAGAACAGCATTCCGAGCCGTACGATCACATCCACCTTTTTTGCGGATGCGGCGCTGGAGGGGAAGTACACGTTGCCCGTGCTATCCCTGGTCACGGATCCATACCATCTGTTCGATCATGATGCGGGGATCTATGTTGCCGGTTCTGCCACGACGGCGAATCAATACCGGAGTGCCAACTATTGGCAACGAGGCGCGGCATGGGAGCGGCCGGTTCATCTTGAACTCATGGACGAGGAGGGCAGGCGGGTTTTCGCACAGGATGCCGGCGTACGCATTCACGGGGGCATGACGCGTCGGCGAAACATCAAAAGCCTCCGGCTTTACGCACGCAATGAATATGGCGACAGCCATTTCCATTTCGCATTGTTCCCCGATCAACCCCATGACGCATACAAGCGATTCATGTTGCGTAATTCGGGGCAGGACGTCGTTTACACCTATTTCCGATGTGCGTTCGCCCAGCGGTTGGTCGGTCACATGCGCTTCGACACCCAAGCATATCGCCCGGTCCTCGTGTTTATCAATGGGGAATACTGGGGCATTCATAACATGCGAGAACGGTACGATCGCCATTATCTGGCGCGCACCTACGGCGTCGATGCGGACAATCTGGATATCTTGACGGCCACTCATCATGATCTATCCACAAGCCCTCTGATTGTGAAGGAGGGGGACGCGGTCCATTACGCGGAGATGATCAACTATATTGAAACCCATGGTGTGGAAGAGCCCGAACACTACGAACACATACGCACCATGGTCGATACGGACAATTACGTGGATTATCTGGTCGCTAACATTTTCGTCAATAATGTGGATTGGCCGGGAAACAACATTGAGTATTGGCGGGTGAGAACGGATGAATATGACGAGGATGCGCCTTACGGCCACGATGGGCGATGGCGATGGCTCATGTTCGATATGGATGCAGCCTTTGGAATATATCGCCCCAATCAACAGTTTCTCCCCGGGCATAACACCCTGGCTTTTGCCACAGGCGCCGGCCGGGGAAATTGGGCCACGCGCCCGTATGCCACGTTCTTGCCGCGTGAAATGTTGAACAACCAGACTTTTCGCAATGCGTTCATCAACCGGATGGCGGATCAACTTAATACGGCTTTTCGTACCAATCGTGTTATCGCGGTGATCGACGAAATGGCCGCCATGATCGAGCCGGAAATGGCCGGCCATATCAATAGATTTTATCGTCCTGATTCGATGGGGACATGGTCCGCGGAAGTGGATTATTTGCGCCAGTTTGCCATGCAGCGTCCCGCCCATCAGTACGATCATCTGCTCAGTTACTTCGGGAAGTCGTGTTTGGCGGATGTGACCCTCGATATCTCGGGCGCGGCGGCAGGACGAATCCGTATCAACACGATTGTCGTCGACGGCGACACCTTCGGACTACTTGATCCGGAAGTACCGTATCCATGGACGGGCACGTACGTGCGGGACGTCCCCATCACGTTGGAGGCGTTGCCGGCGGAGGGCTTTCACTTTACGGGATGGGAGGGGATCACGAATACGAGCTCCAACGTCACGTTGGAACCGGACGCGGACCTCTCTGTAACGGCCCTGTTTGAAGTTGATTCGGATCGTGTGGCCACGGCCTTGGAAGTGGATTGGCCCGCTTACCTTTCACAGACCGGCCCGTTGCCGCCTATTGTCGTGCGCGCGGTGAATGACGAAGGATTGACGGATCCCAGCTTCACCGGCGCCGTCACCATCGCCCGGTCGGACGAAGGAACGCTAGAAGGCTCTTTAACGGTCTATGCGGTTGGCGGGATGGCCGCATTTGATGACCTCATTATGGAAGACATGGCGGAGACCGCCCTGATGGTCTCGGCTTTCGGCTTTGATACCATCTATAGCGATTCGTTTCGTTTCCTTCGCCTGACCGAGGTGTTGCTCCCGCGATACATGCAGGCGGAACAGGATGAGACCGGAAACAACTTCAACCGGGTGCCCTACGCTTTTCGTCTTCGGGTCGAAGGGCTTATTCCTTATGCCACCTACCGATACGGCAATCGCGTCGTGGTACCCGAAGACCCGCCGGAACAGGACGGAGCGGGGAACATGATCATCGTGAGAACCGGGGGGCACGACTTCGTCCGTAACACGTCCAGACCGCGGTTCCGGCCCGAGGATATTTATCAGCGGCATGGCGATTTCGTAGCCGATGCAGAGGGCGCCTACGAGGGGTGGTTTATTACCGAGCCGTCCGGCAATCATCGTTTTGTGCCCGGCCACACGGTGAATATCAGACTCATCCTCAATGACGGCCTCGGTGGCGAGGCATATCATCACATGCTGACCACAACCGGCGGCGTGACTCTGCTGGAATTCGGCAACTCCCCGTCTCAGGCGACCGCGGTGATGGGAGAATCAACCAATGCGTGGGGACACATGGTCGCCCTGTATGACGATACGGGCGGGGTGACGCGTCCCTTGTCCGCCACACCGATTGAGCGAACGGGTAGTGAGGTGGACGAGCGATATGCCTATTTCTACGAGGCTATTGTGGCGGCCCGCGACGGGTATTGGGGCACCCTGATTCCCAGCGCACTAACTACCGGGGTCCGGCGCATGGAGGTTTTTGCGCCATGGGACGGGGCGTCGCTCGAAACGGTCTTCTATGAAGACGGCATGCCGGGCACGGTAATGGCCGCGTCTGGTCAGGACGCGCATCTGGTAGACTATGTGCATCCTTATACCGCATGGGCCGCGGAAAACTTCACGTTGGAAGAATTTAGCGACGTTGAAACAAGCGGATACCTGGCGGACCCGGATGACGAGAGGCTGGCGAATCTGGCGAAATACGCGCTGGGCTTGGACCGCGAAGATGAACCGGGTGAGGCCTTGCCGGGGGCTGAAGTGGTACCCAATGGGGATGAACTCTTGATACACTTCACCTATCGCCGATTGCTTAGTGAGGAGCGGGGTGTGGATTATATTGTCGAATATGCGTATGAGTTGGATGGCCCTTGGGCACAGCTCGATGCCGATGTTTTCCCGGATCTTGCGTGGCATGAGCCCGTGCCGAGCGGCGATGGGAAAACGGAGGAAGTCCGATTGAGCTTTAGCGCGGGCGCGACGGCCAATGCCGGCTTCATCCGATTGCGCATGGTACTGATCGAGTCTCCTTGAGGGACAAATTAGAAGCCCTCATTCTCCGCTGGAGAATGAGGGCCCCTGTTTTGGCGAGCCGCCTTGGTCGTGTCGGAAGGGAAGGGGGCGACCCGCCGGAGAATCTAGTAATTCGCATATCCGACCGCTCAGACCACTCGCGGCCCTCTCACCCCCAAGTAGACGCGTTGGGTATGCGATTTCCTTCACCTCGGCTGATATCAAAGCAGGTTCAGTGCCAATCTCAAGTAATGTGACCCGAATGGCCCTCAGGGGGGACACTCGAGAATTCTCAAGGGAAGTCGGATCGTGCGGAATGGGAAGGGGATGGAACTATCAGACGGGTGACCCTATGCAAAAAAGGGGGTATGAAAATATATCCGGGAATCCGATTTTCGCATTGGATTATAGTCAAGAACGCGAATATGCGGCATCTGCATTTCTAGATTCTGAGAAAACGACGGACGATTATCGTCTACCTCTTCCTGCGAAAGACACGACTGGTCTCGAGCGCTTCTCGTAAGGCGGTCCAGATGGCCTCTTTATCGGCGGCGTCCAGAATTTGCTGGCGGACCTTCGCCTGGCTCATGGATCGGATGAGCAAGGCAAGGGTTTGCACCTGAATATCGTCGTCATCCAGCGGGGTCAGGATCAGAAAAATGAATTGAGCGGGTTTGCCGTCGGGTGAATCCCACTCAATACCTTGTGGCGAGCGCCCAAACACGATGACGGGCTTGAGCAACCCTTTCAAGCGAGCGTGCGGGAGGGCGATGCCTTCTTCTACCGCCGTGCCCATGGCGTATTCGCGTTCCAGGACCGCCTTACTCAGACTCTCGGCGGGCGGAAGCGCCCCTTGCTCGCCGGCCTTATCGGCGAGTTCGCGAATGGCTGTATCGCGGTCACTGGTGGTGAGGTGCGGCACAATGCCGCGGGCGGAGAAGAATTCGAGGATGCTGACTTCGCGTCGTTTCAGGAGGGAGGCTCGCATCCACGGTCCCAGCAGCACGGAGGAGAAGATGGCGCCGAAGACAATGGCGACAAAGACCGGCGCAGTGATCAACCCGTATTCCAGGGCGAGGACGCCGACCACAATCTCCATGGCGCCGCCGGGTGTGTGGGCAATGGCAATCGTCATACGATTCGCCCGCGGGAGATGGGTCCACGCCACGCCGATCCAAGCGCCGATAAAGCGTCCTCCCACACCCACCACCGTCACCAGCAGGACAAGAAAAACATTGAAATTAGCCAGGAAGTCCACCTTCAACCCGATGCTTGCGAAGAATACGGGGACAAAAATGGCGTATACCATTTGGGAAATGACCTGGCGCGTGCGTTCGCTTAATGCCTTGGCGCCGCCGGCCATGATCCCCGCAAGGAAAAAGCCGAACAGGGCATGAATTCCGATCTTTTGTGTGATGGCGCCGCACAGGAGGCCCAACAGGCAGATAAAGGTAAGGGAAGAGCCGGGTTGCGGCAGTCCCCAATCGTGAATTTTTGTTATGGCCCGGTTGGTGAGTGCCCGGCCGACGGTCAGACAGAATGCCGTGAAGCCCATTGTCCCCAATATGACCAGCGCGGTCCGGCCGATTTCCAGATCCGCGTGCAGGAAGAAGCTGAGTACGAGGGAGAATATCAGCCAGCCGATGATATCGTTCACGGACAAGGCGCTCATCAACAGAAAACCAAGATCGGTCTTTGTCAGATGCAAATCATGCAATGCCCGGGCCGCAATCGGTAGGGCGCTGATGGTGAGCACGGTCGCCATGAAGATGGCAAAGAGCCATCGCTGATTTGGATCGGCGAGGAACCGGTCGGGCAGGAAAAAGAAAGGGAGAAAGGCAATGGCCATTGGGATGACAATATCCGCCAAGGCGATCTTGACGGCCTCGGCGCGTTGCCGCCATGCGCTGGCAAAATCAATTTCCAGGCCGGTTTCCAGCAGGAGAAAGAGCACCCCGAGCCATGCCACGGTTTCGAGCATACTCACCTGGATCACGTCCGCAGGGAAAAGCCATCCGAACGTTTCGGGAAAATAGCGGCCGAGAATGGTGGGGCCCAGCAAGATGCCCACGAGAATTTCCGCGGTCAGCGGCGGTTGTCGCCAGTGGCGAAAGACTTCGCCCAGACCACGGGCCAAGCCGATCAGCAAGAGCAATTGAATCAGAAAGAGGAAGATATGATGTTCGCTCGGATACTCCAAGGGCACTCCTCGCTTCTGTGTCCCATCAACACCGCCTAGAGGTGCAGGTCCCCGGCCGCTTCCGGTTGATAGAGGACTTCGTCAATGCGCACGCGACGTTTGCCGTCGGGAACAGCCCATTCAATCACATCGCCTTCCTTATATCCCAGTAGGGCGGTTCCGATCGGAGAAAAGACGGAAATCTTGCCGTGATCGATATCGGCCTCCGCCGGGAAGACCAGCGTAACGGCCATTTTGCTTTCGTCCTCCAGGTCCTGAAACACCAGTCGCGTGTTCATCGTAACTACCGTCGGCGGGATCTCGTTGGAATTCACGATGGTGGCCCTGGCGAGCTCGGTTTTCAGCGATTGCAGGTCGTCTCGATCCCTGTACTTGAAGTCGTCCGCGACCATCAGTAGTTCTTCAAGCCGTTCGCGATCCTTTTGCGTGATAAAGATTTTGCGTTGTTTCATGCCGTACTCATCTCCATGTTGTGGGAATACCGTAAGAGTAAGCGCTCTCAGAAACTTTGTCCAGTCCTGCAAGCAGAACGAAGAAGGGGTGTTGCGTGTCGGTTCGGAAAGAGCCGCCCATGCGGGCATGCCCGAGCAGGAAACAGTGGCGTACCCGGAAGGATTCGAACCTTCAACCTCCTGATCCGTAGTCAGGTGCTCTATCCAGTTGAGCTACGGGTACGCAGGAAAGGACATCTTACGTATTCTTTTGGGCGACGCAACTCTCAATCCCGAAAGAAGGTTGCAGGATATAGTACAGGTTCGCGAAAATGGCAACTCTTTCCTGCGTATCCCGGCCGCGCGATGCGACCGAATTGTTGGACGGACTGTCATTCACATCTACGATCGTAGATGTGAATGACAGTACCCCGGGGGGGGCGATTCCTGATATACGCACAATTTGTTGCCCATCAATGGCGAATATGCGCTGACCCGGGGGGGGGCGGATTGGAGCGTTGATTCGCTGTGACGGGGGCGGTATCGTTCCCGCAAGCCATGAGCCGTTCCGTCTTTCAACTTGAGTCCGCGTTCCAACCCACCGGGGATCAGCCGGAGGCGATCCGTCAGCTCTGCGCGGCCATGGACGCAGGCCGACGGTACACGGCGCTGGAAGGCGTGACCGGATCCGGGAAGACATTCACCATGGCCAATGTGATCGCCCATGCCGATAAACCCACGCTGGTCATTTCGCATAACAAGACGTTGGCGGCACAATTGTATGCCGAGTTGAAATCCTTCTTCCCACACAATGCGGTCGAGTATTTCATCAGCTACTACGACTATTACCAGCCTGAAGCCTATATCCCTCAGACCGATACCTTCATCGAGAAGGATGCGGCGATCAACGAGGAAATCGAACGCCTACGCCTTGCGGCGACGGACGCGTTGCTGAACCGGGAGGATGTGGTGATCATTGCGTCGGTTTCCTGCATCTACGGGTTGGGATCGCCGGAGGATTATCGTGAAATGGTCGTGGGCATCGAGAAGGGCGGGGAGATGGACCGCGACCATATCCTGAAAAAACTGGTCGACATCCAATATACCCGCAACGACATGGAGCAAATGCCCGGTACATTCCGCGTACGGGGCGATGCGCTGGATATCTATCCGTCCTACGCCAAGTCGGCGATCCGCATCGACTTCTTTGGCGACGAAGTGGAGCGCATACGCCGGGTCGAACCGTTGACGGGCCACGTGGAGGCGGAATTGGACCGCGCCCTGATCTCGCCGGCCAAACATTTTGTCATGCCGTACACGAAGATCGAGGCGTCCATGGAGAAGATCAAAGCCGAAATGGAAGAGCGCGTACAATGGTTTGAAGCACACGGTAAACTTTTGGAAGCGCAACGCATTCGTATGCGCACGCAATACGACATGGAAATGCTCAAGGAATTGGGATACTGCCAGGGCATTGAGAACTACAGTCGCCATCTGGCGGGGCGGGAAGCCGGCGAACGGCCCGCCTGTCTGCTGGACTACTTCCAGCGCGATTTTCTGACCATCGTGGATGAATCCCACGTGACGCTGCCACAGGTACGCGGCATGTTTAACGGTGACCGGGCGCGCAAGACCGTACTCGTCGACCACGGATTCCGGTTGCCGTCGGCCCTCGACAATCGACCCCTGAATTTCCAGGAATTCATGTCCGTGACGGGACAAATGGTATTCACCTCCGCGACGCCCGGACCGCAGGAAAAAGAACTGGCCGGGGAACCGATCCGGCAGGTGATTCGACCGACCGGCATTTTGGATCCTGTGGTGGAGGTCCGTCCCTTGGACAACCAGATTGACGATCTGATGGAGGAGGTCCGGCACTGTGTGGAATCCAATGAGCGCGTGTTGGTCACGACGCTCACCAAGCGGACTGCGGAGGATCTTTCGGAATACCTGCAGCGCTTCGACATGCGCGTGCGCTATTTGCATTCTGACATCGACGCCATTGAGCGGGTGGAAATCCTGCGTCAATTGCGCAAGGGGGATTTTGACTGCCTCATCGGCATCAACCTGTTGCGCGAAGGCCTGGATTTGCCGGAAGTCGCGTTGGTGGCGATTCTGGATGCGGACAAGGAGGGGTTTCTCCGCTCGGAAACGTCCCTGATCCAGACGGCGGGGCGCGCCGCACGGCATATCAACGGGCGGGTATTGATGTATGCCGATACGGTCACAGAATCCATGCGAAAGATGTTGGAAGTGACTCGTGCGCGACGGAAGGTGCAGGCGGCGTTCAATGAGGCAAACGGCATCACACCGCACAGTATTCGCAAGAGCATCCAGGAAGGCTTGTCGACCGAGAAGGAAGTGATGGACGAAGTGGATCAGGCCGTGTTGCGGGAGGCGGGCGAGGATTATGACGTACACGCCGTTATTCAGGACATGGAACGCGAAATGTTGGAGGCGGCGGAATCCCTGGAATTTGAGCGGGCTGCGATATTGCGCGATCAACTGTACGAATTGCGCGCCAGTAAGGACGGCGCGCCACGCCCCAAGAAACGCGGTGCCAAGCCGGATCAGATGACCCAACGCGTCGTACGCTCCAAAGGAGGCGGAAAGCGAAGGGGAGCACGCAAGCGAGGCTGACCGTTCGCACGATGGGGAACCATGCGCCTTGTGCGTCTATAATCCCGATTGAACAGATCTTAGGAAGATGCTTTACTGACCGAGAAAGGATGGAGGCTTCATGGAATCGGGTTGGCCGTTGGGGAAAGAGTTGGACGAGCTGATTGTGCGTGCGATTGCCGAGGACATGGGGTCCGGCGATGTCACGACGCAATCCTTGGTTCCGGCTAACGCGAGTGCCGAGGCGCATATTGTTGCCCGCACGGACGGCGTCGTTTCGGGCACCAAAGTCGCGGCGGCTGTGTTTCGCCATCTGGACCCCAAAATTACGATCAAGATTGTGAGCGCAGACGGCGAGCGGGTCGGCCCGGGGGCGGTGTTGCTGCACGTAAAAGGGGCGGCTCGCGCAATTTTGAGCGGAGAACGCACGGCGCTGAATTTCATGCAGCGCATGAGCGGGATCGCGACGGAGACCTCACGGTATGTCGAGGAGGTCAAGCCCTATGGGGTCCGGATTCTGGACACCCGGAAGACGACCCCGACGTTGCGCGCCCTGGAAAAATACGCGGTACAATGCGGCGGTGGAGAGAATCACCGATTGGGGTTATACGATCGCGTCATGATCAAGGATAATCATCTGGCATTCTGGCGCCGCCTGGAAGGGACCACGGCCGAAGCGGTACGCGCGGCGCGTAAACGCTATCCGGACCTGGAAATTGAAGTGGAGATCGATCGGCCCGATCAGTTGGACGAGTTGCTGGAAGACCCGCCCGATTGGGTGTTGCTCGATAATATGTCGCCGGACGATATCCGGGAGTGTGTGGCGCGATGCGGCGGCCGCACCAAGATTGAGGTGTCGGGGGGCGTTACGCTGGAAACCGTCGCGGCGTATGCGGCGGCCGGTCCTGACGCGATTTCGGTCGGGGCGCTGACGCATTCCGTAGTGGCGATGGATATGTCGTTGGAGTGGATGGTGCAGTGTCCGGCATGAAGATCTCTTCGCCACCGCGCTTGTTGGTCATCGATGTGGGTAATTCCTCCACGTCTTTCGGACTGTATGCCGGTGGACGCATTCGCAAACAGGTCCGTGAAGTAACGCGGGATTTGAAACTGCGAAAGACGCAACGCGTGATTCGGGATCTGCTAGGCCGTTTGGAGGTGGATGGAGCGGCACTGGCTTCCGTGGCGCCGTCGGTGAACGAGGTGCTCGTGAAAGCCATTCGCAGCGTGGCTCGGGTGTCCCCCTTACGCATCCACCATGCACTGTGTCTCGGGGCGCCCGTGACGTATCCGGACCCGGATTCCATTGGTGAAGATCGTCTGGCAAATCTGGCGGGGGCCGTGGCGAGGTACCACGCGCCGGTCATTGTGGTTGATATTGGAACCGCGACCACATTTGATATTATTCAGCGTCGCAAAGGATATACAGGCGGAATCATCGCGCCGGGGCCGGCGTTGATGCTGGAATATCTTGCGGAAAAAACGGCCTTGCTTCCGCGCATTGATCTTACGCCGGTAAGGCAGACCATCGGGAAGAGTACCGAGCAGGCCATGCGTATCGGCGCGCTGCACGGGTATCGGGGTATGGTCAAGGAGATCACCCATCATCTAATGCGACATATGAAGAACCGGAATATCACGTTGTGCGCCACGGGCGGATATGCCCGCTGGGTCTTGCAGGGCATGGAATTGCCCTTTCTTTATGACAAGAATCTGACCTTGTACGGTATCGCGCGCATTTATGAGTTAAATACATGAAAGAAACACCTCCTCGCCAGACCCGTATTGATCACTGTTTCAAAGCCCTGCGTGAGCGCGGCGAGAAAGGATTTGTCGCCTACATCACGGCGGGTGATCCGGACTTGGCGTCGACGTTCGAACAGGTGCTCGTCTTGGAACGGGCCGGCGTGGATATCGTGGAGTTGGGCATTCCTTTTTCCGATCCCCTGGCCGACGGAAAGGTCAATCAGGAGTCCGCCGCCCGTGCGTTGGCTTCCGGCACGACGCTGAACGGGATCTTTGATATGGTTCAGGCGTTACGCAAGAAGACGGATATCCCCATCATGTGTTATTGCTATATGAATCTGCTCTTTGCGCCGGGATTTGAGCGCACGATTAAACGGGGCGCCCGTGCGGGGATCGATGGGATGTTAATTTTGGATTTGCCCGTCGAGGAGAGCGCGGACTATGCCAAGCCCCTGAACGAAGTCGGCATGAATAACATTGTTTTGATTACCCCGACCAGCCCGGACGCGCGGATCCAAGCCATTGTTCGGCACGCGAGCGGTTTTGTTTATGCCGTGTCACGCACGGGCGTCACGGGCATGCAAAGCAAACTGGATTCGTCCGCCAACGATCTGCTGAAGCGCGCCCGGAAAGCGACGGACTTGCCCTTGGCGCTGGGGTTCGGTATTTCCAATCCCGTTCAGGCGGCTGCGGCGGCGCGGCATGCGGATGCCGTGGTGGTCGGCAGCGCCATCGTGCAACAGTTTCATCAAGCCGGTGATTCCCGCGCCGCCCGGAAACGGGTGGGGGAATGGATGGCGTCCATGGTGCAGGCAGTAAAGGAGTGATCAATGACGGAGAGCATGTATGCGGTAATTTTGGCCGGCGGAAAAGGGGAACGGTTTTGGCCGCTTAGCACGTCGGCGTGCCCCAAACAACTGTTGTCGTTGGTGGGCGACAAGCCTCTGTTGGCGCAAGCCGTGGACCGATTGGATGGCCTGATCCCTCCGGAGCGGGTTTATGTCATCACCAACGAGGATTTGGTGGAACCCTCCCAGGCGGCCGCGCCGCAATTGCCGCCGGAAAACATCATCGGGGAGCCGATGGGCCGCGACACCGCGGCCGCCGCCGCGCTGGGCGCCGTGTTGGTGAAAGCGCACGATCCGAAGGCCTCGTTCTGCATCCTTACGGCGGATCATGTCATTGGCGATTTGGACGATTATCGCGCGACATTGCGCGAGAGTCTATTGTTGGCGCAGGAAGAAGATGTGTTGATCACCATCGGCATTCAACCGAATGAAGCGAGCACGGGATACGGGTATATCGAGGCGACGACGGCCCATACCGAACGCAAGGGCGTTGAGTTTTTGAAAGCGAGCCGTTTTGTCGAAAAACCGGATCGGGAGACGGCCCGCCGCTATCTTGCATCGGGTTCCTTCTTCTGGAACGCGGGCATGTTCATCTGGTCGGTGCCTACGCTGGAGAAGGCCTTGCGCCAACATCGTCCCGTGTTGGCGGACATGATGGACCGGTTGTTGCCCGAAGTGAAGACGCCGGAATTCCTGATTGAGTTGGCCCGGGAATATGAGTCCCTTGAAAAGATATCCATTGATTACGCGTTAATGGAAAAGGCCGACAATATCCTGATGGTTCGCGGCGCTTTCCAGTGGGACGATGTCGGTTCATGGCCCGCGTTGGAGAACCATTTCGAACGGAACGCGGACGGCAACATCGCCATCGGCGATTGCCAAGCGGTGGAAACGGACGGCAATATAGTCTATTCCAAGGATCATCTGACCGCGCTCATTGGTGTGAAGGATCTGGTCGTGGTTCAGGCGAAAGGAGTCACCCTCATCTGCCCGCGTGACCGGGCGCAGGACGTCAAGAAACTGGTCGAAAAACTGAAGTCAACCGGTGGGTACGACGACCTGTTGTGATCCTTACAGGTATTCTTCCGACTGGAGCCGATCCAAATAATCGTGGGGATCGACAAGGGTGGGACGGGTGAAATCCGGCGGTTTGGTGGCTTGCCGGTCGAGTTTCTTCCGTTTGATCCAGAACTGGGGTTGCCGTTCGGCCAGCGCGATACTTTTGGAATGCTTTACGATGCGATCGAGGCCCGCGATGTACTCGCTGAAATAGAAGCCGGCCAGCGGGGTCACGATTCGTTGCGCCACCTTGTCGGTAAAGGCCGCTTTGGTGTTCATGCTCAAAAGCACGTACTCATCGCGCATGCGTAGTATCTTTTCCGCCATCTGCTGGAATTCCCGGCCTTCCGGGTTCAGGGACTCAATGACGGCGCGGAAGATGCGCAGCGCTCTTGCATAAAGGTCGAAGAGCATATCGAGCGAGTCCTTATCGACAAGCGTTGCGGTCGATTTATGCCGTCGTAACGAGAGGTCGCATATCGCGTCGATATGATCGCCAATGCGTTCCAAGTCGATCATGCACCGGTCGACATGCTGAATCAGAATGGATTGTCGCCGGGACAGGTAACGGTCGGTAAGCCGTGTCAGATAATCCTTCATGGATATTTTAACTTCGTTCACCACGCGCTCGTTCATCTTGATTTCCCGTACGATGCGCTTGTCATGTTTAACGAAGACGGTCTCCGCACTGATCATCAGACTCCGCGCACAAATGCGGGCTACGCGTTGTAATTCCCGGATCGTCGCTTCCAACGCTTTCTCCGGAAATATCAACAGTTGGTCATCAAGGAAACTCGGTTGCGGTTCGGGTTTCCGGCTTCGGAGGATGGCGGAAACGGCCTTTGCGAACAGGGGCGTCACCGGCAGGATCAGGACGGCGGCCACCAGCATGACGGCCGTGTGCATGTTGGCGGTCTGCCGCAGGACATCGTCGGACGTGAGCGGGATCAGCCACAGAAAGAAGCGCTGTGCAATCAGCGCCAGCAGGACGTTGAGGACGTTGAAGGCGAGATGGGAAAAGGCGCAGCGACGAGCCTGAATATTGGTGCCGATACTGCTCAGCAAGGCTGTCGCACAGGTACCGAGATGGGCGCCCAGCACGATAGGGAACGTTTGTTCGATCGACGTAAAGACGCCCGCTTGGATGAGCGCGAAACACATGCCAATGGTGGCTCCGCTACTTTGCACCACGGCGGTAATGGCCGTGGCGAGCAGGACGCCGAGAAGCATACCGCGCCAGGTGTCCGCGCTGATGCCTTCGAGAAGCGGCGCCAAGGTTTCCCGATGCGGCTTGACGGCATCGCTCATGATGGTCATGCCCAGAAAAAGCAGGCCGAAGCCAAGCAAGGCGAGGCCAAACTGTTTTATGCGCGGATCGGGGACGCCCATCTTGATGATGAACCCGACGGCGATGATAAAGAAGGCGTAATCACCAAGTCGAAAGGAAATGGCCTGCATCGAAATGGTGGTACCCACGTTGGCGCCGAGAATAACGGGAACGGATTGAAAAAGGCTCATCAAGCCCGCATTGACGAATCCGACCAGCATCACGGAGGTGCCGCTGCTGTGGATGAGGAGTCCCAGTAACGTGCCGAGACCGATGCCGGCACAGCGATTCGCCGTGGTGCGGGCCAGAATATCGCGCAAACGGCTTCCGACGCCTTTGCGCAGTCCGTCCGTCATGACGTTCATCCCGAAGATGAACAACGCCAATCCACCGAGGACCGCAAAGATCAAAAAGAATAAGTCGCTTCCGTCCATCCTGTATTACTCCGAAGAGCTAGCATAAGGAGAAGGCGACGATAGCACAATGGGAATTATAGAGGATACGGGGGTCGCGCAGCGAGGGGGGGGCGTCATTCCATCCCGTTGCGGAGTCGGTCTCGGGCGGTTTGGGTGGTGAGGGATTCACGGACGCGTTCGAGAGCCCGGCGTCGTATGTCGGAGATAGGCGGCAGGCCGGTGCGTTCGCGCAGGTCGGGATCGTGCAGGCGCGGTTCCATGTAGAGACGCCAGGTTTGGCGCGCGAGACGATCGTACCCGGCGGCGCGGTCCGTGTCGCCGAGGGCGAGCCAGAAATGACTCTGATGCAACCACTCATCGATCATCGCCGAGACGCCCTGCGGACCAAGCTGGTCGAGGCGATCCGTGAAGAGCTCAATGACATATTGATCGAAGCCGCGATCCTCGGCTTCGGCGGGATAATGCGTGTGGAGTAGGTCAAACAGGTTACGCGCTTCGTCGATGCGGTGATGGGTGTACATGATAATCATGGCATTATTGAGAAAATTCATGTGGGCGGCGCGCATGGCGTCGTCGTCAAATTCTTCCAGCGCCTCTTCCAGCGCCCGCATGGCGTAGGGGAGCAGGTCGGGGTTGGGGCCGGGGATAAACAGTTCTTCATCGGGATCATAGAAGAAACCGCCCTGTTGGAAGGCTTCGGATACACTGTGGAAGATCATCCGACTCATCATCTGTTCCTCGAATCCGTCGGCATGGGGGAGACCACTCCATGCCCAGTAGATGGCGTGGGCCTGGGGCAAGCGCCAGTCGAGCGGTCCGTGTTCGGCTTCGATCTCTTGCATACGCGACGGGATCAGACGATACCGGTCCACCATCATGCGCAGCCGGATATGATTCAGCAACACGCTGCCCGCTTCATGGTCCCGCATGATATTCCGCATCACGGGTATGCGATGGGTTTCAGGCCAGCGATATGTGAACGGTTCAAAGCCTTCCTCGCGCAATTGCGCGAGAAGTTCGCTCATACCCGGCACCTGCAACACGGCGGTGCGGCTTGTGGGCGTCTGCGCCAGTGCCGCGTAGTCCGGTCCCCGCCCGTCAAAGATCCGTTCCATTTCCAAGGCCCAGGCCAGTTTGTAAAACATGTGCGCTTGGTCCATCGATGCGCCGAGTTTATGTTGGAACAGCCAACCCAACTCGCGATGCAGCGTGGGATGGGCGGGGTTGTAGCGCAGCCCGCCGTCTCGCAGGAGTTCGATGCCGTGACGCACCCAGCGCCAGCGGTCTTCCGGTCGCGGGAACATGACACTGACATTGTAGGACAGATTCCACGCGTGATAGATCCAGCCTTCCGGAAAGCGCGGTTGCAGTTTGGTGATCCAGTCGGCCAATTGCACCAACTCAAAGTATTGTCCGTCCATTTGCAATTGCGCGGCACGCACCCAGAGGATATCGGCAATAATCCCGCTGAAGCCTCCGAGGGCGACCGTGGAAAAGACCACCAACGGCGGCGCGTTCTCCAACGGTTCCGCATGGTCCAAGTCATGCACGCGCCGCGCCTCGAGCAGGGGGGCATGCAGCGTCCCGGCGCCCCAAAGCAGAGCCAGGCCGAGCGCGCAGGGTAGAAACACGGTGACGATTCGGTTCATGAGGGCAACGCCACCTCCTTGCGCGCCATGTGCCATGCGCCGAGGACCATGAGGATGCCGGAATAGAGCACGACCTTCACCCCAAACATGTACCCGACTTCGGTCCATGGAATCCATTCGCCGACGACCAGGTAATCGAGCGGATTCGCGCTTTCAAGCGGGCGAATGACAGCATACAACCCTCGATGCACCAAATGGCTTGTGAGATGGATGGCGTCTTGAAACCATCCCCCATGCGGACCATGCGCGTGTCCATGACCGCCACTGGCGGTGCCTTCCGCAATACGTCCGATGAATCGTGCTGCATTAATCAGGAGCAGGGCGTAAAAGGAGGTCATGGCGGCGACCGGAATGGAGAAATACGCCCCCGCCGTGACGCCGACAGCGGCGAGAAAGCTGAGATGAAAGAGGATCAGCAGACCGGCCCGGAAATAGTTCATGAGGAAGCCGCCCGCATACACCATGAGGTGCAGCCCCTCATCGGGTTGGAAGATAACCGTCACGGTCCGGTCGGCGTGATTGGCAAATTCCACCGTCAGCGTGCCGTCGTCTTCAATGCGGTCGGGCGAAATGGCCACACTATGCCATGTCCGCGGGGGCTGTTCGAACGTCTCCACTTGCCTGTGCGAAGCCTGCAGGGAACCGATCGTCCAGGATCCCGAAACGGGGTCAAGGTCCATGACAGACAGGGAGAAGCGATACCGCAAAATCAGCGGACGGTCATCGGGCGGGGGGTGCGGCACATTGAACACCCACCGATTGGAGGAGCCTGCGGGGACGGAATTGGCTTGCGTGCGCAAGGCGCGTTCAATGCGGGGCAGGACCTCTTGCGTGGGGATCTCCTCCGGCCATTCGCCGCGCGCGCGAGCCGCCCGGTATTGGCGCTGGACCTCCTCGCGCACGTCGCGCGGTTGCGGCGCCAGTTTATATTGGGCCACGAGGATTTCCGTGTGCAACTGTTCAATCTCGGTGTCGGACCAGCGGTCGGGTGTGGTGGTCCCGCGCAACGCCGCATAGGTGGACACGAAACAGAGCATGAGAAAGAGGACATTGATGGCCATCAAGCCCAGCCATTTTCCCAACCAAATCTGGGAGGCGCGTACGGGTTTACTGACCACCAACTGGATCTGCCGGTCCCGGATCTCGGTGGAGATGGCGGCGCAGGACGCCCATACCGTGGCGATCGACAGGATGAGCGTGGCGAGTCCCAGCGTGTACCGGATTAAGACCCGGACGTGGCCCGGCAGCGTTCCGTCGCCCTGCAACGTGAGGGGAAGGCCAATGAGCGTAATCAGCAGAAACGCCAGCAAGACCATCACGATCTTGGATCGGATCGCGTTGCGTACGGAAATCAGGGCGATGGCGAGGATGCCGTTCATGATGGCGGAGCGGACAGATAGGATGCGAGGGTGTGGCTGGGCGTGGCGCCCGATTGGGACTCTACTTCGTTGCGCGCCTTTTCGATGATCCGCAGGAAGAATTCTTCGAGGTCCAGGCGGGGATGATCGATATCCGGTTCGGCGCCCAACACCGATCGGATCTCGTCGAGCACCCGCTGCAACTGGTCCGGCGCCAATTCTTCGGGAAGCGTGACCCGATAACGGTTTCGTTGTTCCAAGAGTTCGTGCATGGAACCCATGGCTTGGATACGTCCGTTGTAGAGAATGGCGATCCGGTCACAGATATCCTCCACATCGGCCAGAAGATGCGATGAAAGCAGTACGGTCTTGCCGCGACGCGCCAGGGCGCGGATCAGGTCTTTGACTTGTCGGCATCCCAACGGGTCCAATCCCGAGGTGGGTTCATCGAGAATAATCAGATCGGGATCATTGATCAACGCCTGTGCCAGACCGATGCGCCGGGCCATGCCTTTGGAAAATTCGCCGACCACCCGGCGTCGCGCGTGCTGCAGCCCGATCATATCAAGCAACTGATCAATGCGTTCCTCCCTTTGCTTCGCGTTCAAGTTGAACAAGCGCCCGAAGAAATGCAGGGTTTCCTCCGAGGTCAGGTACGGATAGAGATAGGATTCCTCCGCAAGATATCCCACGCGAGCCTTGGTTTTCACGTCGTCCGGGGAGCGGTCTAGCACGCGCAGATATCCGCTGGTCGGGTGGAGAAGGCCCAGCATCATCTTGATGGTGGTGCTTTTCCCCGACCCGTTCGGGCCGAGCAACCCGAAGACTTCGCCGCGTTTCACCTCGAAGGTAATATCGTTCACAGCGCGGACTTTCGGACGGTGCCAGAAATCCCGGAAGACTTTCACCAGATCGCGCGCTTCGGCGATCGTGGTTGCGGTTTGTGGTGGAGAAGGGGTCATACGTCAGGTTCCATCATGGGTTACGGTACAGGGGTTATCCTTCCACTTCCATTCGCTGAAAGGCCATCACGCCGAAGACGAGGATGCCGGCCAGATACAGGACGGCGTACGCGCCGGCCATGAAGACGTAGCCGCCGGGAATCGATCCGTCGCCGCCCAAAGCGTCCACGACCCAAAAATGCTGCCAATTCGGCAACAGATAGTAGAGCACCCGGGCCGTTTGAGACGTGGCACTATGTTGTCCCAAAAAGTAATCGGACAGCAGCCCGAGAAAGAAGAGGCCGCCGCACAGGGAAAGGGTAGGGATGGTGGAGAGGCGTGTGGCCAGGGATACACTCAAGGCGGCCAGCACCAGGATGGCCAGCGTGATCAAGCTTCCGGCGGAGAGGATGCGAAAGTCGTAGAGCGCGCCGAACGCCATGCGTTGTCCGTGCTGATCCACGAATCCCGCAAAAACGAACGCCAACGTCAAGAGCATCAACAAACTCAGAAACGCGTTGGACACGAACGGGCGGCGGAGCACATAATTGATCAGGCCACCGACGACAAAGGCGCCGACGCACGCGAGCAAGAGGGGCGTGGCGGACCACCAATCGGTGACATAGGCTTGAAAGGCTGTGCGAACGGAAAGGAGGACGGCCATCAGGGTACCTGCGGCGAACAGCAACAGCACGGCGGCAATGCCCGCGTATTTTGCCAGAAAGAACGTGATCCGGGCGATCGGCTTGCTGAGCACGACGGAAACGGTGCCGTGCCGGACCTCACTGGACAGCGAAGCGCAGGCCATGTGCGCGCCCAGGATCAAACCCGCCACGAACATGAACCCGAGGGAGCCATCCCGCACAAACTTCACGGATTCGCCCAGGGTATGCGACAGGATGAGCGGCAACAGGGCAATCAGGATCAGCGTGGTGGCGAAGAGCAGAAATGCCAACGGCTGCCTGATCGCGTCCACTGCCGTAAGGCGTGCAATGGTAAAGAATTGCTTAACGGCCAAGCTCATGAGTAGTATAGGACCCTAGCGACAAGATTTTGTTCGATAGTGAATATGCCTTCAAAAGGTCGATCTGGCAACACGGGCTTTTTGGGGATGAACCTATTATGAGTATACATTCAAGCGCCATCATACATCCCGACGCAACCATAGGGCCGGGAACCATTGTTGGTCCGTACGCGGTGATTGACGAACACGTGGACATCGGCGTGGACTGTTCGATTGGCGCCCATGCGGTGATTCATCCGTACACGCGCATGGGCGCGGGTTCGCGCGTTCATTCAGGAGCCGTGATTGGCGATTGGCCACAGGACATGGCTTTCTCGGGCGTCGTCAGCCACGTGGAGATCGGCGCGGGCTGCGTGTTTCGCGAAGGCGTCACCGTGCATCGCGGCACGAAGGAAGGGACGGTAACGCGTATTGGAGACCGGTGTTTTCTGATGGCCAACAGCCATGTCGCACACAACTGTGTGCTGGGCAACGATGTGATCATGGCCAACGGGGTCCTCCTCGGCGGCTATGTCGAAATCGGTGACCGCGCTTTTCTGAGCGGGAACTGTGTGGTGCATCAGTTCATTCGCATCGGGCGTCTGGCGATGATGTCGGGTCTGTCCGCCCTTTCCAAGGATTTGCCGCCTTTTTGTGTCGCGCAGAATGTCAGCGCCAACCGGGTCTCCGCGTTGAATGTCGTGGGCATGCGCAGGGCCGGCCTGTCACCCGATGAGCGCGCGGCCGTCAAGCGGGCCTTCCAGTTGCTGTACCGGTCGGGGTTCAACGTCACACAAGCGGTTACCGAAATGAAAGCGCAGTTTCCGGACGGTCCGGCGGCGGAACTCTGGCAGTTTGCCGAATCCTCCACGCGCGGTATTTGTGCGGCTGATCAGCCCGCACCTGCGGATGCAGGATGCCGATAACGTGCCGGCCATTCCCGGGCGCGCCAAATTCAGCCTTGCAAACTGTCGCCCGGCAGGTATTTTTGAACGTACAACGGAATATGGAGAAACGATCTTCAGGGCAAGGTGATCCTCCTTTGGAGGAAATTCCTGACCGGCGGTGATAGCCCGCGACTCTTCCTCAGCCCCAAATTGGAGGGAGACTGATACGATCCATCGGCGGGTAGCCGATGATGCGTAGCCGACAGTATAGTCTGGATGGAAGAAGATCCTGCACCACGGGTGTAGTCTGTCCTGAAGAGGTCGCGTGTCTTCAGGATTTTTTTATGCACGGATAGGAAACGAATGACCAAAGAAAGCACGTCTGTATTTTCGCCGATCCCGGCGGTATTGGAAACGATTCGTCAAGGCGAGATCGTCATTGTCACGGACGACGAATGCCGAGAGAACGAGGGCGACCTGATTTGTGCGGCCGAATGTATCACGCCGGAGCTGATTAACTTCATGGCCCGTTACGGACGCGGCCTGATCTGTGTGGCGCTCGGCAAGGATCGACTGGAGGCGCTGGATATCCGGCCGACGCGGAAACGGGGTAAGCGGGACCACTTCAACACCGCGTTCATGGAATCGGTGGACGCCCGGGAAGGCATTACCACGGGGATCAGCGCGCACGATCGTTCCCTGACGATCCGTCTGTTGGTGGATGCCGATGCGCAACCCGCCGACTTGGTGAGTCCCGGCCATGTCTTTCCATTGCAAGCGATGGAGGACGGGGTGCTTGACCGTCCCGGCCATACCGAGGCCGCCGTCGATTTGGCCCGGCTGGCCGGATTGCAGCGCGCGGGGGTGATCTGTGAAATTATCCGTGACGACGGGCAGATGGCGCGGTTGCCCGATCTTATCGCGTTCGCGAAAGAACACCGGTTGAAAATGACTTCCGTCGCCGATCTGGTACAATGGCGTAAACAACAGCAACAAGCGCTTCAGGAAGCGTGAACAAGCAGAACGGGCCACCACCTCCCATGAAAATTGAAAAAGGCATCACCGACATAGCGCCCAAAGAACATCCGGCGTTCGAGGGCATCCAACAGATCACGGGCACATTGGATGCAAGTCCCTATTCCTTCGGTCTTGTCGTCAGCCGGTTCAACGCAGAATTGACCAGCGCGCTGTTATTGGCGGCGGTTACTTGCCTGCAAAAGCACGGCGCGGCGGCGGAACGGATTACCGTGGTATGGGTTCCGGGCGCCTTTGAAATCCCCACGGCCTTGGAACTGCTTGCCGAGCAAGGCGAGCATACGGCATTGATTGCGCTGGGCGCTGTTATCCAAGGAGAGACGCCGCATGCCGGGCTGATCAACACGGAAGTCAACCGGTCACTGTGTGAAATGGCGCGACGCCATCACCGGCCGGTCATTGACGGCGTGGTGATGACCCACAGCATGGAACAAGCCGTGGCGCGATGCACGACCGGCGAGAAGAGCCGAGGCTGGTACGCCGCAAAAGCCGCGATTGAAATGGCGCACATCACCTCGCAGTTGAAGGCGTAACGTTCATGGGTATTCGCCGACAAGCCCGTGAATGGGCGCTTCAATTCCTGTTCCAACGGGATTTCAATCACGACGACCTTGCGGGCGAACTGGTGGAATTCTGGGAAGGGAAAACCCCCGCGACGCGTGCCCAGTCCTTTACCGAAGAAATCATCTACGGCGTGGAATCGCGACGCGCGGAATTGGACGCGTTGATCGGCAAATATGCGGAGCATTGGGACGTAAAACGCATGGGCGGCGTGGACCGGAACGTGATGCGTATCGCCTTGTATGAAATGACCGGGCGTTCCGATATCCCGCCCGTGGTGTCGATTGACGAGGCCGTCGAGATTGCGAAGATGTACAGCAGTAATGAATCGGGGAAATTTGTCAATGGAGTGTTGGACCGGGCGTTGCAGGATATGAAACGTCCGGCCCGATCGTCGGGGGAGGAGTAAGAACGATGGTGACGTGGATTGATGCGCTGTCCAAGACGCGCAACAAATTGAGCAACACTTTGGCCAAAGTCTTCCGCCGGTCGGACGCATTGGATGAAGACACGCTGGAAGAGCTGGAAGACACGCTGCTGGGCTCGGACGTGTCCATGGCGCTCGTTACGGAATGGACCGAGGCGTTGCAGAAAGGGTATAGGGGATTGCGCGTGTCCCGTCGTGAAATCGTCCACAATCTCCTGGTCGGCGCCTTGGGAGAGTGGCCTCCATTCGCATGGTCCCGCGAAGATCGGCCGTACACGATTCTGATTGTCGGCGTCAACGGGACAGGCAAGACCACCACCGCCGCGAAACTCGCGCATCATGCGAAACAGGCCGGCCTAAGCCCTTTACTCGCCGCCACGGACACGTTTCGCGCCGCCGGAGCGGAACAATTACGGATTTGGGCGGATCGCGTTGGCTGCGATGTGGTCGCCGGACAACAGGGCGCGGATGCCGCCGCGGTGGCGTTCGACGCGCTGGACGCCGCCATCGCCCGGAACAGCGATGCGGTGATCATCGATACCGCCGGACGGATGCACACGAAACAGCCGTTGATGAACGAGCTGGGGAAAGTGCGACGCGCGGTCGCGTCCCGCCTCAAACGGGAGCCGGACGAAACGTGGATCGTGTTGGACGCCGGAATGGGACAGAACGCGATCATCCAAGCACGGCAATTTCATCAGATGGTGCCTTTGACCGGGGTGATTGTGACCAAACTGGACGGGTCATCCAAGGCGGGGTTTGTATTTTCCGTGGTGAAAGAGTTGGGCGTTCCCGTTCGCTTCGCCGGTTTGGGCGAGGGGATGGACGATCTTGCCGTCTTTGATCCGGAACAGTTCGTCGAAGCCTTGCTCGGTCGGAAACAGGAAGAGGCCGTTCGCAGTCGATAATGCCGCGCCCGGCTGGAGCAGACCGGAAAAGCGATGGAACAAGATCATACAGAGTGGATGGAACGAGCCCTGGCGCTCGCGAGGAAAGGCGAAGGATTGACGCGTCCGAATCCGCCTGTCGGCGCGGTCGTGGTGCGTAAAGGGCAAGTGGTCGGCGAAGGATATCATCGGAAAGCGGGCGGACCGCATGCCGAAGTGCTTGCGCTCAAACAGGCGGGCCGTCGCGCAAAAGGCGCCTCGCTGTATGTCACCCTTGAACCCTGTTCCACCACGGGGCGGACCCCGCCCTGCACGGATCGGATTCTTGAAAGCGGCGTGTCGGAGGTGGTGGTGGCGGCGCAGGATCCGAACCCGAACCACGCCGGGCGCGGGTTACGGCTCCTGCGCAAGCGGGGCGTTCGTGTCACGACGGGTGTCTGCCGCGCGGAAGCCGCGGAATTGATTCGCCCCTTTGCCCGATGGGTCCGGGATGGAAGGCCGTTTGTTACGCTGAAACTGGGGATCACCGTCGACGGGAAGATTGCCGACCGGCAAGGTCATTCCCGGTGGATTACAGGGGCTCAAGCCCGTCACGAAGTTCAGGCGCTTCGGCGTCGCGCGGATGCCGTGATGGTGGGGGCGGGCACGGTCATCGCGGATAATCCCTCTTTGTGGCCGCGCCCGGCCAACGGTCGCCGGCCGCTGCGCGTCATTGTGGACGGGAAAGGACGGGCTCCTTCTTCTGCGCACGTGTTCACGGACGAACATGCGGACCACACGGTCTGGGCCGTGAACAAGCGTATGACCGCGAAACGAGCGCAGCGGCACACCGCGCACGGGGCGCGCGTCATAACAATCCCCGCGTCCAGAACCTCCTCGGTATCATCCCTGCTCAACCAGTTGGGAAGGGAAGGGATCTTGCATGTACTCTGTGAAGGCGGCGGTGATTTGGCGGAATCCCTTATTCGCGCCGGGTGCGTGGATGAATACGTGTTCTTCGTGTCCCCGAAGATCATGGGCGGCAGGGACTCGAGAAACGCGGTATCGGGGAAAGGCTGGCTGATGGCCGAACTGCCGGAATTGCGGTTTATTGGATACAAGCCCGTCGGAAAAGATATTATGATCCGAGCGCGTCCCAAGACCGGCTAAAGACGAGCGACTAACGAGCAGCCAAGAACTAAGAACCAGGAACCCTTCTCCATGTTTACCGGACTCATTCAAAACAAAGGCGTAATCCGTTCGCTGCAAAAGGACGGCGGATCGGGATCACTGATCATTGAGGCGCGCGGATGGGATCGCCCCGTGGAGGTTGGTGAGAGCATTGCCGTACAAGGTGTGTGCCTGACCGTCACCGGTCTGGACGGTAACCGTCTATCGTTCGATGTACTGGGTGAAACCTTTCGGTGCACCAATCTCGGGGAAAAGGGAGCGGGTTCGACGGTGAACTTGGAACGCGCCCTGCGAGAGGGCGCCCCGTTGGGCGGGCACATGGTTCAAGGCCATGTCGATGGGGTAGGGTCGGTGAAGGAGATTCACGCGGTGGACCGGGATCACAGGGTGCAGATCGCATGCGACGAAGCCATCCTGCGATATGTGGTATTCAAGGGATCGATTGCGGTGGACGGCATCAGCCTCACCGTCGCCGCAGTGGATAACGAAATGTTTGCGGTTCATATCATTCCTCATACATGGGAGGTCACCACCTTCGGAGACATGCAGGTAGGCGATACCGTGAATCTGGAAGCCGATCCGTTGGCCAAATACGTGGAGAAGGCGCTGCTGACGCAGACGCCCGTAACGCCCATCGACTGGGACGCGGTGCGGCGGGGCGGATACGGTGCACTGGGGGACGCGTAGGACAATGGAACCGATCGCATCCGGCAAGCCGTTCGCGCGCTCGATTTGCCGTATACCCGCAGCGACGGGTACCGTCTACTCCAAGCGCGCAGGCGGATTTGATCGGATCCTGCGCCGCATAGAGTGAGCAGCTTGCGCGGTTGCCCTGGACTTGGAGGGTCGAGCTATGCGAGACCGGTTGGCGCCGTCGCGCCTATCCTCCTTCGCAGCTTGCGTCTTACCTTGGGCTTGGATGCCGAGCCGGGTTACGGGTCCATTGGCCTTGCTTTATCTTCCGGCTCCGCGGAGCGTCGCCCTCCAGCTTGCGCGGTTGCCCTGGACTTGGAGGGTCGAGCTATGCGAGACCGGTTGGCTGGCTGGATCATTGGCTGATCCTGGCCGCGAGCCTTTGACGCTCCCGGCGTCGTGTAACTCCGCCCTCCACATTTCCCCCTACGCGTAGCGGTCGGTGCGAAGGAGGACAACTTCCGTCAATGCAGAGAACGGAATGACCCTGAGAGAAATGCGGGCTGGGGCATGCCGCCGGTTGACTTGTTTCCGCACCGGGCCTACACTGCGATGCAAAATATTTCCAGAGGTCAGGGGGTAATGTGTCAACAAATGTTGAGAAGCTGTTGGTTATACAGGATCGGGACAGAAAAATAGGTCGGCTGGCCCGGGAGATCAACGATCTTCCCAAACGCCGCAAGATGATTGAATCGCAACTGGACGCGCACAAGAAGGCGTTGGAAGAGGCGGAAGACGCCATTCGCAAGAAGGGCCTGGAACAAAAAGAGTTGGAAGCGTTGATCGAGCAGCGCAAGGAACGCATTCAGAAATTGCGCCAGCAACAGTTTGAAGTGAAGAACAACGATGATTATCGTGCGTTCGAGCATCAAATCGAATCGATCAACAAAGAGATTCTTGAGATAGAAGAACGTGAATTGGTCTTGATGGAAGCGGTTGAAGCCGCGAAAGCGGTTCGCGACGAAAAGATCGAAGCGCTGAAATCCGAAGAGAAGATCGTGAACGAAGAGCTGGCGCGCTTCAAGGAACGCGCGGCCAACGTTGAAAAGGAATTGATCGAACTCGAGACGAAACGCCGGGCGCTCGCCGACGACATGGATCCGGAATGGCTAGCCCGGTACGACCGCATCTTCAAGCACCACGGCGATTTTGCGCTCGTGACCGTGGAGCACAGCACCTGCGGCGGATGTCATATGAAACTCCCTCCTCAGCTCGCCCACGATGCCCGCAAGCTGGACAGCATGACCACCTGCATGTACTGCGGTCGCTTGTTGTATTTTATCCCCTGATGTGGGATAGTGTCTGTGGCAGATGGGGCCGGTGCTCGGTCGCTCCGCTTCGGCGGGGAGGAAAGTCCGGACTCCACAGGGCAGGATGCTCCCGCCAATAAGGGGAGGACCCTTTGCGATATCGAAGGGGACGGAAAGTGCCACAGAAAATATACCGTCCCGACCACGCCGCAAGGCGGGTGTCGGGATAAGGGTGAAAAGGTGGTGTAAGAGACCACCGCCCCGGAGGCAACGAAGGGGGCAGGGCAAACCCCATCCGGAGCAAGATCAAATAGGGAGCTGGAAGCGGCCCGCTTCATTTCCGTTTCGGCGGAAGCAGTTCCGGGTTGATTGCATAGATAAATGACCGAATCCTCCTTTGGGGGAACAAAATCCGGCTTACAGCCGGCCCCGTCAGCCATTGATAGTTGTGCGCCGATGAATGTATCGCCATACCGTTTCCTTCAAATCGTCCAATGGACGGTCGTGACATTGACCGTACTGGTCGCGTTGCGGTTCGGGTACGCGTATTGGCGGCTTTCCGCCGCCGCTCCGTCTGCCGCGCTTCCGAAGGACACCGTTTCCGTCCATGACTGGCCGGAGCCGGCCGCGTTCGCGTCCGGGGACTGGACGGTTGTGCAACGCCGGGGTGCTGCGATGCCCGCCCCCATGGGGCCGCTGGGGCAGCGCTTCCGCTTGGCGGGCACGTTCTTCGCCTATCCGGGCGAGGGCGAGGCGCGCAGCGGGACGCGCCACGCCATTCTGGATGACCTTCGAGAAAGAAAACAACATCTTCTGCAGGAAGGCGACGATGTGGATACGGTCGAAGTGGTCAGCATCTTCCGTGACCGGATTGTCCTGCGCGGCCAGGCGGGGGAGGAAGAGTTGTGGTTGAGTTTCACGGGAAAGGCGTCCCCGGACGACCGTCCCGCCGCCGATGAGCGGGCTGAAACGCCGCCACTGTTTGAGGACATGCCCGCGCTCGAAACCAGCCGTTTCGGGAAACGGATCGGCGAGAATCGATGGGTCCTTCAACGCGAGGAGCTGCTGCGCTATTTCGATGAGTTGCAGGAGGACCCGGAACGGTTGACCGCCATCTTCATGGCGATGGAACCGGATTACGACGAAGAGGAAGACCGGGGCGCGGGGTATCGACTACGAATGCTCGGGGAGGATGTGCTTTACGAGGCCGCCGGGTTCCAGGAAGGGGATATCGTGCGTATGGTCAATTCCATGCCCATGACCAGCCCGGCCCGGGCCGAGTATTTCATCAGCGAATTCCTGAACGAACGCATCAGCGCCGTCGTGTTCGATATAGAACGGAACGGCGCGGAAGAGAAGCTCATTCATCTGATCCGCTAGAGCGTGTTAAACAATACCGTAGCCGCACTTCCGCGCTCTCGGCTCGGCGAGACGCCTCGCCCTACCTTGCGCGCCTTGTTCTCCGCCCGGTTTTGCTCTTCTTCTGGCTGCGCGCGGGTGTCTTCTTTTTCGCGGGTTGATCCGATTTAACCGGCCGGAAATCCACGAGTTTCCGCGCTTTGTCCACCTTCACGATCTCCACGTCCAACAGGTCCCCGATGTTCAACGTGTGCCGGGTGCGGCGGCCCACGGCACGGTTGCGGTTCTCGTTGACGACATAGTGGTCGGCACGGAGCAGCGTGAAGGGGACAAGCCCCCGTTGCAGGGTGTCCACCAGTTCCACGAGCAGCCCGCGTTGATTCATAGAGGTCACCAACGCGCGATGCGGGCCGATTTCGCCGGCTTTGAGTTTGGCGGCGTAGTACTCGATCCGCTTCAGGTGCACACTTTCCTGCTCCGCATCGGCCGCTTCCCGTTCCGTCTTCGAAACATGGGCCGCCGTACTTTCGGCCTCTTCGCGCGAGTAGGGCGGGGCGTCATTCCGCTCGATGGCCTTCAACACCCGATGGGCGATCAAATCCGCGTAGCGGCGAATGGGTGAGGTGAAATGCAGGTAGTGCGAGAAGGCGAGGCCAAAATGTTCCGCCCGTTCGGCGGAATACACGGCGCGCTTCAGATTGCGGAGCATGGCGAGATTCACAATATGTGCGACCGGCTCGCCGGCCACGGATTCGGCGATGGCGTTCAAATCTTCGCGGGTCGCCGTCGGCGCGGAGATCCCCAAGGCGGACAGGTCCACCGCGATCCGTTCCCACTGTTCCTCGTCGGGCGGTTCGTGGATGCGGTAAATAGCCGGGAAACCTTTCTGCGCAACATGTCGAGCCACCGTCTGGTTGGCCAGCAACATGAATTCCTCGATGAGATGGTAGGCGGTGTACGAGATACGGGGGACAATGTCGGTCGGGACGCCTTGATCGTCCAGTACACAACGCACTTCCGGCATGTCGAACAGAATGGAACCGCACCGCGCGCGTTTGCGGCGCAGCATCTCAGAGAGGTGATGCATGTCCTTGAGGACGACGCCGACGGGTTTGGTGACCGCGTCACATTCACCGCTCTTGAGATAGGTCTGCACCTGGTCGTAGTTCAGGCGACTGGAGGACCGGATCAACGAGGGAAACGTCTCATACTCCAGGACCTTGCCTTTGGGGGAGAGGGTCATCCGCACCGTGTGTGCGAACCGGTCGACGCCGGGATTGAGGCTGCATATTTCTTCCGTCAAGTGCCGCGGCAACATGGTGATGACACGGTCCACGAGGTACACGCTATTCCCGCGTGCACGGGCTTCCTTGTCGATCGTTGATCCCGCCTGTACATAGGCCGCGACATCCGCGATGTGCACGCTAAGCACCCAGTTCTTGTCCGCGTTCCGGGTCAGCGAAATCGCGTCATCAAAATCGCGCGCGTCTTCCGGGTCGATCGTAAAGATCAGTTCGTCGCGCAAATCTCGTCGATGCTCGCCGGCGTCCGGCGACTCCTTGCACGAGCGGATGTTGCGGGACGCTTTTTCCACCTGATCCGGGAACGATTCGTCCAAGTCGTGGCTGCGAAGCAAGCCGAGCATGTCCACCCCCGGCGCGTCCGCCGGGCCCAGGTCTTCGATCACCTTTCCGGGCAAGGGCGTGTCGGGCGTATCCCACGCCAGGAGTTCCACCACCACGCGGTGATTGTCGCGAGCCGATTGTGCAGACGCGGCGATGGATTGGACGCGAATGTTTTCCTGCACGCGTGGATTATCCGGAATGACGTATTGGTAGTGTGGCGCCACTTTGAATACACCGGACAACTTCTTGTAGCCCCGCTCGATGACGCGAACGATTTTTCCCGCGGTCTGGTCGGTGTCGGGCTTGGACGGGCCGCCGGTCTTGCGGGCTTTTCCCCGTCGGCCGGCGTCGCGCGAGCCGGTCAGTTCCACTTGCACGCGATCGCCATGCAAGGCGACGCCCATGGCTCTGGACGGGATAAAGAGGTCCGGCTTGCCCGGCTCGTCCATGGTGACAAACCCAAAACCGTCCGCATGCACGCTCAATTCGCCCGTCACCACGTGCTGTTCGGCGGGCAGCGCCCAGCGATTCTTTCGCAGGCAGACGATTCGACCACGCTGCTCCAGGTTCTTGAGTACTATTCGCAAATCGCGCCGTTTTCCCTCTGGAATATTCAGGGCGCGGATCAGCTCATGCTGTTTCATGGGCCGATAATCCGTTCGCTGCATAAATTGGTAGAGGCGGCGTTCGAGAGATGGTATATAGTCAGACATACGGTGTAGTATACGGATTGAGGCGCACATTACCAGCAGAGGATGGGGATGAAGATAGTCTTTGCGATCAGCGAAATAACGCCTTACGCATCCACGGGCGGATTGGCTGATGTGGGTGCGGCGCTTCCTGTGGCCTTGGAGCAGCAGGGCGTGGAGGTGATCCGGATCATGCCCATGTATCGTCGCCTACTGGAAGGGGATTCGCTGAAAACGGATACCGGCCTGCGCCTGAACGTGCCCGTGGGTTTGCGCACCTTGCAGGCCGAGGTCTGGCAGTCCGGGGATCCCGGGCCGGTGACCTATTTCATCAGAAAAGACGAATTTTTTGATCGGCGTGAACTCTATAGCCTTCCGGAACGCGATTACGACGACAACTTCGAACGTTTCGTTTTCTTTCAGAAGGCCGTGGTGGCATTGATGGATGCGCTCACAGTGCGCGCCGATATCGTACATGCCAACGACTGGGAGACCGGGCTCATCCCGTACTTTCTGGATTACGGGATCCAGGGAATGGGGCGGGGGAGGAAGGAGAAGGTGGTGTACACCATTCATAACCTGGCATACCAGGGGATCTTTCCGGACAGTGAATTCCCGTACAGCAACCTTCCGTACTCCTGCTTTGCGCTGGATGAACTCGAATTCTACGGAAACATCAATTCCATGAAAGGCGGCATTGTTCGCGCCGACAAACTGACCACGGTCAGTAAGCGCTATGCGAGCGAGATCCTGACGCCGGAATTCGGGTGCGGACTGGAAGGCGTGTTGGGCGACGCAGAAGGCAAGTTGCACGGCATTGTCAATGGTGTGGACTATACGACCTGGGATCCATCGACGGACATCCTGATTGCGGCGCCGTACTCCCCGGAAAACCTTTCAGGAAAAAAGACTTGCCAAAAAGCGCTCCTCGAACGGTTCGAGCTCAAGGCGCCGCAGGCGAATAAGCGCGTGCCGGTCATTGGGATGGTCTCTCGTTTGGTGGATCAAAAGGGCATGGATCTACTCGCCGAAGCCATGGACCGGATTATGGAGGAAGAGGTCTACTTTGTATTGCTGGGGTCGGGCCAGGAAGAATATCAGGCTATATGTCAACACTGGGCCAAGAAATGGCCGGAACGATTCGGCGTATACATCGGCTATCATAATGGTTTGGCGCATCAGATCGAGGCCGGGGCCGACATCTTCATGATGCCATCCCGATTTGAGCCCTGCGGCTTGAATCAGCTATACAGCCTTCGATACGGAACGATCCCGCTGGTCCATGCAACCGGCGGACTGGATGACACCATTGAGAACATTTCGGAAGACGCCGTCGCCGGAAACGGATTCAAGTTCGAGGAATACACCGTGCAAGCCTTGTTGGGAACGCTGCAAAAGGCCTTGTTCATCTATCAAGACCAGGCGAAATGGCTGGCCATCCAGAAGCGGGCCATGAAAGAGGAATTTTCGTGGGACCGTTCAGCGAAGGAATACATCGCGCTGTACGAAGAGCTGCTCAGCTAAGAGCCCGTTGAAAAACGCTCCTCGGGCATGCCATCCACCGCCTCACGGCGGCCGCTACGAAGGAATAGGCAACGTAGCCGCGCCCGTGAGGGCGTGGAACTGTTCAGATATCCATCCAAAAGGCGGAATCCCAAGGCATATTAGTAGACATAAGATATATTATGCGACGTTGCTATAGTTCTGTTTGTGAGCCGGATCGTTTCGTTTGAATGGCTATGTGATGTTGTTTGACGCGGACTTTAGGCAGGCTCGTTGAAGAAGGAATGAATGGTCTGCTTTCGGCGCAAAGACACAGGCAAGATGCCTGTGTCACCCTTTGTGAACGCCCGGTTGCCTTCTTCGGCGGGCTGCTAGCGGATTCGGCCCCAGCGAGAACTCAGCGGCCAGTAGACCGTGACGGCGGGCCCCACAATGTTCTTCTGGTTGATGCCCCCGAAATAGCGACCGTCGAGGCTGTGTCGGGTATTGTCCCCGAGCGGTAGATACTGGTCTTCGCCCAGTTGCAGCACGCTTCGGCTGTCGGTCAAGACGGGCGGTGGCACGTCCTGGTTCATCCGCGAATCGTGTGGAGCAGAGACATAGCCGTGATAGCCCTTGTCGCGGTCATACACCTGGCGTCGAAAGACGTCCGGTTCAAGGATCCGTACGCCGTTTACCAAGAGGAATGGCGGCTCGATGGAAATGGCTTCTCCCGGCATGCCGACCAGTCTTTTGATGTAGAACGTGTCAGCCAGCACTTGCGGATGGTCGACATCGTCGGTGCTGAATACGAACACATCGCCGCGTTTCGGCCGCACAAAGTTGTATCGGACCTTGTTCACGAAAATATGATCGCCGGATCGCACGCGACCGGAAGCCACCACATCGCCCTTGCTTACATAATCCCCAAGCTCGAAATGCCGGGCCATGTCGAGGCGGAACGGCGGGACGACCCCATTCGGGCTGTATAGGTAAGGATCTTCGCGGATCAATTGATTCACCACGCCGGATCGCGCCGCGCGTACTTCCGTGTACCGGTCTCCGAAAAGGACGATTCGCACTAAACTCAGCGGGAATCGGTCCATCGTCCCCTGCCCCACCTGCGATTCCACCTTGATGCCGTGCAGCGTGGGTTCCATTGAACCGGTCGGGATCTTGAATGGTTGAACAAAGAAGGTACGGAAGGCCATGGCCACCGTGACGGCCACCACCAGGATCTCCAGATATTCCCGTATACGCGGATGGTTCTTGGGCGGATAGATCGCTTCCGTTCGTTCAATCAGCGTCTCGGCTTCACGCTCTATGCCGGCATCATCGCGGCGTTTCCACGCCTCTTTCAACGCGCGTTCCGCTTCATGTACCGCTTCGATCCGTTCGGAGGACGCGACATCCTCCCGCATGTGACGCGCATGGCGCGCATCATGCAGGATATGCTTGATCTGCTTTTTCAGTCTGCGTCGCTGGAAATAGTTCATGGGGAAAAGATGGATGGGAACGGAGGAAAAAGCAACCTAGGAGCTGGATTTAAGCACCGAAATGAAGGCCTCCTGCGGAATGCTCACGCGCCCGACCTGTTTCATACGCTTCTTGCCTTCCTTCTGGCGTTCGAGCAATTTTCGTTTGCGGCTGACGTCGCCGCCGTAGCACTTGGCCGTCACATCCTTGCGCAGCGCCCGGATGGTTTCGCGCGCGATGACATTCTTCTGGATCGCGGCCTGAATCGGTACGGCGAACATTTGTGAAGGGATGACTTCCTTCAGGGCCTTGCACATTTGCCGTCCGCGTTCCACCGCCTTGTCGCGATGTACAATACAGGAGAAGGCGTCCACCGATTCGCCGTGCACAAGGATGTCCAGCTTGACCAGTTCATCCTCGTAATACCCGATGTGTTCGTAATCCATGGAGGCATATCCGCGGCTGATGCTCTTCAGACGGTCATGAAAATCGATCAGGATTTCGTTGAGCGGGATATTGCAGGTCAACATGACGCGACGCGCATCCATGGTGTCGGTCTTTTCCAATTCGCCGCGACGATCCATCACCAACTGCATGATATCGCCGATGAACTCATTGGGACAGATGATGAAGGCGTTGACTTTGGGTTCCTCGATATGATCGATCTGGGTGATGTCCGGGAGGTGCACCGGATTGTCCACCTCGATCATCGTGCCGTTGGTCAGGTGCACTTGGTACACGACGCCCGGATACGTGGTGATGATGTCCATATCGTACTCGCGCCGCAAGCGTTCCTGGATAATCTCCATGTGCAACAACCCCAGGAAACCACAGCGGAAGCCCAACCCCAAGGCCGCCGAACTTTCGGCCTGATAATGGAAGGAACTGTCGTTCAGGATCAGTTTGTCCAAGCTGGCCTTGAGTTTCTCGTAGTCCGCCGTATTCACGGGATATATCCCGCTGAATACCATCGGCTGAATCTGTTTGAATCCCGGCAACGGATGCTTGCTGGGCTGAGAAGCCTTGGTGACCGTGTCCCCGATTTTGATCTCGGACGTGTCCTTGATATTGCCGATCAAATACCCGACATCGCCGGCCTGCATGATGTCCAGCGCCGCCGGTTTCGGTGTAAAGATACCCGTTTCCTTCACTTCGTAATCGTTCCCCGTGCTCAGCAGGCGGATCTTGTCCCCCTTGGTGATGGACCCGTCCACGATACGGATATAGGTGATGACGCCGCGATAGGCGTCATAGGTCGAATCAAATACCAAGGCGCGCGTGGCGGCATGGATCGTTCCCTGGGGCGGTGGGATATGGCGGACAATGGCTTCCATGACTTTCTCCACCCCGATGCCCGTCTTGGCACTGACCTGCAAGCAGTCCTCCATGGATATGTTCAGCACTTCTTCCACTTGCCGCATGACTTCCGGCACATCGGCGCTGGGCAGGTCGATTTTATTGATCACGGGAATGATGGTCAGTCCCTGTTCCAGCGCCAGATGGGTATTGGCGACGGTTTGCGCTTCCACGCCTTGCGCCGCGTCCACCACCAGCAACGCTCCTTCACAAGCCGCGAGACTACGGGACACCTCGTAGGAAAAGTCCACATGGCCCGGCGTGTCAATCAGGTTGAATCGATACGCCCTACCGTCTTGCGCCACGTATTTCATGGTGACCGGATGCGCCTTGATGGTGATGCCACGTTCCCGTTCGAGGTCCATCGAATCGAGGATTTGATCCCGTCGGTCGCGGACTTCAATGGTTTGGGTGGTGTCCAGCATCCGGTCGGCCAACGTCGATTTTCCGTGATCGATATGGGCAATGATGCAGAAGTTTCGGATATGGGAGAGGTCGGACATCATGGGCGGCTCGTCCCGTACTGTGCGAGGCAATCCGCGCGCATATCCGTCATTTCCTGTTGGATGTGTTTTGCGTGAAACAAGGAGGTGCCGGCCAGCATCACATTCGCGCCCGCAGCCGCGGCTTGCGGTGCGCTGATCCGATCAATTCCGCCATCGACCGAAATATCGATGGCACCGTCCCATGCACGGATTTCCGCAATCTTCGGCAGGACCTCGGCGATAAAGGATTGACCGCCGAACCCGGGATGAACGGTCATACAAAGAATTTCGTCCACCCGCCCTTCCGTCACGAGATCGCGAATCGTATGCGCCGCGGTTTCCGGATTGACGGTAATACCGGCCCGCGCGTTCATCGCGCGGATTTGTCGGAGCGTTTCCGGCACGTCGCACGGGGATTCGATATGAATCAACACCGTGTCGGCTCCGGCCTTGATGAACGGCTCGGCATAGCGATCGGGACGCGTGATCATCAGATGAACATGCAGGTGAACGTCGGGTCCCAAGCTGTGTCGCAAGGCTTCCACGACCGCCGGCCCCATACTGAGGTTGGGCACAAAATGTCCATCCATGACGTCCACATGCAACCCGTCGGCGCCCGCGTCGAGCGCTCGGCGACAGTCCTTCTCCAAATTGGCCATATCGGCGGCCAAAATGGAGGGCATCACTTTCATAGGTACCGTTTTCATGAAGCTTCTTTCATCGATTGGGTGTGTACGCTAGCGGAGGGACCGCGTCGCGTCAAGAATGTGGCGCTTTGTTATAGTACACCCGCCACAGAAAGAGGCCTTCCGGCGGCGCCGTAGGAACCCGCGCGGTCCGCAACTTGGATTCCAGAATGGTTCTTGCCGCTTCAGGCGGCAGTTCCGCCCGCCCGATCCGAATGAGGAAACCCGCCAGACTACGCACCATTTTGTATAAGAACCCGTCCGCGGCGGCGCGGATTAGGATTTCCGATCCCTTTTGACTGACTGTGAGGCGGAACAGATTACGCACGGTGCCGTCCAATTCCCGGTTCGGATTGGCGGCAAACGCGGCGAAATCATGGCGCCCCTGCAGATGGGCGGCGGCTTGTTGCATGGCGGAGACGTCCAGCGGTTCCCGAATCCCGGTACGGTACAGTCGTTGAAACGGCGTGATCACCTTCTTGTTAATGATATAATATCGGTATTCCTTCCCCTTGGCGCTGAATCGGGCGTGGAAATCGGGCGATGCGGGACGCACGGCCAGCACCCGGATATCCGGCTCCAACAAGGCGTTCATGCCAATCAACAGTTTATCCGGTCGAAACGAGTTCTCCGGGAGATCGAAATGCGCCACCTGTTCGCGTGCGTGGACCCCGCTGTCAGTCCGTCCGCTCGATTCCACACGCACCTTCCCCCCCGACAGCTCGTGTAACACCCGCTCCAACTCGCCTTGCACTGTGGTATGGCGGGGCTGGACCTGCCAGCCCGCATAAGCCGTCCCGTCGTATGCGATCGACATGCAATAGCGTTGTTTGGTCATTCCTGTTCTTCAGCCAAGGGCGGCAATCCGGCTTGCGCATCCAAATAATGTTGCAACAGGATTTGCGCGGCCAATTTGTCCACCAGCTGCTTGCGTTTATTGCGGCGGGTACCGCCTTCGATCAATGCCTGCTGTGCGGTGACCGTGCTGAACCGTTCGTCCCAGAATTCAACCGGCACGGGCGCAGTCTCTTTGAGGCGATCGGCAAAGGCGCGTGTCTTTTCGGCGGCCGGTCCAAGCGATCCGTCCATACGCATCGGAAGCCCCACAACAAGGCGATCCACCTTGTATTCCTGCACACACGCGAGAATGTCGCGCACCACGCCGCCCGGGTTCTGCACCTGAATCACGCGCAACGGCGTAGCGACCGTGCCCGTGGGATCACTGAGCGCAAGGCCGATTCTTCGTTCGCCATAATCAATACCGAGTACGCGCGCCATGGATCAATCGGACTCCGACTGTGCGTCTTCCTCATCCGCCGGCTCGTCCTCGTCCACTTCTTCTTCTTCTTCTTCTTCTTCTTCTTCGGCTATCTCCCGCTCGTCTTCTACGGACTCCGTGTCCGCCTCGTCGTCAGCGACAAACGGCTCTGCTTCTTCTTCAGGAAGCGGCTCGAGATCCGGGGATTCGACCGGTTCGGTTTCCTCCTCGTCGATCCGGTCCGCGACGGGTTCATCCGGCACATCATCTTCGATCGGCTCCGCGGGATCGACCGCAACCGGCACCTCGACCGGTTCCTCGCCGAGTTCCGTAATGCTCTTCTTGTGCTCAAAGGCTTCAATCGGCTCGACCGGCGCGATGGGTTCAATCATCACGCTGCCCGTGCGTCCTCCAAGCCCGATATAGAGACCAACGCCCAGAACGGTGAGGGTCACGATCATGAGCGTGACAATCGTATACACGAGCCGCCGCTCGGAGCGCTCAAGAATGTTGCGCAACATATCCTCCGAATCGCGTGTCCGGTCTGCCATCGACGAGACGGCTTGCGAGGTGCGCTTGCTCATGTCGTCCATCAGCGTAAGGGTCTTGTTGAAGTTCCGCATGCTGTCGACCATGTGGTCTTCGTTGCGTGCAGCCGCTTCCAATTGGGTGCGCAGCAAAGCGAGCGTTTCCGTTTGTTGCTCGGTCGCTTTTCCTACACTTTGCAGACTTTCCACCGCGCCGGGGATATGCTTCATCATATCCAGCAGCGTCTTCTGGGTCTGGGCCTGCTGATCCATGTGTTCACGTATGGATCGCGTAAGGTCCACCAATTCAGTGAATCCTTCTTGTAGGGTCGCCAGCTGCTGTTCGCGACGCTTCGGCGCGCGCCATTTCGAAAGCCAACCCCCTTTGCGGGGTTCTTCTTCTTGTGAGGCCATCATACTTTGCTCCTTTTCGGGAATCCTATCGATATACGGTTCGCCGCCGGATTGTTCGGCCACCGTGCGACGCCATTTCAAAAATCGTTTCCACCAACCGGGCATGGTCCCATCCTTTTCTATGCGATCGTTATGCCTCTAGCATATCCCATGGGACGGGAGCCGCAACGGAAAATCCATGGGAATGTGAAATAGGCGACTGTCGTTGATTATCACGTGCCGGTGCGCGCACGTTGCCGCACGGCAAAATCGGCCAACACCAGTGCGGCCATGGATTCCACGATGGGAATGGCGCGATTCACCACGCACGGGTCGTGACGGCCCGCCGCCTCCAGCTCCACCGGGTGGCCCGAAAAATCGACGGTCTTCTGTAGTTTGCTGATGGTGGCGGGCGGCTTGAACGCAATCCGAAACAGTACCGGTTCCCCGTTGCTGATGCCGCCCTGAATGCCGCCGCTGCGGTTGGTGGCGGTTCCCAGTCGATCGTCACGCTGAATGAACATGTCGTTGTGATCGGAGCCGCGCATCGTCGTTCCGGAAAAGCCCGATCCGATCTCGAATCCTTTGGTGGCCGGAAGCGACATCATCGCCTGGGCCAGCTTGGCTTCCATCTTGTCGAATACCGGTTCGCCCCAGCCGGCCGGGAGATTGCGACATACACAGGTCACCACGCCGCCCATGGAATCACCGGATTCGCGCGCTTCCATGATGCGCTCCTCCATGCGACCCGCCACGTCCGGGTCCGGACAGCGGATCATGGTCTGATCGATCATCTCCCGTGTGAGCGCCTCGCCGCTCAGGTCCCGCGCGGTTATGTCGCCCACGGCGCTCACCCACGCCACAATATCGACCCCGTAGGTCTCGCGAAGAAACTTTTCAGCAATAGCGCCCGCCGCAACCCGACCGATGGTCTCCCGCGCGCTGGACCGCCCTCCCCCACTGGAGGCGCGAACGCCGTATTTCATTTGATACGTGTAATCGGCATGCGAAGGGCGCGGCACCTGTGCCATCTCCTTGTAATCGCCCGGCCGTTGGTCCTTGTTCTTGACCAGTAAACCGATCGGCGTACCGAGGGTCATCCCGTGCTCGGTGCCGGACAGGATCGACACCTGATCGTCTTCCTTGCGCGGCGTGGCGATGGCGGTTTGTCCCGGCCGCCGCCGGGTCAGTTGCGGTTGGATATCCGCCTCCGTCAACGCCAAGCGAGGCGGACACCCGTCCACGACGGCGCCTACCCCGTAACAATGGGATTCGCCAAAGGTGGTCACGGTGAAGATGGTGCCGAACGTGCTGGACATAATTGCTTGATACTCCTGACTGACTGTACGGCATCATACGCGTTGAAGGTTCCCGGACACAAGTAGAGAATACGGAACAGGCCACTCCGCTTGCAATCCCGAGCGCTATCCGCATAATACGTGAATATGGAACAGACCGAGGAGTCATACGAATCGACAGCCGGCGCGCCCCTCGCCCCCTCCCTCACGCCCAACGATCTGCTGGGATTGGCGCACGGCTTTTCACGCATTCTGTGGAGCATTCCTCTCGGCCTGTTTCTCTTCACAGGGGCCATGGATTTTGCGGTCAGTCTGTATTTCCGGCTCCCTTCGTATATTGTCGCCGTGCTGCTCTTCCTGTGGGGCCTGCTGGGTCTGCGGCGCGTGCATTCGCTGAGCCGACAGTGGACCCATTATCTGCATGTCGCCTTCCTGCTGGTGATCCTGCTCATCTACTTCTCCCCGTTCGTTTACTGGTGGACCCGTTTTCCGGAAGGCGATCATTTTGTCATCAACCTCTTCGGCATGCTGCTTGCGGCAACGTGGCTGTTGTGGAGCATCAACCGGCTGGCGGAAGAGGTGGCGGCGGCGTTGCAGGACCGTTTTTTCCTGATTGAATGCCGATTGAGCGGCTGGGCCGTGCTGGCCTTGATGTCCGTGCCGGTCTTCCTCTATTTCGTGTACGCCACCCTGTATGCCGGGCGGGCGGACATTCCGCTTCATCGGACCCTTGAAGATATTCGCTATTTTCCCTACATCCAATGGTACCTTGCCTTGGCACTGCTCCCATTGACCCTTACGATTGCCATTGCTTGGAAGACGAAGGAACGCGCGTTGACTCTGCTTCGGGTGCGGGCCGATAAGAACGCGTAAAGG
>SKXR01000033.1 GCA_007128275.1 Kiritimatiellia bacterium
ACGATCCGACCCCCCATATGGCCATGCCGAGCAAGAGCGTGGCCATGCCGCTCCCGACCACCAGCCGCCATCGTTTCTCGAGCTTCTTCATTTCGCCACTCTCCCATCCGCAATATCGTCAATGGCCTTCAATTTTTTCACCAACGCGGGCAACGCCGCCAATCGGATTACATTGTCCTTGTCCGACAACGCCTTTTCCGGCGCGGCATGCGTTTCCATAAACACGCCGTCACAGCCCGCCGCCACGGCGGCCCGCGCCAAATAAGGGGCCCAGCGTCCGTCGCCACCGGTTCCGGCCTCGCCCGCCCCGGGCAACTGTACACTGTGCGTCGCATCGAAAATCACCGGATACCCGAACTCCCGCATAACCAACAGACTGCGCATATCCGCCACGAGATTGTTGTACCCAAAGGAATTGCCACGTTCCGTCAGTAGAATACGCCGATTTCCCGCGTGCTCCACCTTTTCGATGATGGACCGGACATCCCACGGCGCGAGAAACTGCCCCTTCTTGATATTGACCACCCGGCCACTTTGGCCCAGAGCCACCACCAGATCGGTCTGGCGACACAGAAATGCGGGCAACTGCAGAACGTCTGCGACCTCCGCTGCGCGGGCGACTTCTTCAACACCGTGTACGTCCGTGAGAATCGGCATCCCGTACCGCTCTTTGACCTCGCGCAAGATCTCCAAGCCCGCCTGCATGCCCGGTCCCCGATACGCGCGGATCGATGTGCGGTTGGCTTTGTCGTAGGAGGCTTTGAACACCACGGGAATGGTCTCGCGCCGGCCGAGATCGGCCAGACGACGCGCCAAGGCCAACGTGCTTTTCCGACTTTCGATCACACACGGCCCGGCAAACAACACCAACGGCTGTTTCCCGCCGATACGGATCGATCCAATTTGTACGGTGCCTTTCATGTCCTTATGTGTCCCATATCCAGAAAGTCTCACAAGCCTACGCCAATCCCGCCCGACGCAACGCCTCTTCCGCCAACGCGATGTCCTTCGGTTCGTCCACGCCCAAAGCGGACGATTCCGTGATGATCACTTTCATCCGTGCGCCGATGTGCAGCGCGCGCAATTGTTCGAGTTTCTCCGCCAATTCCAGTCGCGACGGTGGGGTTCGCACCAAGCGCTCCAGGAATTCCCGGCGATACCCGTAAATCCCAATATGGCGCAAGTATAAGGGGGCGGCCCCCTCTTCACCATCCTTTTCGCGGACGTATGGAATGGGGGAGCGGGAAAAATACAGCGCGCGACCCGACTCGTCACACACCACCTTAACGACGGAAGGCTGCAACACCAACGCCTCGTCGCGGATCGGCTCGGCGGCGGTCGCCATATCCCAATGCGATCCGTCCCGGACTTCCGCCGCCACTTCGTCGATCAAACCGGGATCGATCAGTGGTTCATCGCCTTGGATATTCACCACCGCCTCCACCCGCAATTCCTGCACGGCTTCGGCGATGCGATCCGTCCCGGAGGGATGATCCGGGCGCGTCATGACCGCGCGGCCGCCAAACGCGTCCACCGCCGCCGCGATCCGGTCGTCGTCCGTGGCCACCAGCAGATGATCCAGTTGCCTCGCCTCCGAGGCGCGTTCCCAGACCCACTGGATCAGGGGTTTACCGCACAGTTCAGCGAGGATCTTGCCCGGGAATCGGGTCGATCCCCACCGGGCGGGTATGACTCCGGCGACAGTGCTCATTCGACACTGCCCAGCAGTTCATCCGCCGAGCACGGCGCGGTGCCCAGCTTGGCGACCACCACGCCGGCGGCGTAATTGGCCAGCTCCACCGCCTCGCGATGCGTGGCGCCGGACGCCAACGCCAAGGTACTCACGGCAATCACCGTGTCGCCCGCGCCACTCACATCAAACACCTCGCGGGCGCGTGTCGGCACATGCACCGGTTTACTGCCCTCTTCCAGCAGGAACATGCCGTGCGGGCCGAGCGTGATGACGAGCAGTTCCACCCCCCACTTCTCCAACAACCGCTTGCTCACTTCCACCAGTTCCGGATCGTCCAGCGGCGGACGTTCGCGTAACGGCTCCAGCATGCCCACCGCCGCAAAAGCCTCTTTTCGGTTCGGCGTCGCCACCGTCACCCCGCGCACATCGAGCGCGTGATCATCTTTCGGATCATATCCCACGGGAATTCCCCGCTCGCGCGCGGCGGAAAGCGCGGCGTCCACGACGGCCTGACGGATCACGCCCTTGCCGTAATCCTCGATGATCACTCCGTCCACTTCCGCAATCTGCTCGCGCAGCAGGCCACAGAACCCGTCCAGACTTTCGCCTTCCAATTCCAGGGCGTCTTCCCAGTCCACGCGAACCACCTGCTGCCGGTCGGCGATGATCCGGGTCTTGACGGTCGTACGCACGTCATCGTGGGTCCACAAGGCGTTCACCCCCACACCGCCCTGTTGCAAAAGCGACTTCAACGCGCGGGCATCCGAATCGCGGCCCACGACGCCGGCCACTTCGCCCCGACCGCCGAGCGACTGCACGTTCCACGCCACATTGCTCGCGCCGCCGGGCATGCATTTTTCGTGGGTAACATTCACCACCGGAACAGGGGCTTCAGGGGAGATGCGCCGCACGGCGCCGTAGATATAGCGGTCCAGCATGAGATCCCCGATCACAAGGATTCGCTGGGCGGCAAACTTCTTTATCAACTCCCGGGCACGGTCACGGCTGAGCGTCATGCGTCAATCCTCAATCGTCGTTATAATCCAGTATCCACGAATCATTACCCGGCCCGCGCACGCGTTGCAAAACTAATCGGATGCTCGCTACGGGGATGCTGCCCACCATCTGGGTCATCAACTGGCGCTCGTCTCGCGACACCCAAAACTGGATTCGTCCGCGCCTCACAAACAAGCCTTCAAACGCCGCCTCGGGCTCCACCTCGACACTCGACACCCGCCCGTAATGACGGAGCCGGATCGCGTCGGTCCCGCGTGATTCCAACCATAGATCATAGATCTTATCGTCCGCCATCACGCGGAATTCGCGGCGTTCATTACGCTGAAACCCTTTCTTGCGCATGTAATAGGCAAAACTTAACAGATCGCGCGTGTCGGGCTCCAGCTCAAAGGTGTCTTCCCGGTCGCGCGATAACGACCGCCAATGGGCAATCAGATTGTCGTAATCGAATTCTGTAATCTCGTGTGTGTGGCGACGCCCTTCCTTGCGGTCTTGCGTGAACCGGACGGGCAAGAACGTCGAGGGATCGATCAGGCTTTCGATCCGGATATCCACCGGATAAAGAGTTTCGATAACGCGATTGGAGACAACCTCCACCCGGATGGCCACCAACGGACCGTGCTCTTCGTCGTCCTCCCATTCCGTGGAGATCACCGCCGTCCCCACCGGGATACGCCCCCAATAGACCCGATACTCGATCTCTTCCCCCATCGGGAACCAGAGTTCCGGCAACGGATCAGGTTCCGTCGCCTCGTCATCCGGCATTCCGGCTACCGGCCCCGGCAATGCCAGGGACGCCTCTTCCTCCCCCTCCTCCTCCGACGCCGCCTTCGTGTCGAGTTCCTCCTGCGGAAGAGGCGCCTCGCCCAATGCCGCCGTGCCGGCCAACAGCCAGCCGATCACCATACAGAGCACCCATCGCCCTGCCCTGCTATGTGCGTCATCACCCATCAAATGCCTTCCTTCATGAAACGTTGGATCAAGGAGAGCATGAGACGTTCATTCTTCCACGAATATTCATGACGACGCACGCGCCCGGGCCCGGCCGCCGACGAGACGGATCAACATAAATTCCAACGCCAACTCCTGCGGCAACGACGCGCTCACCATCTGTTCGTGCGTCTGCGCCAAGAGCTGTTGCGCGTCCAACAACTCGCGCAACGAATAACACGTCGCCTGTTCGGACAACTTGACGACGCGGTACCAGTGCATCTTCCGCGGATCACGCGGAAATTGCGATAGCGTGGCTTCGCCTTCGGCGTCCGCGTCCCACACGGCTTTCCGGTATCGTTCGGGCCCCTCCAAGCGCAACCACTTCCGGCGCATACATTCCCGCAACAACGCCAACTCCCTGAACCGATGTTCCAACCCGATGATCAAGGCGATCGGCGATTCCCGCTGAAATAGCAACTGGCGCAACGTCAACAACGCCGCGCCCAATTTCCGGTATCCGGCATGATCCGCCAAATCCCACGCAATCGATTCGCGGCCGGGCGAAACGACCGCGCGCACGGCGTCCAGCGTCACCGTCCGCTCCGCTTTGCCCAAGTACGCGGAAAGTTTCTCCGATTCCTGCATCAGACGCCGCGTATCCGCGCCCGCGCGCAACAGGAACTGTTCCATCACCTCCGTATGGGCCGGCTTCAGCTGCAGCGATTGCCAGATGTCCGTTGCGCGGTCACGCGCCGACTGTTCCGCTTCGCCCGATTTCTCGGGGGTCTTGAACTCGAATACCTGCGCCGACGCCTTGCACGCCTTGCAGAAGGCCGTACGCCCATCCACCTTGAGCGCACTGATTATCAGGACCTGCCCCTCCGGCAGGCCCGCCTTGATCAACCGCGTCAACCCGTCCACGCGCTTTTTTACCTCGTCGGATTTTCCCACCACGGAGTCCGAGAAATAACTGGCGTTGCGCAACCACACCACCTTCCGTCCGCCGAAGAAGCCGACCGTCTGCACCGCTTCCAATGTTTGCGCGAGCGAGGCGATCGCTTCTTCCACCAGTTCGACGGCGCCCTCGATAATCTCCAACCCCAGCGCCTGCTCCTCTTTCGGGGACAACGCGTCCACAAGGCTTCGGGCCTTCTGATCGATCAGGTAATCGTCGTCCCCCGCAACCAGGTAGATCGATGAACCCGCCCCGCTCTGTTGTGCTGTCGCCATACGTACTCGCTCCTGATCAATCCGCCCGTTGCACCGGCTGCTTGACCGCCTGTTCAACCCGTTCCTTCATCGCGTCGACCTCCGCCGCGCTCCATCCGTATTCTGTTTCCAGTACATGCCTCAAGGATTGCTGCCCGTGCACCAGCGTTTCCACCAGGGCCCCCAACCGCTCTTCCCCAATCCCGTCCACGACTTCTTTCAGCAGGCGCCCGGTCTGGCGGTAAAAGGCCGCCGTGCGCACGGGCTTATCCGGATACGTCTTCATCGCGAAGAGTTCCGACCACGGGAACCAGTCGGTTTCCTCCACGGCCTCTTGTTGGCGATACAAATTCAGCCCTCGCGTCTGCTGATAGGCCAACGCCGATTCCCACCCCAAGAAGACGGCCAACCCTTCCTCCAGCCAAAGCGGCAGGTCCTCCCTTCCGTAGGCCTGCCACAAACGATAATGAACCATTTCATGCGGGATATCCACATAGGAAGCGCCCGTATGTTGATCGCGCAAAATGAAGATCTCGCGCCCCACATGCAGGGCCACGCCATCCGCGCGGCGCCCGGCGGCGCGCATCACGCGCGCCCAATCCCCTTCGTTTTCCACCACAAACAAATGCCCGCGTTCCTCGACGGCCCGCAATCCGAGACGACGCGACACGTCCGCATACGTCCATTCCGCCTCGCGCGCCACCCGTTCGAGCCGTTGGCGAGTGGCGGTATGATAGGTGAACAACTCGGTCTCCGCGTGAATCCAGGAGCCCGCGCTGCCCCGCATGACCGCGCGCCCCAACGCGGAAATATCCCGGTCGTCCAACGCCCGCCAATGCTTGATGTCAAACGCCGAGTCCTGACCGTCGACCACGGCGCAAGAACACAACATCAACAGCGCTATATGAAAACAGTTCTTCACGCACACCCTCTCCACCACACGGAAACGCCCCGCCATTCTCAGTATGGCCAGACTCCATGGCAGGAAGAACGACTTACGCCGTCCCTACAAACGAGCATTCAAACAAACAGGCCTGTTTGCAGGGTCGCCATCGGGCGATAATGGCCATCATGAAAATGGCCGCACGCCCGCCCCGCTTGACACGTTTGGCCCTACTGATATCATTCGCATCATAAACCGTCATGCACTCCTTGTCACGCAAGCTATGAAAAGCATCTGGGCACCCTGGCGAATGGAATACATCCTTGCGGACAAACAGGCGGGGTGCTTCCTGTGCGACATGCTCCAGGAAGACCGCGACCGCGATAACCTCATCCTCCTGCGCGCCGAGCACGCTTTCGTGGTGATGAACAAATACCCCTACAACAACGGCCATCTCATGATCGCCCCGTACCGGCATTTCTCGTCTATGGAAGACCTGACCGACGACGAATCGCTGGCCTTGATGCAGTTGACGCGCCGCGCTGTTCGCATCATGAAGGCCGTGATCAAGGCGAATGGCTTCAACGTCGGAATCAATCTGGGCAAGATCGCGGGGGCGGGATTGGAAGAGCATCTGCATATCCATATCGTCCCGCGCTGGGACGGCGACACCAATTTCATGCCCGTGCTCGCGGACACCAAGGTCATGCCCCAAGCCTTGTACGAGATGTATGACCAGCTTCACCCCGCGTTCCAGGCCGGCGCGTGACCGTGGCCCGCGTATGGATCGCCGGCAGCGGTTATGTCGGAACCCGGCTCGCCGGCGTGTTGCGGGCGCAAGGGCACGAGGTCTGGACCTTGCGGCGACGAGCTGACACGAACGACCCGCAAACCTTGTGCGGCGATCTGACCCGCCCCGACACCCTCTCGTTGCCGAGCGGTCTGACCCATGTCGTTTTTTGCGCCGGCCTCAAACAAGCCGCGCCCGCGGAGTACGAGGCACTGTTCGTTCAGGGAATCACCGGCGTGCTCGATCTGCTGGAACGGGAACCGCATCCCATCGAACGCGTTCTTTTCACCTCCACCACCGGGGTGCATCACGAAACCGAAGGCCGCTGGATCGACGAGGATACTCCACCCAATCCGGCGCGTGACACCGCGCGGTTCTATCAGCAAGCCGAACAGATTGTCGCCGCGGGACCGTTTCCGTCCGTCGTCGCGCGATTGTCCGGCATCTACGGGCCGGGCCGGGACCGGTTACTGCGCAGTGTGCGTGATGAAACAGCCCGCAGATATCCGGGCCGCGCGCGCTATTTGAATCATATCCATCTCGATGACGCCGCAGGCGCCCTCGCACACCTGCTACTCCTTCCCCGCACGCACCCCGCGTATCTGGTCACGGACCATGAACCGGCCGACCGCAACGCCATGCTCTGCTGGATCGCGGACGCCCTTCGGCGCGATCATCCGCCATGGCTCGACGAATCCGAAACCCCGCCCTTTACCCGCGGGGGCAACAAACGGTGCAACAACCATCGACTCCTCGACTCCGGATACGCGTTTCGATACCCCACCTACCGCGAAGGCTACGCCTCGCTCATGGGCCGATAGCCTACACAAAGTCCGCGAAGAACGCGAAGTGGACGCGGAAATGACCGCCCGCCCGGTAATTGCATATGCCCCAGCGCCACGATCAGTTTGAGCCGGGCCTATATTCAATCGAGTGGAGGGATTTGTCGCGGTACTTCCAGAGCCTCTGCTTTGCGGAAGGCAGCCCTCAACTCATCCTGATGAATGGTGGCCCATTCGATGACGAGTCCTCGGGCACGTGGTGGAAGGTGCCCCTCAATCAGGGCCAGCGTCTCAATGTCCACTACAGCCTTGCTTCCACCGTAAATCGCATGAAAGTGGGGAGGTGGATGATCCCCATAATACATCTGGATAACGATGCCGTAGAACCGTGAAAGCTCAGGCATGGGCGGACAGATGATTCAGGGTGGGGAATACTTCTTCCGGGCGTTTGCCGGTGAGTTTCATGTAAAGAGCATCGGGACAGAGATCAATGCCTCCCGGCCACGCGGGGTGTCCGGCATCTGCCAAACGGACCTGCTCGAACATGCCAGGCTTCAACCATGCGTCAAAAACACCACGCCCAGCATAGGCGGACAAGTCCACCTCCCCGTTTGCTCCGTCATCGTAGCGGACAAACAGGCGGAAGTTCTCTTTCGATTTTACCTCTATAAGTTTCACAGGATCAGGATACCGCAACTTACCGATTTGTCGACTCGATTTCACGCCTGAAGAATAGCCGCACAAAGGCGCACGGCGAGTGGCGTTGCCGCCACAACGGAGGCTCACGCCAAGAAGAAGCCCACACAAAGTCCGCCAAGAACGCGAAGTGGACGCGGAGAGGAAAGAAAAATCACCCGCACCCGTCCACACAGGAATATATGACTCCATCACGGCCCCTTATGCCCAGCGCGCGTGAAGACTTTTCATTGTACGGCCCCACCCTAAACATTGTATCTCTATGTATCAGGAGCAACTGAATGAACCGTATCGTCCTTTTCCTTGTTTGCCTGGGCATGAGCACCGGAACGCTTTCCCTCGAGGCGGTCATGCCAACCGATGTCCCGCTGCGCACGACCGAGAGCGAGCACTTCATCTACATCTATCAGGAAAGCCTGGAAGACCGGATCCCCAAACTGATCCGCGATTGTGAAGACGCGTACACCCTATTGACCCCGATCTTTCAATGGATCCCGCGCGAAAGAGTGATCGTCCTGTTCTCGGACGGGTACGACATCCATAACGGATGGGCCACGGTCTTTCCCCGGCCCACCATGATGATCTACGCCGGGGACACCCCGCCGGGGTCCACGATCTATGAACCGGGCGACTATATCCGGCGCACCGTCTTCCACGAATTCACGCACCTGCTCTCCATGGACCCGCAATTCGGATTGGACGGCGCGCTGACCCGCGTCTTCGGTCGCGTCCTGCCCCAGCCAGGCGATCCCCTTTCCGCCTTGATCACCCTCCTCGCCTTGCCACCCGGCGGGGTGGCGCCCCTCTGGTTCATCGAAGGACTGGCCATGTGGACGGAAACGGAAATGGTGGGACCGGGACGCGGACGGAATACCTTGGTCGACATGATCATGCGCATGGCCGTCGCCGAAAACCGGCTGCTGCCACCGCCCCAATGGGATTTGAATCATCCCGAATGGCCGTTCGGTAACGTCGCCTACCTGTACGGCATGAAGATGATCCAATACGCGCACGAAACCCATGGGCTCGGCAATCCGGAACGCAATGTCGTCGGGGAAATGTCCCTTTCCGCGGCGGATTCCGTGCCTTTCATGTTCAATAGCCGCGCCTATCCCGTCACCGGATCCACCTTTGCGCAGCTCGCCGCGAATTCCCTCGCCCATGAACGGGACCGCCAGAGTCAGCGTATCGGCGATCTTCAAGCCCGCCCGTTTACGGAGCTGGAACGACGGACACCGAAGGCTCTTCAAGTGTATCATCCCCGTTTCGATCGGACCGGGCGGAAGATCCTCTTCAGCGGCGCTCCGGAAGAACAGCGCAACACCCTGTACCGGTTCGACCTCGAAGAAGGAGAAGGCGCACTGCACCGCCTCCACCGGATACGCACCGACGGAGCGTTTTCACAGCTGGCGCCGTCGCCGGATCGCGCATCCTATTATTATACGCGGCTCGATTCGCCGCGCCGGGAGAAGTTGCTTTCCCAGCTATACCAATATGATCCCAACCGGAACCGCACGCGCAGAATCGCCCGTACAGGCCGTTACCGGTTCCCGGCCATCAACCGGGACCATACGCAACTCGCCGCTATCCGCGCGGAAGCCGGCCGACAAGTCCTGCTCGAAGTGCCTTTGGCCCACGCCGGGAAGCGCGCCCATGAACGGATACTGATCCAGGCGCCGCCCGACACCACGCTCATCGACCCCGTCTATGCGCCCGATGGCCGCACCCTCGTTTACATCCGCGCGGATGAAACGGCCTCGCACCTGCAACGGTTGAACCTGGAAACCGGCGAGGACACCGTCCTCGTGGACTGGCCCGCCCTCATCACCTCGCCCGTCTTCCATCCGGACGGCCGCGAACTGGTATTCGTCTCCGACCAGAACGGGGTCTATAACCTGTACCGCATGGCGTACCGGAGCGATGCGCGTCCCGTGGCGATTACCCATGCACTCGGCGGCGTATTCCAACCCGATTTTTCGCCGGACGGACGGCAATTGGCCGTGTCGGCATACGATGCGTACGGGTATTATCTGGCCCTGCTCGATTATCAGGCCTTGCAGGCGGGCATCGACGCGATGCCGTCTATCGAACCGACATGGACCCCATTGCCCATGAACGAGTCGAGGCGTTCGGAAATCGAGGGGCGGGACGACGCGATACTTGTCCCGGAGACCGAACGCTACCGTCCGGTTCGCGCCGTGCGATTCAATTACTGGGCGCCCTGGCTCGATGCGAGCACCGACGGGGTGCAGGGCGGCCTGTTCTTTAACGCGTCCGACCCCGTCGAACGGCATAATCTGACTGTCATCGGCGGATACGAGTCGGAACACAAGACGCCGCTGGCCTCGGTCGTTTACGACTATGCGCGTCTTGAGCCGGTCCTGACGCTCTACGGATTCCATGATCAGAACCGGTACGGCAGTCTGCTGGAAGATGCCGACGAACTCTTCTACGATTACGACGAAGAACTCGGCGGGCTGGGCGCCGTCCTCACCTTCCCTTTGGAACGGGCGGATTACAGTATGTACCTGTCCCTCGGCTATCAGTGGAGCCGGTCCCGATCCATTCGCAAGACCGCGGACGCGTTTGCCGAAGCCGACCTGATTACCAGCCCTCTGTTTGCGGGCGAAGAAGCGGCCGCGTGGATTCAACTCGAATATCTCAACGCCACGGCCTTCCGACGCAGTCATTCGCTGGAGGACGGCCGGCACCTGTCCCTCGCCGCGGAACGGACCGACGAGGCGCTCGGCGCGGAGCTGAACCGGACGCGCACGCTCGCCGCGTGGAACGAATACGTGCCCCTCCCGTGGAGCGACAATCATGTACTGAAACTCGAAGGGCATTACGGCATCAGCCGCGGCGACCGCACGGCGCAAAGCGCGTTTGGATTGGGAGGCTTCTACAACACCATCGCCGAAGCCACCCCCGGCATGCCGCGCTCGCTCGGCCTGCGCGGCTACGAAGAGAACACGCAGGTGGGAACGGACATCGTCAAGGTCGGCGCGGCTTGGCGCTTTCCCCTCACGCCTGTGTATCGCGGCTCGAGCGCCACCGCTCCCTTTTATATGCATCAATTGTTCGGGGAACTCTTTTATGAAGGCGGCCGGGTGACCGGCGCGGAACCGGCCGGACGCGAACGCAACGCATGGCTCAACGCCTACGGGTTCGAACTCAACATCGGGCTGACCTTGCTGCGCTGGATCGAAGTCGCGCCCGGCGTCGGCGTGGTCTACGCCGCCGACCGCACTGCACGCGAACACGAAGACGACGGCGATACCGGCAGCGAAAAATGGCAGGCCTACGTCAGCGTCAAATCCGTGGTGAACTTCTAAAGGCGAGCGAGTCCGTGATCACTCCCGACACCCGACACCCGACACGCGTCACCCGCTGCTACAGATCCTCAAACCGGTCCACCCAATCCACGTCCTTGAAGAAGGCGTCGGCGTTGAACAGGTGTCCGGGGATCGGTTCGTTGACGGACAGGTTACTGATCCGCGTCGTTTCCCGGTTTTCGAGGCCGCCTATGAGGAAACGGCCCTGGTGCACCATCGGGATCCAAACCCCGTCCAGCACTTCTTCGAACGCTTCGAAATCGATTTCGCCCGTCATTTGATCGCGCTCGGGGGAGGTGAAGAATTCCATGCGCCCCAACCGATACGCTTCATCGGCGTACAAGACCACAAACACCCGTTCGGCATTGTAGGCACGGCGGACCGGATAGGTCCCTGATCCATCCAGTTCGATTTCCGGCACCCCCTGCAAGCGGAACAGATGTTCCATGGCCGTGCCCGGCACCTTATGCAATCCGTGCAGCATCCGCTCATCCAACTCCGCAATCGCCCTGCGAAACCCGCGCGGCTGGCCGTCACTGTGCTGATACATCATCTCGCCGTCCGCAATGATCCGGCGCGGCAACGGGGCATGATTCTCCACATGCAACCGGTCCGGCCGCTCGAAATAGACGCGGCTCAACCAACGCATGCGCCCGTCCTCGTTGGACACGTCGCGACGCACGTCGCACGTCACCGTGTCCACCTGCTCATACCGTTCAATCAACCGATCCACCAAGGTGTCCGCATACAACGATCCGGCCATGCACACCGAACAGAACCCCATCCAAATCATTCTCATCTTTGGGCGCATCCTCTCTCCTCGTGAATTTCATTGTGTCCCTATCCGTTTCAGGAAAAAGGGTTGCATCAATGAGAGCTATAGTGCAAATCTTAACGGCGGCTTAGCCCGTGTACATCTTTTTCACAGGAGAATCGTCGTTATGGCGGAAGAGCTGGAACATCTAATCGAGAAACTGCAATCAGAAGCAATCAACAAGGCCGACCGGGAAGCGGCGGAAATCGTCTCCAAGGCCAAGGAAAAGGCGGCGCAAAAGGTTAAGGACGCCGAGAAAAAGGCGGAAGAGATCATTGCGCAAGCGGAACAGGACGCCCAACAGTACACGGAACGGAGCATACGCACCCTCGAACAGGTCTCCCGTGACCTGCTGATCTCCGTCGGACAAGGCGTGGAAAACATCCTGGACGACCTGGTCCGCGATTCCCTGGACGAGGCCATGGACATTGATGTCATCAAGGACATGCTCGTGCGCATGGCGGAAACGTACATTTCCCGAGCCGACAAGGAACGCCGCATCGGGTTGCTGGTAAGCCCCGAAGACCAGAAAGCCCTGGTCCAATTCTACGCCGAACGATACCGCGAGAAGCTCGGCGATTCCATCGAAATCCGGCCGGACAAATCCGTCAGCAAAGGGTTCCGCGTATCGTTCAAGGACGAACACGCGCACCACGATTTCACCAAGGAAGCCATTGCCGAAGCGCTCTCCCGTTTCCTTCGGCCCCATCTGGCAGAGATCATTCTCAAAGTGGCGCGCGAGGATTGGGATCAACGCAAGGAAAAGATGACGAACTGATGAAGTACTACTACCTTGTTGCCAGCTTGCCGCCCGTAGCGCTCGGTGACCCGCCGCCCTGGACGCCCGAGGACTTTCTCTTTCATTGCCAAGGGCCCTTATCACAGGAGGATTGGCGGGAATTGTCCCTGATCGTCGAGGACCGCGCAGCGGAAGGGGAATCCGATTTTGCCGCCTGGTGGAACGCGTTGGACACCCAGATGCGCAATATCCAAGCCCGTTTTCGAGCCGCGCGGCTGCACATCGAGGCGCGGCCTTTTATGCGCATGCATGCCGGATACGATATCGCCGCGGCACAGGCCGTAACGGACGCCATGACCCGTACCCAACCGCTGGAACGGGAACTGGCACTGGACCGCAGTCGCTGGAACGCACTGGACGACCGGATTCTCGGTGACCGGTTCGGTTTTGAGGAGGTCATGGCCTACGCCCTCCGCCTGCGCCTGATGGAACGCTGGGCCCGCCTGTCCGACGAAGAAGGCCTGCAACGCGTCGAAACCTTTATAACAGATAACGTGGACGAATCCCTTGAACTCGAACGGTTGGGTGGTGCATGAGCAAGAATATGGGAAAGATAATCGGCATTAACGGCAACCTGATCAGCGTGCAGTTTGATCAACCCGTTGTACAAAACGAAGTCGGCTATGCGATAGTCGGTGACGTCCATCTGAAGGCGGAAATCATCCGCATTCGCGGCACCGCCGCGGAAATGCAGGTGTTCGAAGACACCACCGGCCTCAGCGTCGACGATGCCGTGGAATTCTCGGGCGAGATGCTTTCCGTGCATCTCGGTCCCGGCCTGCTCGGCCAGATCTACGACGGCCTGCAGAATCCGTTGCCCGCGCTGGCGGAACAATGCGGCTTCTTCCTGCAACGCGGCACCTACCTCGACCCGCTCGACCGCGAAGGGACATGGGCGTTCACGCCGTCCGTCAAGAAAGGCGACCGCCTCATGGCGGGCGATTCGATCGGCACGGTGCCCGAAGGCATCTTCACCCACCGCATCATGATCCCGTTCCGGTTCCGCGGCGCGTTCACGGTGGAATCCATTGTGAAAGAAGGCGAATACACGCTGGATCAGGTGCTCGCGAAGGTCAAAGACGAGCGCGGCGAAGTCCGCGAAGTGACCATGACGCAAACCTGGCCCGTCAAGATTCCGATTCGCGCCTACGACGAACGCCTGCGCCCCACCGAACCGCTGGTCACCAAGATCCGCATCGTCGACACCCTGTTTCCGATCGCGCGCGGCGGCACCTATTGCATTCCCGGCCCGTTCGGCGCGGGCAAGACCGTGCTGCAACAGATCACGAGTCGCCACGCCGAGGTGGACGTGGTCATCATCGCCGCCTGCGGCGAACGTGCGGGCGAAGTCGTCGAGACACTCCGCGAATTCCCCGAGCTCACCGACCCGCGCACGGGCAAGAGCCTGATGGAACGCACCCTGATCATCTGCAACACCAGCTCCATGCCCGTGGCCGCGCGCGAAGCGTCCGTCTACACCGCCGTGACCATCGCCGAGTACTACCGACAAATGGGCCTGAACGTGTTGCTCCTGGCCGATTCCACCTCCCGCTGGGCGCAAGCCCTGCGCGAAGTCTCCGGGCGCCTTGAAGAAATTCCCGGCGAAGAAGCGTTCCCCGCCTATCTTGAATCCGTCATCGCCTCTTTCTACGAACGCGGCGGCGTGGTGCGCCTGCGCGACGGCAGCATCGGTTCCGTAACCATCGGCGGCACCGTCAGCCCGGCGGGCGGCAACTTCGAAGAACCGGTCACGCAAAGCACGCTCAAAGTGGTCGGCGCCTTCCACGGCCTGTCCCGGGAACGGTCCGACGCGCGGCGCTATCCGGCCATCGCCCCGTTGGAAAGTTGGAGCAAATACCCCAGCGTCGTGGACGACGAACAAGTCGAACGCGCGCGCCTGTCCCTGCGACAGGGCAACGAAATCAATCAGATGATGAAAGTGGTCGGCGAGGAAGGCACCTCCACCGATGACTTCGTCGTCTACCTGAAATCCGAATACCTCGACAGCGTCTACCTGCAACAGGACGCTTTCAACGACGTCGACGCCGCTACCGGCGCCGAACGGCAACAGTACGTGTTCGGACGCATCGTCAAGATCATCGAAACCCCCATCACGTTCGAGGACAAGGACAGCGCACGCCGATTCTTCCAGGCCCTGACGCAGGTCACGCGCGACTGGAACCAGAACGTCATGGACAGCGAAGAATTCAAACAAATCGAAGAGCGCATCGAGAAGATGATCGCGGAGGTCACGGATTATGCATAAGGTATACACCAAACTGGATCGCATCGCGGGCAACGTGATCAGCCTGGAAGCGGACAACGTCACCTACCGTGAACTCGCCATGGTCCGCTCCGAACAAGGCGAATCCCTCGCGCAAGTGATCCGGATCGAAGGCAATCGCGTCTACCTCCAAGTCTTCGCCGGCGGACGCGGCATCTCCACCGCCGCCGAAGTGCGTTTCCTCGGGCGCGTCATGCAGATTCCCTTTTCCGACGCCCTGCTCGGCCGCATTTTCACCGGCATCGGCGAACCGCGCGATCGCGGCCCGAGCATTACGCAGAACATGATCCCCATCGGCGGCCCGTCTGTCAACCCGGCCAAACGCATCATCC
>SKXR01000096.1 GCA_007128275.1 Kiritimatiellia bacterium
ACTTCCGCGCCGCCTCGTACACCTCGTCCGGGGTCACCGCCAACTGCTGCGGCGGCACCGGTATGCCGTAGTCCGCAAACAGCTCCTTGGCCTGATATTCATGTATTTTCATGCACTTCCTCCCGCCACAATAAACACGCCGCGCCGCCACTTCCGATCAGGCCCGCGACAATACCTCCTTCACACACGCCCGAATGCCTGCGGCCACGTCCTTGACCCACGGCCCCAACATATAGGCGGGAGTAGAGACTACCTTTTGTTCCCCATCAATGACAATGCTGTTCACCGCACAATTTTCGTGCGAGGCGCCCATCAGCTCCAGCGCGCCGGCCGTAGCCGCGTCGGTCCCGATCGTCAACATCACGCCGGGGATCAGCTTGGCGATGATGGCAGGAGCAATGCAAATGGCGCCAATCGGCTTTCCGGCCTCGTGCACCTCTCGCACGACGCGCGCCACGTCCTCGTTCACCGTCATGTCCGGACCGGCCACCGCAAAATCGCACAGATTCAGCGCCGCACCGAACCCGCCGGGCAGGAGGAGCGCATCCAAATCCTTTGTGTTCGCGGACGCGATATCCACAATCTTGCCGCGCGCAATACGCGCCGACTCGACAAGTACATTCCGTGTTTCGTCAACGTCTTCACCCGTCAAATGATTGACCACTTTCCGTTGCGGGATGTCCGGCGCCATGCAGACCGCCTCCACCTCGGCCTCGTCCAGCGCCAGCAAGGTCAAGACCGCCTCATGAATCTCCGCTCCGTCCAGATATCCGCAACCCGCGAGGATGACTCCAGCCTTCTTCATGATCCTGCTCCTTTCTCATTGGATGTGAATGCCTCAGTAGTATGAGCATACGCAGGAACATCGGCCTGACAAGCCTTCCCCTTCACGCTCATCCAGCCTGCACGCCAACCGCTTACGGAAAAATGTCACACGTGTGACATTTTTCCGCATGCCATGCGTTGGGTACCGGAGCGACGGAAGAACATTTGCTTGATACGCCGTAGCGAAAGCGGGACGTGCATGTGCGGCCATTTCCGGGATACAACACCAGAGCACAAATTGCCCGTTGCGCTCTGCACCTACAACTGGGTTCGAAGTCACAGATCGCTGGGCCGTACGCCCCCAGGACGGCTTGCAGAAGCAGCCAGCGGCTCCGCTCCGACGAGTATGGGGCCTATTCTCGCGGAGCCGTCTTGAAACAGAAACCGTAAACGTGTAGAAGATGAAGCGCAGGACTCACCTCAGAATTGGTACAGCCAATGGAGGAAGATCAGGTAGACTATTCAATCACTTGTTGGAAGTTATGAGTTCAAGGATAAGATTGTACATCGCTCCTCTCATGCTGTTCATGGGACTATCCGTCGCATTAGCGGACAAAACAGATTCTCGTGAAACGAATGAAGGAGCGCAGCTTCGACCTGACAGCATGGAATGGTTCATCCAGGCGATACGCGGTCTACCGTCTGATGAGCCGGTCGCGGATCGCCAACCCGGATACAACAACTACCGAACGCAGAAAGATCACTGGCTTGGCTGGTTGGATCCAGACTCGAACACCGGCACGTACCCCCGCAGAAGCGCCCCGGAGCGTGACGCCCGCTACGTCTACAACCGCATCGTTGAGCCGCAAATGTTGCTTTGGCTTATCTCCGCGTCCGGTGTCCGGCAGGAGTTGGTTCATGCCGCTGCACGGGCCGCTGAAGAGGCTGCGTCTTTGGCGGGCAAATCGGCCGCCATTCGCCGGCACGTTCCGTGGCAGGTAGTTGCCGCCGCGCTTGCGGCGCACGAAGCAGGGAACGAACTAGGGAACGTTAGGGACAGAGAACGACGTTAGTAGGAACATTAGGGACAGAGAACGACGTTTAAAGGGAACGTTAAGAAAGATAGGGACATAGAAATAACATCCTAGAAATAACATCCTCATCGGGATGCGGGATAGGATTTCGGGGAGATCAGGTGGGAAAATCATCAGGGCGCAGTCCGGTCGCCAAGTTTCGCGGGTGTGCAGCGGTTGTTTCGGGCCGGAGTCCGGGTTGGGAGCTGCAACATGTGTTTTACCCACTTATGAGGGGCAGACCCGTGCATGCCGGATGCGCTCGGCCATTCTTTGGTCGCGTGGTGACGCTAGCCCATCCGGCTTTAGCCGGACTCAACACTTCTCAGCCGGCGCCATGAATAGAGCGGAGGTCCGCTGAGTGATTCAGCGCGATCCATGCGGTGATGCAGCACGTCGGCCACCCGGCGGTGTCGGCTCAGTGACTCGCGCACATACAGTTGCGACCCGATCACCAAGCCCTGCGTCCAATGCCGCACCCGGCGCTGTACAGAAAAGGTGAAACCCGCGCTGTCAGCCTCCCGATCGACCTTACCCGCCAATGCCTTTCCCATTGCCGCACGTATTTCGGAAAGGTCCTGGAGCCCGAACAGGTCCCAGAGCATCGGCAATGCCGTCCGGCGCACGTTCCCCGAGAACGGATGACGTCCGGACTGCAACCAGTACCCGTGGGAGCAGAACCGGTAATCAGCCACCTGTTCCACCATCCTGGCGCGCACCGGATTGTTCTCGATATACGTCCAGCAGGCCCAAACGGCCAGTCCCGATTCCAGCAGCGTATGTTTGAACCGGTCCGCCCATAGCGACCCCCTGCGCCGGACGGGGCGGGTCCGGTTGTACCAGCCGGTGAACAATTGTTGAAGGTGCCGCATGAACCAACTGATATCCCGACTGCGTGCCTGCCACCTCCGGCAGGTCGGACTGTCGGGCTCCAAGGTCCGTCTACCCCCATGAAACGCCTTGAAGCGCCGGCACATTTCGTCCGCATCGGGTTCATCCGCAGGCGCATAGACCAGGAGATGGAAGTGGTTGGACATGACTTGGTACGCCACAACTTCCACGGTATAGAGGATGCTGACCCGGCGCAGCAACCTCACGAACTGTTCCTTTTCAATATCGCCAAACGGCAGGTCGTACCGGGTGCCGGCTATCCGATTATAGCAATGGTACCAGGTAGGTTGTTCATCGATCTTGAGTCGCGCCTGTCTCATGCGTTCGCTTCTTTGTCGGGACTGCATGTCCCTGCTCTATAAAGCAACGAGGAAGCGAATTTTCCGGGGAAAGTTGCATCATCAGAGCCGTTGGCCATCCATCTTGCTCATTACGAACAGGATACAGAGACAAATAAATCAACCATCAACTTCATTTCGGCATTATTTCTGTGTCCCTTGATTGTGTCCTTGATTGTGATGAGATTGTGATGATTGTGATTAACTGTCATCTGTTTCCACGATCGTAGATTCTAATGACAGTAAACGAACAGCGCGCGGAATACTTCTGTGTCCCTTGAATCTGCCTTGATTCTAATCAAGTCCGGCCCAGCAGTTCATGGCCAAGCCGAAGCGGCGTCGACGCTTCGCTCTGCCGCCGCAGTCCAAAAGGAACGTCAGGGCAGGCCGACACAAAGGGAATATGGATTGCGGTGGCCCTCCTTCGCCAAGAGCAAGGTGTTGCAGCGAAGCTCTCAGGCCGCGCCTGCCAGTGCAAGCAGGGATATTGCACAGAACGCCACGGCGCGGGCGGTGAACTGATTGGCTATGAGAGTGTGTGAATGAAGTTAACGAATGGCAGGCACTCAACCATCCTATTCTACGTGTTCATCCGTGTGAATCCGTGGTTCTCTTCTCTGCTTCGTGCCGGGAGAGAGACTTCGATCAAAACGGGATGGACTACGCCGTGGCGACCTCTTATGCTGACATTCATGAACACACCCATCGTGCAATTTGGCGCGTTACCCGTCGGGGAATCGGCCCGCGTGGTCGGTATCGTTTCCGCCCTTAAGACCGTGAACGCCCTACTGGCCGACCCGGCGCCGGGATGCGATATCGTGGAACTCCGCCTGGACCGCATCGGCGTCGAGACAGGTGATTGGATCGACGCGGCGCATGCCATTGAGGAAAAGGGCTATCCCGTCATCGCCACGCTGCGCATTCCGGAAGAAGGCGGGCACTGGCAAGGCACGGATGAGGACCGGCGGCCCCACGTACTGAAGGCCCTTGAATATTGCGCCTGCGTGGACATCGAATTGCGCAGTGTGCTCCTCCCGGAACTCGCCGATCTGGCGGCACAGAAGAACAAGGCGCTGATCGTTTCGCATCACGATTACGAGAAGACACCGCGATTGGACGAGTTACGCAATGTGCTACGACGCGCCGCCATCAGCGAACGGGTCGTGGTCAAAATGGCGGTCACGGTGAATACGCAGGATGATGTCACACCATTGAAGCAACTGCTGCAGGAGTCGCGATCTGCCCCGCTCTGCCTGATCGGGATGGGCGATCTGGGCACCCCGACGCGCATCGAGTTTCCGAAGCTCGGTTCCTGCCTCGCCTACGGCCATATCGACGGATCCACCGCGCCCGGCCAGTTGTCGTGCCGGGAATTGGCGGAGAAGATCGTGAGAAGCTAAAAGTAATAAGTAAGAAGTGAGAAGCATTCCGATTCCGCGCACCCGACACCC
>SKXR01000003.1 GCA_007128275.1 Kiritimatiellia bacterium
CCTTCACGACCGCCGCGCTGGAAGCGGCCTTGTTGTCGCTGTACGAGTTTACCGACGGGGAGGTAACGCCCCATGCGCGCCATCCGAATGTGACCTCGTCCCATCTGGTGCACAATACCGGGCGACCCGGGATCGGCAGCGTAAACGAATCGTTATGGACCGGGTCCGGTGTCCCGTACGCGCAGGTCGGCGGCGGCCTGGCCGAAACCGACGTAAGCAACGCGCGCCACTTCATCTACGCGATCGAGGCGCGTACGGGAACCACCTTTGACATTACCAACATCACGTTTCTCGCCCGCGCGACCGCCGCGGGCCCGTCAGCCTTGAGCGTCTCGATCGATGGAAACGTCATCCATACACAGAACATGCCGAACGGCGACGTGGTTTCCGTCCAAGTCCCGGTGAGCGGCGTAACCGGGCGTGCGTTGAGTCGGATCCGCATTCTCGGATGGGACAACGGATCGCGCGATACCGCCGGCACGGGCCTGCTGCAGATCGACGACATCCGCACCGAGGGCGCGGTTTCCGGTTCGATCACGCAACCCGTCACGGAAGGCCGCCATGTGCGTGTGGCCTCTTACAACACCGAAAACGGCATCGGCGAAGTCGACGGCGAGAAATACAACGCGCTCAAGGCCACGCTGGCACGATTGGACGCCGACATCGTCGCCTTCCAGGAGCTCTTCGCCAGCCAGAGCAACGAGTGGGTCGCGCTCGCCACGGAACTGGGCTATGCCCACACCGCGTTGGCGCCTGAAGGAGGACAGCGCACCGGCTATTTCAGCCGTTTCCCGATTCAGTCCACGCAGACCGTAGGGTCCCCCGCCCCGGCCAATGAAATGGCCCGGCCGGTATGGCGCGCCGTTATCGATGTGCCCGACGCGGATCTGCCGCTGGTCATCTGGAACGCCCACAAGAAAGCCATGGGCGACGAGGTCAGCCAATTCCGGCGCGCCGTGGAAACCATACGGGTCATTCAGGATATCGACGCGTATCGCGCGGCCAACACCGCCCATGTCGAATACATCGTACTCGGTGACATGAACGCCGACTTCTTCACGCAACCGCAAGTACTCTCCTTCAGCGAGGCATGGTTTAATGACAATGAATCTGCGTTTCCCGCATCCTATGAACTCGGGCAAGACATCACCTTCCCGGTGCTGTATGCCCGGTTCCCCGACGACCGATACACCGAGGCGGATCACGGTTTCTATCGCTCCATCATCACGCAAGCGGACGGCAATGGAATCTATACCTTCCTGGACAACAATTTTATCTCCCGCCTGGATTATCTGCACGTGAGCGAAGCGCTGGCCGCCAAAGTCCCGGCCGGAGAAATCTATCATTCCAAGCATGACGGCGCCTTTCCGGGATTGCCGAAAGCGGGCGACCCACTGCCGCCGGAGACCAGTTGGACCTCCTCGGACCATCTCCCGGTCTTCATTGACGTTTACATGAGCGACACCTTGACGGCATTGGAATCCGCGGGAACATCCATGACGTTCTCCGACGAGACGTCGACCCGGGACGATGACGGCGCCACAACGACCACCATGACCATCACCGTGGACGACGACGATGAAACACGAATCGAATCGGAGTTTGTACCGAGACGCACTCCCATGACCTTGCTGGAAGTCGCCGAAGTGACGCGTCTGGAAATCATACCGCTACCTGACGGACGCGTTGAACTTCGCTTCCCGTCGGAAACCGAGTTCCTCTACACGATCGAATCCGTATCCGGCATCGGAAACGGCGCCACATGGATTGTCGTGGGCGAGCACGAGTACATTCCCGGAACCGGCGAGCCCCTCTCGCGCGTGGATGACCGTCCGGTATCGGACGGCATCGTCCGCTTCTATCGCGTGCGGGTGGATATGAGATAGCCCTGCGCGACCTGCGTAAACCGACGGATCTGTTCTTTGCGCCTGCCTGCATCCCACCCCATCTCGCCCGCCATCAACTCCGCCACCATGGGCGCCATATCGATGGCGGCTTGCGCGTTGAGAAAAAGCGCGCGGGTACGGCGCGCCAGGACATCTTCCACCGACCGCGCCATTTCATGCCGCACGGCCCAGATCACTTCCGACCGCCAATAAGGCAACGCCGGATGCAACGATTCGCGCCCCCCGGGCTGTTCGTCCGCCAAGGCCATCAAGGCGGGCGCATCGCCGCCGTACACCTGCAAATGCCGCGCGGCGGGCACGACGTCCGTGGCGCCGTGAATGGCCAGCGTGGCGGTCCGACAAGGGCGCTCCTCCCAACCCGCCAACAGCTCCGCCTGATTCACGGTGTCTTCCGCCATCTTGCGATACGTGGTCCATTTCCCGCCGGTGACCGTGATCAAACCGCTCTGCGCCACAAGGATCGTGTGATCGCGCGACAAGGCCGCCGTGGACTCCGCCCCCTCGCCTTTAACCAGCGGGCGCAAACCGCTGAATACGCTGAGCACGTCGGAGGCCGTCGGGTCGCCCGTAAGGTATTTCGAGGAATGACCGAGCAGGAAGTCCAACTCCTCCTGTAGCGGCCGCGGCTCAAGCGGGATATCGGTCATGGCCACATCCGTTGTGCCCACGATCACATGATCGTGCCACGGCACGGCAAACAAGACACGCCCATCCGCAGTGTGCGGGATCATGATGGCGCTGTCGCCGGGGTGAAACGATCGGGGCAACACAATATGCGTCCCTTGACTGGCCGCAATGAGCGGCGCCATGTCCGGGTCGTCCAGCTTCCGGACTTCATCCGTATACACGCCCGTCGCATTCACCACTACGCGCGCGCGGACTTCCAGTTCCTTCCCGCCTTCCTCGTCCCTGATCCGGACCCCGGCCGTCACCCCTTGCTCCTTGATCAGACCGACGACCCGCATATAGTTGAGGGCGCACCCTCCCACGTCATCGATCGTCCGGGCCAAACTGACGGCGAGCCGCGCGTCGTCAAACTGGCCGTCGTAATAGATTACGCCGCGCCGCAAGCCTTCGGGTTCGATGGTCGGCAGTCGTTTGCGCGTCTCTTCCAGCGACAAGGCCTTGGAGGGTTTCAATCCAAGTTCACCCGCCATGCGATCATAGATGCGCATGCCAACCCCGTAGAACGGCCCTTCCCACCACGTGTAGACGGGCACAACGAACGAGAGATGGTGCACGAGATGCGGGGCATTCACGCAAAGCCGGCCGCGTTCCTTGAGCGCTTCCATGACGAGACCGACATTGCCCTGCTTCAGATAACGAATCCCGCCGTGCACCAGCTTGGTGCTGCGGCTGGATGTGCCTTTGGCGAAATCGTGTTGTTCAAGCAACAACGTCTGATAACCGCGCGACGCCGCGTCCAGTGCCACGCCCAACCCGGTGGCGCCGCCCCCGATGACCACAAGGTCCCAAGGTTTCGTGCGGGAGACGACCTTGTCCAGTATACGCTCCCTGTTCATGCATCCCTGCCCATCCACCCTTTCGCCCGTTCCAGAGCGCGACGCCATTCCGCCAGACCCTGTTTCATGTCTTTCGCATTCTTGCGGGGTTTGAACGTCTTCTCCATCTTCCAATGCTGCGCGATTTCGTCGCGGTTCTTCCAATACCCGACGGCCAACCCGGCCAGATACGCCGCGCCCAACGCCGTGGTTTCCGTAATGCGCGGACGAATCACCGGGACGCGCAGCAGATCCGCTTGAAACTGCATCAGCAGATTATTCACACAGGCGCCCCCGTCCACGCGCAACTCTTTCAGCTTCATTCCGGCATCGGACTCCATCGCTTTCAACACGTCGTATGACTGATAGGCAATGGCCTCCAGCGCAGCGCGCGCTATATGCGCGGCGGTCGTGCCGCGCGTCATGCCTACGAGCGTGCCGCGCGCGTAGGGATCCCAATGGGGCGCACCCAACCCCGCAAAGGCCGGCACAAAGAACACGCCGTCGGTGGATTTGACTTTCGATGCCAACGATTCAATCTCCGACGAGGAGCGGATCAGCCCGAGTCCGTCACGCAACCATTGCACCACCGCCCCCGCGATGAAGATGCTGCCTTCCAACGCGTATTCCGTCTTGTCGCCGATCTTCCATGCCACCGTCGTCAGCAGGTTGTTCTTGGATTCCACCCGTTTCTCGCCTGTGTGCATGACGAGAAAGCATCCGGTCCCGTAGGTGTTCTTGGCCATGCCCGACCGGTAACAGGCCTGCCCGAACAATGCGGCCTGCTGGTCACCGGCCACACCCGCCACCGGGATACCGGCCAGAAATGAACGGCCATGCGCTTCGCCGTAGACTTCGCTTGAAGTGCGAACTTCAGGCAGCACCGTGCGAGGAATATTCAATAGGCGCAGCATATCGTTGTCCCAATCGCCCGTCCGAATGTTGTACAACATCGTGCGCGACGCGTTGGTCGGATCGGTGACATACACTTTGCCGCCGGTCAGTTTCCAGATCAGCCACGTATCGACCGTGCCAAAGGCCAACTCGCCCTTGTCCGCTCTGCG
>SKXR01000287.1 GCA_007128275.1 Kiritimatiellia bacterium
CATCCCCACCTACGTGCGACAGGGCGCCATCATCCCGAATCAGCCCGTGGGCGAGGCCATCGGGGTAGATACGCCGAAAGAGATTCATTTCGACTACTTTCCCGATCCGTTGGCGCCCTCGGAATACGCGCTCTACGAGGATGACGGAGAAAGCATGGAATTCCGCAAGGGGCGTCATGCCGTCACGCGCGTGCGCGCAAAACGGACCGCGGATCGCATCGAGGTGTATATCCCCGCGCCCAAAGGGACTTACAAGGGCATGCCCGGGGAACGGACCTACGTGGTGCGTTGCCGTCTCGACGACCGCGAGCGGGCCGGTCAAGTCGCCGTCACCGTCGGCAAAGACGCCTCGCGCACCGTGAAGACCAAGGCCACGCGGAAAAGTCTGGCCGGCGCCGTGCAGTCGGCGTGGCGATTTTGTGAAGTGACCGTGCGCAGCCGGAACGAAGCGGTAAAAGTGGTCATCGACGTGAAACCATCCCGCTGATATCCCTGAGGGAGGGAGTGAGGGGTCACGTCTCCAAATTCAAGAATTGACAGGAGGGGTGGGTTGTGACATACGGCGACTATGACACGACCGTTGCGCATCAATATCCCGGGTGGCTGGTATCATGTGACGGCTCGGGGGCAGAACCGGGAGGCGATCTATTATGACAAACGGGATCGCACGGAGTTTCTGGACCGCGTGGAGGAGATGGTCAAGCGGTACGCCGTGGAAATCCACGCTTATGTACTGATGGCCAATCATTATCATCTGCTCATCCGCACCCCCCATGCCAACTTGAGCCGGGCGCTGCAATGGCTCAACAACGGATATGGTATCTGGTGGAACAAGCGGCATCACCGCGTGGGGCACGTGTTCCAAGGACGATTCAAGAGCGTCTTGGTCGAAGAGGCCGCGTGGCTGTTGGAGTTGAGCCTGTACATTCACTACAATCCTGTTGCGGTGAAGAGACTGGGATGGGGAAAGCGCGATAAGCGAGTCGAAGGGCAGGGATTGAGGAGGCCGACGGCGGAGGTGGCAAGGAAGCGTCTGGAAACATTAAGGAGCTATCGCTGGAGCAGTTATCGGGCCTACGCGGGCTATGAGGCTCCGCCGGTCTGGTTGTCCCAGTCGGCGGTGTTGAACCGGGTGGGTGGGGAGTGCGCGGGATACCGTCGGGAGGCGGAGAAACGTTTGCGGCAGGGCCATGAGGAGGATCTCTGGTCGCGCTTGCGCTGGGGGACGATACTGGGAAGCGAGCGATTCGCGGAACGTGCGCGACAGGGAGTCAAAGTGGTCCGCGAGACGCGGGGACGGCGTCAACTGCGCAGACGGGTATCTTGGCTGGAGATTGTCGGTGCGGTGGAGCGGGTGAAGGGTGAAAAATGGGGCGCGTTTTCGGAGCGACACGGGGATTGGGGGCGGGATATGGCGCTGTGCGTGGCGCGACGCAGAGGGGGCCTGATGTTGAGGGAATTGGGTGAGTTGGCGGGCGGCATGGACTACTCGGCGGTCAGTGAGGCCGTGCGCTTGTTTGAGCGCAGGCGGGTGGAGCGCCCGGATATTCAGCGTGCTTGGAAGCAATGCGCTGAAATCTTGAATTTGGAGACGTGACCCTACGGCTCTCACTGCTGCGCCTGCGCGTTTCGAAGTTGAACCTGGGAGAACGCGGGCAAGGGTCTCCGCGCTGATCAATAACGATCGTGTTCTCGTGTTCGGCTTTGTCGTCGACGCGGGCACGTTGTGCTGTTATGTTGTCCCCTAAGTGAATAAATCGGGCTTGGGAGATGCGCCATGAAAATTCGTGCGTTGTGTGTAGTCGTGCTGTTGCTGCTGGGGGTGTCCAGCGACGCCGACCTCCCGTTGCGCCACGTCACGCTGTTCAATAGCGGGGTGGCGTACTTTGAGCGGCAGGGGACGGTGACCGGTGATGATCAGGCGGAACTGCGCTTTCGGCGGGAGCAGGTCAACGATGTCATCAAGTCACTCGTGGTCATTGATCAGGATGGCGGCATGGTGTCCGCGGTCACGTACGACGCGCCTGATCCGTTGGAACGCACGCTGCGCTCGTTCGCGATCGATCTGACCGACAATCCTTCCTTGGCCACGCTCCTGAATCGCTTGCGCGGCGCGTCCGTGCGCGTCAAGGCCTCTGCGAGAGACTACGAAGGCCGAGTGGTCGGCGTGGAAGAACAGGTGCGGAAGGAAGATGACGCGGTCCTGACCGACTATGTGTTGAATCTGTTTACGACACAGGGCGTACGGCCCGTTCGCTTGGACGAGATCCAGGAACTGGACGTGTTGGACGAGGCGTTGGCGAAGGATTTTCAATCCGCGCTCGCGGTTTTGGCGTCGCAGATGGACCAGACACGCAAGAGCCTGCGTCTGCACTTTCTCGGGGAAGGGGAACGCGGCGTGCGCGTGGCGTACATGCTCGAAAGTCCGATCTGGAGAGCGAGTTACCGCGTGATCATCAATGACGACAACCTGCTGCTGCAGGGCTGGGGCCATGTGGAGAACCTGACCGACGATGATTGGGAAGAGGTGGCGGTATCGCTGGTCGCCGGAAGGCCGCTCTCGTTCATTCAGAATCTGTACGATCCGATATACGTGCGCCGTCCCGAGGTGAAGCATCAGTTGCATGAAGGTATTGTGCCGCCGGAATATGCCCGGGCGATGGACATGGAAATGGCTCCGATGGCCATGGCCGAGCCGGTCCGTCGCGCGCGAGCGCCCGCGCCGTTACGCGATGAGATGGCCGTCACCGATTTTGCTCAACAACAGGCTGTCGCGGTCGGGGAAGAGGCCGGCGAGCTGTTCCGGTATGTCGTCGATGAGCCGGTAAGCATTCCGCGCCAGTCCTCGGCGATGTTGCCCATCGTGCAAGCGGAAGTGAATGGTGCGTCCTTATCGATCTATAACGAGTCCGTCCATGCGCGGCATCCGTTGAACGGGGTGGAGTTGGAAAACACGTCGCACGTGTTCCTGTCGCAGGGCCCGGTGACCGTATTTGAAGGGGGTATTTATGCGGGGGACGCGCGCTTGCCGGACACGCAAATCGGCGAAACGCGTTTCCTGGGGTATGCCTTGGATCTGGCCACGGACGTGGTGGTCGAGTGGGAACGGGAGCCGCAGGAAATTGTGCGCATGAAGATCGTGCAGGGCGTGCTTCACACGGACCGGGAATTACGGGAGACGGCCACCTATCGGATACGCAGTACACGTGATCGCGAGCGGGAGCTGATCATCGAACACCCGCTTAAACCGGGCTGGGATCTCTTGCGGCCGGCGGACGAACCCGAGCGCACCGGGGAACTGTATCGGTTCCGCATTGCATTGAAATCCGATGAGGCGAAGACCTTCCCGGTAACTCAACGTCAGATTCAGGAACAGACCATTGCTCTGAGCACGTTGCGCCCGGATCGAATTGAATATTTTGTGCGGCAACGGGTCATCTCGCCCGCCTTGAAAGAGGCCATGCAGCAGTTGGCGGACCGGCAGTTGGCGTTGTCGGAACTTCAGCGGCGGCGCCAGGATGTGGAGAAAAGAATTGAAGAAATCACCCAAGAACAGGAACGTATCCGGCAGAATATGGCCGTGGTGCAGCGTCCGTCCGATAGTTTTTCCATGTGGGAACGGAAATTGATTGAACAGGAAGAGGAATTGGGAAGACTAAACGCTCAATTGCGCGCCTTGCGCGATGAAGAGGCGGAGAAGACCCGCGCCATAAACCAATGGCTTTCGAAACTGACGCTGGAGTAAAGGACTTTACGATGGGGAAAGCAGCAAAGAAGAGGAGTCGGCAACAACAGGAAGCGGTGCTGGAAAGGACGCGCGAAGGGGATTTCCTCGCCCGTCCCGCGGTGGGGAATTATCTGACCATTGCCGCTGCCGTAACGTTTCAGTTTGTGCTGATCCTGTTGCCCTTGGTCGGGCCTGCGGGCTCCATAGCGCCGCATGCCTCAAAGAATTTTGCGGCCTTTCTTTCCGTGGTCCTGCTGGCTCTGGTGTTGAGCGGCTTGGCCGTGTTCTCCAAGGTGAAACGCCGCCGGATCGACGGTAGCCCGTTGCCCTTCTTGTCCATGGCTTTGACGGGTGCGTCCCTCTTTGTGCTGTTCGCCTTGTTTACCGGATTGTTGAGCATTTAGCGTCAAATGCCGCAACACGACATAGCAATCATCGGTGGCGGTATCGTCGGGTTGGCGACGGCGCTGGCGCTCACGCAACAGGGGCGCCGGAAACTCATTGTGCTGGAAGGCGAATCGCGTCTGGCTTCCCATCAAACCGGTCACAATAGCGGCGTGATCCATGCCGGTCTCTACTACAAACCCGGCTCGCTGAAAGCGCGGTTCTGCGCCGAGGGGCGCGACGCGCTCTACCGGTTCTGCCGTGACCACAGTATTCCTTGCGAACAGTGCGGCAAAATCGTGGTGGCCGTGAATGAGGCGGAACGAACTGCGTTGCTGGAGTTGGAACG
>SKXR01000205.1 GCA_007128275.1 Kiritimatiellia bacterium
GGTGATCGCTACGATCCGATCACGCAGGAACAGAAAGACGAATGGAATCGGGAAATCCAAGAGCAGGCCGAACGGTTACGGGGTAGCGAACCCAGCGCGGACGAGTACGAGCCGAGTTACAACCGCACGGGGCCCGGCGCCTTGGAGGGGTATATGGGGCGGCGGGAAGACGAACGCAGCCAGCAGGTCAGCACCTCTCAACAAGGAATGTACCTCGGCCAGGAATTATCGACGGCGGCTCGTTCGGGCGATGACCTGCGGCGCGAAGCGGATCTGGTCCGAACCGCCGGCGGCCGGGAAGCACAAAGCATCCAAGAAGCCGCCACACGGCAAAGCGCCCAGGCACAACGTGAAAGCAGCTGGGGCAACGTTATGGGAGAAGCGATTACGGCGGGGGTTCAGCAGGGCGCGGAATCCTTCGCCACCACATTCGGTACGGCCGCGGCGGAAGAAGCCTCGCAAGGCATCTTTGGAACAAGACGCGACTCCGACGCCGGCTCCGGCGGCCGCGAGGCGGCGGACGGGGCGCAAACCGCGACAGCGGCTCCGCCGGCTGGAGAGCCGGCCCGCGGGCCTCAACGTGATTCAGGCGATCGCTCGTCGGGATCCAGGGACGGCCCCACCCGCCGGCCTCCTTCGGACGATCCCATTGGCGTCGTCGACGGGCAGAAGAACCCTGACGGAACCGTGACCGTCCGGTATGGCTGCGGGTACTCGTGGACCGGGCAACGGCCGGTACCACGTCAATGCCCCATCTGCGCCCGCGAGAAGGTATCTGAAACAGAACGGCCCGCGCGGCCAACGCGCGAGCCCGAAAGAGAACGCCCGCCACGACCGGCCTCCGAGCCCGACAGCCAACCGACCGCGCCTTCGCGGGAAGGACGCCGGGTGAGTGGCACCATTTAACCGGTACGACTTACAGAACACGGCTATGAAAACGTACAGCAACGCAACGACCCGACTCTTGCTAACCGTCACGGTCTGTGTGTTCACCCTTGGATGCGCCGGGCGTGTCAGCGCCGCCGAGCGGGCCGTCGAAACCCTCTTCCCGGAATCCGTCGAGAAGACAGTTTCCGATGTCGACGTCCAAGTACTACGGAACGATCTGGAACGCTTGCAGGAAGCACTGAACGCCTTGGAAGAGCAGATCCAACGTCTTGAAACCCGCTTGGGACCGGCTACCCGTCGCCCCCCCACCTTGAGCACCTCGATCGAACGAAGGTTAGAAGACATTGAACGGCGGCTGGACCGGATCGAACAACAACTCGGACAGATGCGGAACATGGAACAACGCCTACGCCGTCTGGAAACGCAACGACGATGACGAGAGGGAAACGATGAATGGGTACGCTACGCCGCACAAGATGAAGCCGCGACAATTCGCCCGGATCCATGTTTGCGCCATCTTCATTTTGATGAGCGCCATAGCGGGTTGTGTGGCGCCCGGCGGCGGCAACCCCCATTTCAGCACGGCGGGGCGTCGCGCCAACGTCTTCGTAACACCCGAACACCGAACGGCAAGTAGCGTGGCCGTTCTTCCCTTCCGCGCGGCGACGGAACTGATCGGGACTTCCGTATCCGACATGTTCGTAACGGAACTGCTGAAGACACAACGTTATCAACTGATCGAGCGCAGCCAGCTCGCCAACGTTTTGGGCGAAGCCGAGGTGGCGATGGCCGGACTGACGGCCGGACAGGCCGCGCGACTGGGCCAGATGGCGGGCGCCGACGCGGTCATTATCGGATCCGTATCCGAATACGAGAACGTCGCACAACGCGGGCACGCACTGCCCGTCGTCGGGGTCAGTGTGCGCATGATCGATTCCACGACGGGTCGGATTTTATGGAGCGTGGACCATGCGGCACAGGGCCCCCGCGGGATGACGCTTGCCCAACATTCCCGCGCCGTCGTGCATGAAATGGCCGCCGCACTCTACCGGGAAATACGATGAAAGGATCCGTTATGAATCAGCTAGGTCGTCGAATCGTACCGGTGTTGCGCATGCAGACACTGTGGGCACTGATGATCTTCTATGGATGCGCCGCGCCACCGCCACCGCCCCCCCGTCAAACCTATCGGCCGCCCCCCGCGCCCGCACCGGCGCCGCTGGTATTGCCTGCGGTGCTGCCGCGCGTAATGATCATGGTCGATGAGCAAAGCTTGGGCACCATCGCCACATCGGAGGTGGAAGCCATGGCGGCGCGGAAACTGATGCAATTGGGCGTGCCGGTGGTGGACCAGGACATGGTCCGCGCCAACATCGCGCGCGGCCAGGACCTCTTGCGCGCCAGCGGCGATAATCGCGGGGCGGCCGCGCTGGGTGCGCAATTCGGGGCGGACCTGGTGCTCGTCGGCGAGGCCGTCGCCAAACCGTCGGCGAGGCGCATCGCCGACACCAACCTCCGCTCCTATCAAGCGGTGGTCACCCTGCGCGCCGTGCGCACAGACAACGCGGCCACCCTGGCCGCGGCCTCCGAGGATTCCACGCAGGTGGGCTTGGAAGATGTGAGCGGAAGCGCCAAGGTCCTGCGCACCGCGTCCGAAATGGCGCTGGACAAGCTCATTCCGGAGATGCTGACCAAATGGACCCCCGCCACACCGGGTAGCGGGTTCGACTATCAACTCGAATTGTCGGTCGGCGGCGTCGATCAGATATGGAAGCTGCGCGCCATCCGTGACTCCTTGCGCTCGCGATCCGGGGACCTCCAGCAGGTCGTGCAGCGCACCTATACGGCCGGGATCGCCGAGTTCAGCGTGGCCTCGCGTCTGCCGGCGGAAGAACTGGCGGAAGCACTGGTCCTCGCCCCCCCGGATGGCCTTCGGATGCAAGTGCTCGATATCGGGCCCGGCAAATTACAAATGCGCATACTAGAGCAATAGTCAATAAGCTAGCGGAGAACCATCATGAAACGAATAATCGGCATTGCGCTATGGCTGGGTTGGATCACACCCGCCCCCTGCTCCGCGTGGGAAGCGGATACCGACGTACTCTTACGATCCTTTGTACACTTCTCCTTGGCCCAGGAGGTGCGCAGCCAAGCGATGCTCCTTGCAGATAACGCCCCGGCGACGGAGGCCGAACAGATCCGCACCGTCACCGACGACTGGTTTCATGATGAGACGGGCCGTATGCGGACCGATTTGGACGCCCATTTCGGAGAGGACGCACGGGAGCAATTCGAAGACTTTGTCGCCGATTATACGGCCGCAGAGAACACCGGCGATCCCGACTACCTCTATTGGTTGGCGACGCATACGGATATCCGGGGCAATCCAGCCGATTACGCGGAACTGCGTCAGCTTGCATTGGCGCGTTGGTTAAACGTTCCGCTGGCCGAAGGTATTCGGCTCTTGAGCGAGATTCAAACGTGGGCCGATCTACGCGCCCGCGAGCCCGGCACACCCGCCCTCGATTACTGGTTGGAGCGGGACGAACAACCGCGTCCGGAAACAAGCGCGCCGCAACGGCCGATCAATCCGCTGGCGGCGGCGGAAGCATCACCGCCTGAATGGCAAGAAACCGGCACGTCCCAGAGCAGTTCCCTGGACGCGTTCGCCCAGCGTCGTCGCGAGCGACGTGAACAGGCCATGCAATCCGCCCAAGCCGGCATGCAGCAAATGGCCTTGGAACGACAATCGGCTGAACAGGAGTATGCCGCACGTGTAATGGCGGAAGCCCAGGCCGATGCGGAGGCGATGCGGGCACAGGCGCAGAAACTCGCGACGGCAGAAGCGGAAGCCATGGCACAACGTGAGAACAGTTGGGGCAACCGCATCAAGCGCATCGTGGGCGCAACCGTAAGCGCCGGCGTGGGGGCCTTCACGGGCGGAGTCGGCGCGGAAGCGGGACGCCGAGCCGCCGACGAAGTTTTTCGTTGAGCCGTTCGCCCACACCCGGGCCATGACAAGAAAGAGGCGGCATCACAGGATGCCGCCTCTTCTGATTATCGGGTCTGTGGATGAGAATTACTTCTCGCCCGGGCGCCATTCCTCGCCCCGGCTGTCGCCCATGGCTTCGTCGAAAGCGCCGCCGAGGCTGACGAGGTCTTCGCCGGCGCGAAGGCCCTGCAACATGTCGTCATTGACCTCAAAATCTTCGTCGGCGATTTCCGCCGCCTTGATGCTAAGACCAATCCGACGTTCGACCGCATCGATCTTGATAACGCGCGCTTCGACTTCCTGACCCGGCGAAAGCACATCCTTGACTTTCGCGACACGGTCCCCGCTGATCTGGCTGATGTGCACCAGCCCGTCAATGCCTTCTTCCAGTTCCACAAACGCGCCGAAAGAGGCGAGCTTGCTGACCTTGCCGGTCACCTTCTGGCCGACGGCATACTTGGAGGCGATCGCCATCCACGGGTCGTCCTGGGCCTGCTTCAAGCCGAGGCTGATGCGCTGGCTGGACGGATCGACTTCGAGCACAATGGCGTCGACTTCGTCGCCCTTCTTGAGGA
>SKXR01000155.1 GCA_007128275.1 Kiritimatiellia bacterium
CATTATTGCGTATCCGCCGGGCTTCGTCATTCAGTTTCCCGAACGCGAAACCGCCCCGCATATGCCCCCGTTCGAGCGCCAACCTCACCTGTTCCAGATCTTTCAGGAACACAAGGAATGGGGCCGGATCCTCAACGTGCAAACAGTCGGACAGCTCAATGAAATCATCGCCAAACGAGAAATCGGCGATTTCATCAAAATTGCTGAAGCTTTCCACGAAAAGAAGATCGCTCACTTGGCGGATCAAGTGGCCAACCAGCGCGATCACGTCAAATGGGTCTGTATCGCCGGGCCGTCTTCCTCGGGGAAAACCACGTTTTCCAAGCGACTCGCCGTGCAATTACGCGTCAATGGGTTGCGGCCCGTCACCATCTCGGTGGACGATTACTTTGTGGACCGGACCCAGACGCCCAAGGACGAGAGCGGACAGCCGGACTTCGAACACATTGAGACCATTGACTTGGCACTGCTCAACGAGCACCTGCAACTCTTGGACAATGGCGAGGAAGTCGAATTGCCCCGATTCAACTTCGAACACGGCGCGCGCGAGTACAAAGGGCACAAGCTCAAAATCGAGCCGGACCAGATGGTCATTGTCGAGGGCATCCACGCCCTCAACCCGCGCCTGACCGAGATGGTGCCTCCGGAACACAAGTTCAAGATCTACATCAGCGCCTTGACTCAGCTCAACTTGGACGCGAACAACCGCATATCCACCACGGATAACCGGCTGGTACGCCGTATGGTGCGCGATCACCAGTTTCGCGGAAATTCCGCGCTGGGCACCTTGCAGATGTGGCCCAGCGTGCGGCGTGGGGAAAAGAAATGGATATTCCCCTTCCAGAAAGAGGCGGACGCCGCCTTCAACTCCGCGCTCGACTATGAGCTGGCGGCCCTGAAGACATTGGCCGAGCCGCTACTGCGCGAGGTGAAACCCTATCATCCGCAATACGCCGAAGCGCGTCGCATGCTGGATTTTCTGGAATGTTTCCTAAACATCCCGATCGACCAAATCCCGCAGACATCGATCCTGCGCGAATTCATGGGCAAAAGCAGTTTCCGGTACTAAGGTCGGTACCGGAGGTCCCCGAACGCACCGAGTCGCAACATGCAAAAGGTGTTCACATCCCGAAGCCTCGCCGAGGCGGATTTCGTCAAATCCCTTCTGGGCGGGGAGGGCATTGACGCCTTTCTGCGCAACGAATTCGGCGCCCACACCGTGGGCGGCGGATTTGGCGCCATGACCTTCACGTGGCCGGAGCTGTGGGTGGCGGAAGAAGAGGTCGCCAAAGCGCTGATCATTGTCGCGGAATTCAAACTGCGCCGGGAATTCGAGGTCCCCTCGCAATCGGCGGAATAATCCAACCCACCCCGGCCTTCGGCCACCCCTCCGAGGAGGGGATACGAAGGGATATCCCCTCCTTTGGAGGGGTCCGCCGATCGCGAGGCGCATCGGCGGGGGGGAAGGTTAAGAGTTTGGCTATCCAACGATCGCAGCGTACGGATGTGATAGTCTGCCTGCGACCCTTCGTCCATAATGCTTGCGTGAGAGCGAAGAGCGGGCTATTCTGTCACACTAACAAGCAGGATTACCCAAAGTGATCAGTGCCAGCTTGTCATTCTTTTGGAGCATCTAGATGCCGATTAAGAGCGGATTCATTGAAAAGTTGATTTCCCGGATCGATCGCCTTGATTCGGGAAGCCTTCAAACCCAGTTCCTTCGTTTGGCGGGGGAAAAGGGGTTGTTGGAGACGATTTTTCATTCGATTCAGGAAGGCATTGTCGTGCTCGACGGCAAAGGATGCATTGCCTATGCGAACCGAGCCACGGAAAAACTTCTCGGCCTGAACCTTCAAAAGGCTGTCGGCCAGCCCATCAACCGGTATCTGCGCGAAGTCGAATGGGATCTGGTGTTGGATCTCGACGAGGAGGAATGGTCCCGCCTCGTCAGTCGCGAGATCGAACTGACGTATCCCGAACACCGGTTCCTGGACTTTTATGTGGTCCCTTTAGCCTTGGTCAACCAAGAAGAAGCGGGCGCGGTCGTCATTCTGCGGGATGTTACCCGCGAGCGTGAACACCAGGCCAGCACGGTGGAATCGGAGAAGCTACAGGCGCTAACCTTGCTGGCCGCCGGCGTGGCGCATGAAATCGGAAACCCGCTGAACTCCCTGAATATCCACCTGCAACTGATGCAACGCGAGCTGGCGCATCTGCCGGAGGATTCGCGCGGCCCGCTCGGCGAATTGCTGGAGATTGCCACGCAGGAAGTGACGCGCCTGGATCAAATCATACACCAGTTTCTGCGTGCTGTGCGTCCGACTCAACCGCAGATGGAACCCTCGAATCTCAAGGAACTCCTCAAGGATTCCCTTAGAATCTTGCGGCACGAGATCAAAGACCGCGGCGTCTTGGTTGAGGAGGAACACACGGATGATCTCCCGCCCGTGAGGGTGGATCGGGACCAGCTCAAACAGGCCTTCTTCAATGTGATCAAGAACGCGATGGAAGCCATGACGAACGGCGGCATTCTCAAGATCAGCACATACAATGAAGGCCGGTTTGTCGCCATCGCGTTTACGGACACCGGACCGGGTATCGCCCCGGATCAGCTCGGGTCCATATTTGAAGCGTATCAAACCACCAAGAACGAAGGCACCGGGCTGGGCCTGCTGATTGTTCAACGCATCATCCGCGAACACGGCGGCCAGATTGAAGTGGACAGCCGGCCGGGGGAAGGGACCACGTTTATCCTGTATTTGCCCAACGAGGAGCGACGAATTCGCCTGCTCAAAGCCCACCGCGACCAAGCGGAAACCGAACCGGAGCATACATGATGAAGAAACCGTCCATCCTGATTGTGGATGACGAGCGCAGCACGCGCGAAGGGTTGGCCCGCGCACTGAAACGGCAATACGAAGTGCATCTGGCGGAGGACGGGCCACGCGCATTGGATGTGCTTTCGCAAAACGACATCGATGTGGTCCTGAGCGATCTGCGGATGCCGGGCATGGACGGGATCACACTCATCCAACGGATCCTCGCACGCACGCCACAACCGGTCTGCATCCTGCTCACGGCATACGGAAGCATCGAAACGGCCGTCGAAGCCATCAAACGGGGGGCGTCTGACTTTCTGACAAAGCCGGTTAACTTGGATGAGTTGGATCTGCGCTTGCAAAGCGCCCTGCGCGCGCGCCATATGGAACAGGAAAACCGCCAATTGCGCGAGCAACTCGATGCGAAATTCGGCATGGAAAGCATCGTGGGAGAATCGCCCGCAATACAAGAGGTGTTCGACACCGTCCGGCAAGTCGCGCCTTCCCGAGCCAACGTCCTGATTCAGGGAGAAACCGGGACGGGCAAGGAATTGGTGGCGCAAGCCATTCATCGGCTGAGCCCCCGCGCGAAAGGGCCGCTCATCACGGTGCATTGCGCCTCCCTCCCCCCCACGCTGCTGGAAAGCGAACTCTTCGGCCACGAAAAAGGAGCGTTCACAGGCGCGACGGAGCGGCGACCCGGCCGGTTCGAACTGGCCGACGGGGGCAGTCTCTTTCTGGACGAAATCGGCGAAATCGACAGCTCGGTCCAGGTAAAGATCCTGCGCGTCCTGGAACAACGCACCTTTGAACGGGTGGGCGGACGCGACACACTGGAAGTCGATGTGCGCCTCATGGCCGCCACGAACAAGGACCTGAAACAACTCGTCCAGGAAGGCACGTTTCGCGAAGATTTGTTCTATCGGCTGAACGTGGTCACCATCATGCTACCGTCCTTGCAGGAACGACTTGAGGACATCCCCTTGTTGGTCCAGAAATTCCTCGAAGAATTCAACGCGGAAAACAACAAGCAGATCGAGGGACTCACACCGGACTGCTTGTCGGCCCTGATGACATACGACTGGCCGGGGAACATCCGCGAATTGCGCAATGTCATCGAGCGAATGGTCGTCTTGTCCCGGCAACCCCGCTTGACGGTAAGAGACCTGCCCGCGCACATGCGCCAGGGCGCGGACGAGCCGCGAGCGGCCATGGTCACACCGGACATGTCGCTCGACGACGCCGAACGGACGATGATCATCAAAGCGTTGGAAATGCATGCTGGAAACCGTACGAAAGCCGCCAAACAGCTGGGCATCAGCCGGCGCACACTGCACCGGAAACTCAACGAATACGGCTTGCGGGAGAACGCCGAAAAATCGGGCGGCGGCGATGCCTAAGGCATAAGAGCGGCGCCCCATTTAGGCATTGATATCGACCGGTATGGGGCGTATTATGCCGCGCCTGACACGATACCAACCAATCGGGGATAAGCATGTCCGTCAAACCATTTGAATCAAGAATCCAAGACTTGGTCTACAACGTCGATGTGGGCGTTGGCCAGCGCCTGATCAAGACGGCGCTGTTCTTCCTTTTCGTATTCTCGATTATCCTGCTGTACACGGCTAATCAGTTCCGCGGCTTACGCGATGCCGAGGCCATGGACTACGCGCAGTTGGGCCGGAACGTGATGGTGCACAAGCAATTGATCACGCAAAATGTCCGTCCCGCCAGCATTTGGTACCTGACGCGCACCCCCGGCGAACTGCAACACCGTATTGACGCCCATCCCGACATCGTGCATGCCCCGCTCTATCCGGTCATGCTCGCCGCTTGGTTCAGGATCACCGGCGCGCAGTTCACGGATGCGCCGGACGGGCCGCTGAACATTTTCCAACCGGAATACGTGATCATGGTGCTCAACCACTTGTTCGCGTTAATGACCTGCCTGCTCTTATACCTGACCGGCCGGCGCCTGTTCGATCCGCGCGTGGCGTTGTTGGGGGTGACGATCTATATCCTCAGCGATATGGTATGGCGCGACAGCCTGTCCGGAACGGGCGTGACGATTGTGGGGTTCTGGGCGCTGGCGGCTTTCTATTCCATGCTCATTGCCGTATCGCGCATCGAAGAGTCAAGCACAACCAGACGCTGGATCCTTCCGGCGGTCGTATCGTTGGTGTTCTGCGTCCTGGCTTTTCTGACCCGCTACGCGGCCGTGGCGCTACTGCCGGGGCTGGCGCTGTATCTGGGGCTGGCGCTCAAGCGACGCGGCTGGATGTGGGCTTCCGTCTTCGTCGTGCTCTTTCTCGTCGCCATCTCCCCTTGGCTTGTCCGGAACATCGCCGTGAGCGGCAGTCCCTTGGGCTTGGCCCCCTACATGGCGCTGAACGAAACCTCGCTCTTTGCCGAGAACTCCTTCGAACGGTCGCTGAACCCGAACCTGGACGGACAGGGCGTTGCAGGGGTTCTTCAGAACAAATCACTGCGGAATCTTCACCGATTCTATCAAGTTCACCTGCGCACCATCGGCGAAGGCCTGTTGATCTGCCTCTTCTTCACCACCTTCTTCTATCGCTTCGTCCGACAACCCGTGCACACCCTGCGCTGGTGTCTTGCCTTGTCGCTGGTCCTCCTGCTTTTCATCGCATCGCTCTACGGCGATGCGACATTCCGCCTGATGCACATGTTTTGGCCTTTCATTATCTTGTATGCGCTGGGCTTCTTCATGCTCTTGCTCGATCGCTTGCAGATCAAAATGAAATTGTTGAATATGGGCATCACGTCCGCAGTGGTCTTTCTCAGCGCGTTGCCCATGATCTTCAGCCTGCTGCCTCCCCGGGCCACGCCGCCCTACCCGCCCTACGCACCCGGTCTGATCATTTACGTCTCGAACTTGCTCAGCCCGACCGAGCTCATGTGCACCGACATGCCTTGGGCCACCGCCTGGTACGGAAACCAGAACTCCGTCCTGCTTCCTTACTCCATTGAGGAGTATTATGACATCAACGACATCATGCACCGCTTCAGCGGGCTCTATTTTACCCCGATCACCCGAGATCAACCCTTTATCCGCGCTCTGCGCTCCCCGCGCTACATCTCGTGGCTACCGATTCTCGAAGGCCGCATTCCGGGTGACTTCCCGCTGACCCAGGGCATACCACTCCGCGACATGGAACAAATCTTCCTCAGCGACCGGGCACGATGGGCGGAATAGGCGCGCGGCACGGGAACACCCCCGCGCACCGCGCGTTCGCGGCCCGAGAAAATCTTACTTTCCCCGTTGACAGCCTCCTTATGTGTCGCTAGTGTATCCCCCGACCATTGAATAAATGGTGCTTATCAAGAGCGGTGGAGGGACTGGCCCTGTGAAACCGCGGCAACCGCCCCTGCACATGTGAAGGGGGACCAGGTGCCAATTCCAGCTCCGTATGCGTCATGGACGAGTGCGGGGGAAGATAAGTGGAGCATTCAACCTCTTCTTATTGGCCCCCGTACCGGAGCCGCGAGAAGAGGTTTTTTGGCCTCGCTCCTCCGGTTCCGACATGGCCTTACGGTTGCAAAGATAACCGAAGAAAAGAAAGAGAGTACGGCCATGAAAGATAGCAAGCCGCTGTTCAAGGGGTTGATCTGCAAGGAATGCAGTGCCCGCTATAACCCGGAACCGATCCATGTCTGCGAACAATGTTTCGGCCCGCTGGAAGTGGAATACGATTACGAAGCGATCGCGCCGCTGATCTCACGCGACATCATCCAATCGCGCGCCCCGAATATGTGGCGGTACCGCGAACTGCTCCCGATCCAGGGAGACGTTACGGTTGGAGAACATGTCGGATTCACCCCCCTCGTGAAGGCGGATCGGCTGGCGGCCAAACTCGGCGTTCGCGAATTGTGGATCAAGAATGATTCCGTCAATTATCCCACCCTCTCCTTCAAGGATCGCGTGGTCAGCGTAGCGCTCACCCGCGCCAAGGAATTCGGATACGACACCGTCGCCTGCGCGAGCACCGGCAACCTCGCCAACTCCGTCGCCGCCAATGCCGCCGCCGCGGGACTGAATAGTTTTGTGTTCATTCCGTCCGACCTTGAACCCGGCAAGGTGCTCGGCAGCTCCGTGTACGGGACAAATGTGATCGGGATCGAAGGCACCTATGATCAGGTTAATCGTCTGTGCAGCGAAATCGGCGGTCGCTTTCCCTGGGCCTTCGTGAACATCAATATGCGCCCCTATTACGCCGAGGGCAGCAAGGCCATGGGCTACGAGATTGCCGAACAACTCGGCTGGAAGTTACCGGATCATGTCGTGGTCCCTATGGCGGGCGGCTCGTTGATCACCAAGATCAAGAAGTCATTCGATGAATTCGTGAAGCTGGGCATCGTCGATGCGCACCCCACGCACATTCACGGTGCGCAGCCCGAAAACTGTTCACCCATCGTTACGGCCGTGAAGGAAGGAAAAGACTTCTTCCGCCCGGTCGAAAAGCCGAATACCATCGTCAAATCGTTGGCCATCGGCAATCCCGCCGACGGGTTCTATTCGATCCAGACCATGAACGAAACCGGCGGATACGGGGAGAACCCGAACGACGATGAAGTGGTGGAAGGCATTCGCCTGTTGGCCGAATACGCGGGGGTCTTCTCCGAAACAGCGGGCGGTACCGTGGTGGGCGCCGCCAAACGGATGATCGAAGCCGGCCGGATCAATCCGGACGAGTCCATCGTACTCTGCATCACCGGGCATGGTCTGAAGACCAAGGAAGCATTGGAAGGAAAACTGCCCCCCCCGGCCGCCATTAAACCCAGCCTCAAAGAATTCGAAGCGCTGTATGCGGCGCGAACCCACTAAGCCACAGGAGAGAAAACATCATGTCCATTCAAGTACGCATCCCCACTCCGCTGCGCGGATTGACCGAGAACAAGGACGTCGTCGACGCGGAAGGCGCGACCGTCAACGAGCTTATCGAGAATCTGCAGACCCGTTATCCCGGATTAAAGGAACGCATCTGCGACGATAAAGGCGAACTACGACGCTTCGTCAACGTCTACATCAACGACGAGGATATCCGGTTCAAGGACGGGAAAGACACGGCCGTGAAAGACGGCGACGAAATCTCCATCATCCCCGCCATCGCCGGCGGATGACCAAGACGGGAAGAAGCATCGGACCGTTCTGTCGAGCGAAGTCGAGACCGCTCAAGACTTCACCGGCCACCGTCGGGCTTCTCGTTCCACGCGCGGATACATTCATCCACGGTCAGCACATAGCGCTCGTTACAGAAATGGCAACGGATGGCGACATCCTCCTTTTTCTGCACAATATCCATGCGGTCCGCGTACGAAAGACTTCGGACGGCCGCCCCTATCTTGGCGGGACCGCAGTTGCACCGGAATACGGGTTCCATGGCTTCCGTCATCGTCCAGCGCGGCGCGTCCAACTCGTCCACCGTTAACGCGCGCAGGATATCCTCAAACAGATTATCCGGCTCCGTGACGCGGGCGAGCAACGCGCGAACCGGCTCAAGTTCCAGTTGCGTACGAACACGCTGGAAACGTTCCAGATCGCAATCGGGAAGCGCCTGTACGAGCAATCCGCGAGACACGTGCACCGGCTGTTCAGGATCATCCGAAAACGCCACCAACACCGCGGCGCCGGATTCCACCTGGTCGCTCATACACAAGAAAGCGGTCAGATCATCGACCACATCCATAAAACAGGCTTCGACCGTGCCGGACGCCGTCACGGTTCCCTGGCGACTTCGAACCACTCGGATCTCCCCCTGCTCGCCGTAGAGATCCTGCACATCGCTGGCGTCGCTCAAGGCCACCGGGTTAATCAAGCCCCGCACGGTGCCGTCCGATCCCGCATCCACCACAAGGGCCTGCGCCTTCCCGCCATAGGCCCATCGCACATTAAGCCGTTCCCCCTCGCCGCCGGAAGATGCCGCGAGCACGCCCATGGTCAATGCGCGCACCAGCAAATGCGCCGCCACGGGATCGCATGCATGCCGCACCACCGCCTCGTTGGCCAGGCCGGTGGTCACCGCATAATGAAACGCGATGTCCAATCCTTCAATCCGTCCCCTGTACAATGTGCCGTTCATGCGGATCGATCGATGATGTTGTACAACGCCTGCGTCCCCAAGTCGCCGCCGCCTTCGGCAGCCAGTTGCGCGTAGAGCCTCTCGGCCAACGCCAAGCCGGGGGTGTCGAGATCCATGGCGCGCGCGGATGCGAGGGCAATGCGCATGTCTTTGATGAAGTGTTTCACGTAGAAGCCGGGCTGGAAATCTCCGTTCAGAATGCGGGGGCCGTAATGGGACAGCGACCAACTGCCCGCTGCCCCGCCGCCAATACAGTCCACGACCTTGGCGGGATCAAGGCCCGCGCGGCGCACATACGCGATGGCTTCGCACAGGCCCACCATGCCCGCGGCAATGGCAATCTGGTTCACCATCTTCGTGTGCTGTCCGCTGCCCGCGCCGCCCTGCAGCATGATGTTCTTTCCCATGATTCGGAGCATGGGCACAACGGTTTCGAACGCGTCCGGATCGCCGCCCACCATGATCGTCAAGCGCGCTTCCCGCGCGCCGACATCACCCCCGGACACGGGCGCGTCCAGCACATGCAATCCGCGCGCCGTGCCCGCCTCGTACATTTCCACCGCCAACCGCGGATCGGAGGTGGTCATATCGATCAGATACGATCCGAGCCGCGCATGGGCCAGCAATCCGTCCGCCCCCAGATACAATTCGCGCACGTCCTCCGGATAGCCCACCATGGTGATGATCACATCCGACCGGACGGCCAACGCCGCCGGCGTATCCGCCCAAACCGCACCCGCGCTCAAAAGGGGTTCCGCCTTCGATGGCGTGCGCGTATACACGACCAACGGATGCCCGGCCCGCAACACGTGCCCGGCCATACTCCGCCCCATCACGCCTGTTCCTATAAACCCGATCGTCTTCATGCCTGCATCCTAATCTTACTCATGATCGTAATCCATGTCCGTGTCGGGTGTCGGGTGTCGCGTGTCGGGTGTCAAATGCTGAACACTGGATACTGGTTACTTCTTCCCCCCCTCGTCACCCCTTCATCCCCGTCAGCGTCACACCTTGGATAAAATATTTCTGGGCGAAGAAGAAGATAATGATCACGGGCAACGTCATCAACAGCGAACCGGCCATCATCATGCCGAGATTCCCTCCGGCTTGGACGTGGAAGGCGTAGAGACCGAGCGACAACGGATACAATCGCTGATCGCTCAGGAAAATCAGCGGTCCCATGAAATCGTTCCAGACGGCCATGAACGTAAAGATCGAGATGACCGCCAGGGTGGGCTTGATCAGCGGCATGATCACATACCAGTACACCTGCAGGAAATTGCATCCGTCAATCTTCGCGGCGTCCTCGAGATCACGGGGTATACCCTTCATAAACTGGCGCAGGAGAAAGATGTTGAACGCGTTCCCGAAGAAACTAATGACCCATAACGGGTACAGGGTGTTGTACCAGCCGATCTCCTTGATGATCAGGAAGAACGGGATCATGGTGATCTGTGGCGGGATCATGAGCGTGGACAGCATGACGCCGAACGAAACGTTTCGGCCCGGCCAACGCAGGCGGGCAAAGGCGTAGGCGACCAGCGAGCAGGAGATGATGTTGCCGATGATATTCAACGCCACGAGAAAGATACTCGTGGCCGTATAGCGCCAAAACGGAATGTAATCGAGCGCGCCGCGATAGTTCCGCTGCGCCTTGGCCCACCAGGCGCCGAACGCCGAATTCTCGGCCATAACCATGGACACTTTGACATGGTTCGGCCGCGATTCGTATTGTGGCCCGGCATCCACTTCGCGGTACGGAATCCATAGACGGATTTTCGTGGACTCATCGTCCGGGCCATATTCCTGCAAGGACACCGCGCCCCACTGGAAGTCGCCCAGATATTCGGGCCGATCGCCTTCATACAGTTTGCCGTTCTTTTCCACGTAGAAGCGAAGCGGATGCCAGGAATCGTCGGGCCGGATAAACAACTGAATCCGATAGAGTCGATCCGCCTGAAACGGCAACTCCATGGTGCGTTCCAGTGTAATGTTCCCGCGACGCTCTTCCCGGAAATCATAGACGAGATCCGCCCGCAGCTCACCCTCCTCCCGCCGATCCACCAAGCGCGCCGGCCCATCGCTTTTCACGTTCCAGAATGCGGACACGGGTTGATCCGCCGTCATCTCCACTTCCTGTAAATCGAAACTGCGCACACGGACCGGACCAAAGGTAAGCCGGCGCCATACGCGGCCCACCGACTCCTCGATCATCTCATCCGTGATGCGCGCCTGAATGGCCTGAGCAAGACGCTCGTCCGATTCCTGCCAGAGCGCACGCGGCATGGTCTGCCAGAGCCGCTCGTAAAGGCCCGGCACGACAATTTCCACAACGCGTTCGCGATCATGGACGTATTCGGGCAGCCGAAACGCGTGGCCTTGAAGGACCGCCTCGATGACGGGTCGTGCCCGTTCGTACCGGTCATGATCCGGCTGCTCATAAAAGCGATCGTCGATATACGGTGAGACGGCGGCGGGAATGGGGCGCATCGGAAAGAGCCGAATATCTTCCGTATACATTTCGCGATCGACCTTCATGCTGGTGCCGATCATCCACACGAAAGGCAGGCTGAAGAGGACGGCTCCGCCAAGCAACAACCCGTAGATCGTCAGCACGCGCGCCGTACGCAGCGAGCGCCGCGCCCAAAGCTCGGCGCGGGCTTCGTCACGGTCAGCATGTTGTGGCGTATTGAAAGACATGGGGATCGGTGCTCGGTGTCCGGTGTTTGGTGTTCAGACTTTAGGTTTTGGGTTATAGGTTTTAGGTTATAGGTTTTAGGTTATAGGTTCCAGAGTTTGGACATTCTGGAACGTAGTTCTTACATACTCTTCATTCGGCGGTCGAAAATCGGCAATCGAAAATGCTCTACTCTCCTTCATAGTGCACCCATTTATTCGCGTACTTCATTTGGAAGGCGGTGATAATCGCCACAATCAGGAAAAGGAACCACGCCATGGCCGCGGCATAGCCCATGTTGAGATAGCGAAACGCGTTATTGAACAGGTGATACACGTAGAACAGCGTGGAATTCACCGGCCCGCCCGCCGTCATGATGAAGGCTTGCGTGAAGATCTGGAACGTGCCGATCAGGCCCATGATGAGGTTGAAGAAGATGTAGGGCGTCAACATGGGCAATGTGATGTACCGAAATTGCTGCCAGGTGTTGGCCCCGTCGATGGAGGCGGCCTCGTAATAACTTTCGCTGATCCCTTTGAGCCCCGCCAGCCAGATGATCATTCCGCCTCCGGCGCCCCAGAGCCCCATCAAGATCAACGCCCATTTACTGGTCGCGGGATCTTGCAGCCATTTGGGGCCCTCGATACCGATTCGCGCGAGCGTGGAATTGATCAGCCCGCTTTCCGGGTTGAAGATCCAAATCCATAGGATGCTCGCCGCCACGATCGGCACAATGCTCGGAAGATAGAACAGCGTCCGCCACACGGCCACCCCGCGCACTTTCAGATTCAACAAGACGGCGATGCCCAAACCCAACGCCATGCCCAGGGGCACCCCGATGACCATAAACACGGTGTTGTAAACGGATATCCAGAACAGCTCGTCGCCGAATAGCATGAACGCGTAGTTGTAAAGCCCCGTAAACACCGCGGGGTTGAGCACATCAAAGGAGGTGAAACTAACGACGATCGAGAACAGGATCGGGCCGCCCGTGAACACGGTGAAACCAATCAGGAACGGCAACGCGCAAATCACGCCGTGTTTCCATTCCGCGCGGAAGTACGATCCTTTCTTGCCTTCCAATTGCGTAGGGGTCATCTTCTCGCCTCCGAGCATGAACCGAAACGGTCCCAGCATCCGGGTAAGACCAAACCGCCTTCGAAACTCGGGACGGGTATCCCACGCATAGACCAGCGAAGCCAGGCTCAGCATGAGGATGCCGTAGAGCCAAAAAAACCAAGTCCAACTGGTGATCGTCCGCCCTTCCGGCGGGTCGAGGATCATATCGAGATCGCGCTGCACGATGGCATTGTAATACTCCAGCGATTCCTTGGGAGTGCGTCGTCCGAACAAGGCGTCTTCCATGGCCCAGATCTGCGCATTCCAGAGCTTTTGTCCAACCGGGGTGACCGGCCGGAACCGGGAATTCTCCAGCAAGCCATGGAACTGGGCCATTGCGTCCTTGAAGCGGACTTCCAAGGCGTCGTTTTCCATGATGTAATGTTGAAACGACCAGGCGTTGCGCTCCCGATGCGGGAACTGGCGGGGAATGTAGGGGCGCCCCTGACTGATGTATGTAAAATATTGCGACTCTTCCATGATCTTGTGGGCGCGCCAACTGGAGAGGAAACGGATTAACTCCCAAGCACCTTCCTGTTCGTTCGCCGTCGAGGGAATGGCATACGCCCAACCGCCGACCCAGGAGATCGGATCCCGGCCTCGATCCAACTCGCGTTGCGGCATGGGCGGGGGCGCGGCGCCGAAATTCAGGTCGCGCCCGTAAAAGGCGAGCGATTCCATGATCCAGACGCCGTCGATTTTCATGGCGACTTTGCCTTGAATGAAGGGGTCGAGTTCCTCTCCCTGAAACGTATCCTGAAATGCGTACACCGTGCGCGCGCCGCCCAGTTGATCGTAGATCCGTTTCATGTAGGTCAGGGCTTCGGCGATGCGGGGATGGTCCAACGTAACGGTCAAACCATCTTCGCTCACGAATTCGCCACCCGCCTGCCAGCCATACAGATACAGCCATGAATTGCCGTAGTTGGGGATGAATCCGATGGTGCGCATTCGGCCGGCCTCGTCGTATTCGGTCATGGCCAAGGCCATTTCCTCCAGCTCTTCCCAGTTCCGCGGGGGACGCGCCTCGCCGTGTTCATCGACGTACCCGTGACGGACGAGGATGTCCTTGTTGTACAGCAGTACACGGTTATCGGCGTTGGCGGGGATGCCGTAGAGCCCCTGTTCTCCCGTCAACGGATCCGTAAACAGCGCCTCATCCCAGGTGGAATCATAATACTCCGCAGCACGGATGGGCTCGATCGCGGCCATGGGCATCGCACCCGCCGCCCGCGGCGGTTCTTCCGATGCGCCCGGCCATGGTTCCAAGGCGTCGGGCCGGTCCTGTCGTTCCAATTGCCACAGATCCCAAGCCCGCCGGTCCTGTTCCAGATACTCATCCAATGGAGAGAACGCGCCGCGGGAAGCCCATTCGGTGATGGCAAACCGGTCAAAGAAAATGACGTCCGGCGGCATGCCGCCCGCCACGCTGATCAGAAACCGCGTGGGATCCGCCGTCTGATCCCGGGACGCGTGTTGTCCGGAAACGACGCGGTATTCCGGATATGTAGGATCGATCTCATGACGTAATCGACTGATTCGTTCGAACTCGCGTACGGCATCCTCCAGCGCGCCTTCGACCGGTCCGGCCGGTCCCATGAAATGGATTTCGACCACGCCTTCATCAATCATGTCCGATTGGCCGGGATGCAAATACCACAATGCCGTGACGATCAGCACGCCCCAGAAGGCACCCTTGACTATGCCCCAATCCTTCATATTACGCCGGCTTGTTCATGTGTGGCGGACCATAACAGACTACGCTCCGCCAATTAAAGTAAAAGCTTTCGACCGCCAGCGGCTTCGGATTCGTGCGCCGTTCAGTTCGTGGAGGTCTCCTCCTCATACACCCACGATTACCGCAGGGGCCGTGTCAGTTCCAATTGGCGCAGGTTTCTTTCGGCTGGCGCAAAACTCGGATCGGCCACCAAGGCTCTCCGGTAGGACTCCTCCGCGTCGTCGTAGCGTCCCAAACGCTCGAACGCAACCCCGCGATTGTGCCATGCTTGAGCAAAGTTCGGACGCACATTCACCGCGCGATCATAATAGGGCAAGGCATCACCCGGTCGGCCCAACTGACTCAGACTCAATCCCAGATTATTCAACGCATCCGCATGTTCCGCTTCATAGGCCAAGGTCTCACGAAAGACGCGAACGGCTTCGTCAAAGCGCTGCTGACGGTAAAGGAGGATGCCCATCCGAAACCGGGCGCGCGTATTGTCCGGGTCAAGCGCCACGGTCCGTTCATAGGCGTCCAGCGCTTCTTCCAGACGGCCCATGAAGGCCAAGGCGCTTGCCCGGTACTGATGTGCTTCGGCAAAATCGGGTTGGATCCGCACGGCCCTCGTCAAATGTTCCAACGCTTCCCGGTGCCGGCCCAATCGGAGAAGAACATACCCCCGATGACTAAGCGTGGCCACATGGTCCGGATCGATTTTCAGCGCGCGTGTGTAGTAATCGGCCGCCTCTTCGAAGCGCCCCATATCCTGCAAGAGACGCCCCGCATTCAACGGCGCCTCCAACACATCCGGGTTTTCTTCCAACGACCGGCGCAACAACTGATCGGCCTCATCCAAGCGGCCTTCCCGG
>SKXR01000150.1 GCA_007128275.1 Kiritimatiellia bacterium
CCGGCAAGGAAGGCACCCGATTTACGGGTAAAGCCCGCGTGTACGATTCGGAAGAGACCGCGCTCAAAGCCATTCTGGACGGTACCATCAAGAAGGGGCACGTCATTGTGATCCGCCATGAAGGACCGAAGGGCGGTCCGGGCATGCGCGAGATGCTGGCGCCGACCTCGGCGGTGATGGGGAAAGGACTGGGCACGGAGGTCGCCCTGATCACCGATGGCCGCTTTTCGGGCGGCAGTCACGGGTTTGTGGTGGGGCACATTACGCCGGAAGCGTTCGTGGGTGGGCCGATCGCCGTCATCAAGAATGATGATTCGATTACCATCGATGCGGTCAAACGCACGTTGTCCTTGGACGTGCCGGATGCGGAAATACAGAAGCGCTTGTCGAAGTGGACAAAGCCCAAACCGCGCTACACGCGCGGGGTGCTGGCCAAATATGCGGCGCACGTCAGTTCGGCGTCGGAAGGGGCCGTAACGGATTCCGACTTGTCATTCTAAGGGAAACGGAGGAGATCATGGTCGAATTCAAGCAAACGGCTGAGGGGCTGCAATGCGTCTTTCGGGGTCGTCTGGACACGCCCGCGTGTCAGGAACTGGAAGCGGAGGTTCTTGAAAAGGTGGAAGGCGCCATGGGCGCCGTGGTCTTCGACATGAAAGAGGTGGAGTATATCTCGTCCATGTTCTTTCGGCTCTGTATTCAGGCCAATAAGTTGGTGGATACAGGGATGTTTTCCGTCGAGCACGCGCAGCCGGAAATTAAGAGCATGTTCAAGATCGCGGGATTGAGTCAGATGCTGAATGTGCAGTGACGGCTTGGCGGGCGATGGCCCGCAACATCCCGGAAAAGATGAGTTGATGGAGCGGGTACAGCATGTACCAGTAGACGCGCCCCCAGAGTCCGGCGGGATCGAACAAGGCCGTTTGCCGGATTTCCGAGCCCGTCTCATGCGGGGTGACTTCGAATTCCAGCCAAGCCCGTCCGGGGACTTTCATTTCCGCATACAGGCGTAGTCGTTTTCCGGGTTCGATGGCTTCCACGCGCCACCAATCCAGCGTGTCGCCGGGCACCAATTCGACCGGATGGCGTCGCCCGCGTCGCAGCCCGGCGCCGCCGACCAGCAGGTCCACCCAGCCCCTCAATGTCCACAGGAAATTCACGTAATACCATCGGTTCGCGCCGCCGATCCGTTGAATCGGGGCGAAGGCCGCGACTGCGGGGACAGGTACCGTTCGGGTCCGGGAATCGACAATCCGCGTCCCAAACCGCATGACGCCTTGACGCGGGTGAGCGCCGACGGAGGATAGGGCATCCGACCAGCGCGTTTCTGCGAAGTCTTGGTCCTCGTTTCGCAAGGCCAGCTCGATGATTTCGGCGATCCCGCGCGGGCGCAGCGGAAAATCGGTCAGCGCGCTGGTTTCGGTGACCACGCTGGCGTTCCGGATGCTGGAGATCAAGGCCCGTCCGACCCGGGCATAGATGGGGGTTACCAGGCCCAGCCACAGGCTGGACAGGCGCGGGGTCAGCAGGGGAATCGGTATCATCCAGCGCCGGAGCCCGCGTTGCCGGGCGTATTCGCGCATCAATCCCCCGTAGGAAACCTGGTCGGCGCCTCCGATCTCGTAGGTCCGGTGCGCTTCGCCGGGCAGATCCAGCGCGGCCATCAGATACTCCAACAGGTCTTCAATGCCAATGGGTTGGGCCATGATTTCCACCCAGCGGGGTGTGATCATGACGGGCAGGCGTTCGACGAGTGCGCGGATGAGTTCAAACGAAAGGCTGCCGGAACCGATGACAATGGATGCGCGAAACTCGGTGACCGGCACGCCGGATTCGCGCAGGATGTGGCCGACTTCCTGGCGGCTGGCCATGTGTGAGGAGAGCGGCGTGTCGGGAGTGGCATGGGCCAGTCCCCCGAGGTAGACGACGCGTTGAATGTGGTTCTCGCGGGCGGCCTTCGCAAAATGGGTGGCGGCCTGGCGATCGGTTTCCGCAAAGTCTTTGGAAGATCCCATGGAATGCACGAGATAATAGGCGACATCCACCCCTTCCATGGCCGGGGACAGCGTGGCGGGATCCAAAAGGTCTCCCTGGAACGCGTGGAGACGGGGATCCGCTACGCGAAGATGTTCCGGACGGCGCGCGAGGGTGTGTACGGTATGGCCGGCGTCTATCAAGCGCCGGAGAAGGCGGCCGCCCACATACCCCGTGGTCCCGGTCAGCAGGACGCGCTTTTTCGGCTCGGATTCCATTAATACGGCATTTCTTCAGCCGGTGACGCGCATCGCACGATACTCAGATAATCCGGATGATCGGAGATGCGTTGGTGGCGGAATCCGCCGACGACGGAGCCGCGGTGGATGAGAAATGCGCCGGGCATCTGGAAGCGGTCACCGACGATCTGGCCCATGCCGTGTCCGTCGAGCAGGACGGATTGGATGACATACTTCCACATGCCGGGCCCGTACACCTGTAACAGGCTTGCGCGCGGCAGGCCGAGCGCGCGATACAGCCCCGCCTCGGGATCGCTGATGCGCGGGATATCTTCCAGGCGATAGCGCTCAAACAAATACGCCGCCTTTGCGTCCTCGCCCATATGCACAAACACGAGGCGCGCGCCCGCCGATTCGATTTCCTGGCGGCGCGCCGCAATGTCGGCCAGGGTTTCCCGGCAGAATGTGCACCCGAGATGTCGGAGCAGGACCAGCAGGACGGGCGCTTCATGGGAGAGCGACTCCAGCGAACGGCCTTCCTGGGTCTTGTACTGGTCGAGTTTCATGTCTTCGGGCAACGGCGCGGGAGCGTCTGCACCGGCCGGCGCGCTGGCCAGTTGCGTGAGCACGATGCCCATCGGAAGGAGGGGAATCAGGTTGATGATGATGATGGTCCAGCCGAGGGTGGAACCGATCCCGCCACGGGAGATCGCCGCGAGCGTGAGCAGGGCGACGAACAGCATCGACAGGAATCCCACGAGCAGCAGTCGCCAATTTCGCCCCGGTTGCAGGGCGGCCAGGCCCAATCCAAATCCGTACGCCGCCGCCATGACGCCGAGCCAACGCCACAGTACCAAGGGCGCCGGATTGGCTTCTCCAAGAATCCGGAAAAGCAGGGTGGGGGCCAATAGCATGCTGGCGCCCACAATAATCAGATACGCCCCGATCAGTTTCAGGAGCGGTCCGAAGACGAGCGACTTATCGTTGTTATTCAATGTAACCTCGCCAATAAAGATTCTCGCGCCACTTTCGCGGACGCCTGCGGCACGGAATTCCGGTGCAATACGGAACACATGATAATCGGCTGATGCCGAAAGGTAAAGGACGCACGCGAAAAAAACGAGCGGAAGGGGCAGGCGGCGGCGGGGTGACGCACAAAGGAGCGGCGCCATCATGCCGATGTCCGGAGACGGATGCCAATGCCTAACTCTTTCGGACACATGAGCCAACCCACCCCGCCGGTCACCCTGTGCTTCGCTTTGGCGACCGGCACCCCTCCAAGGAGGGGATATGAAGGGATGCCCCACCACTGGCCGTGCATGCCGGTGACTTGGAGGGTCGAGCTATGCGAGACCGGTTGGCGGTGTCGTGCCTGTCCCCCGAAGCTCTGCTCACACTTTGCAAAGTGTGAGCCCGCCCTGGGCCAAGGGCGAGGCTTCCAAGACTGTCTCAACACCTATCTGCGGCTCGGCGAGACGCCTCGCCCTACCTGCTTGCTCTGTCTCGCGGCTCCGCGGAGCGTCGCCCTCCAGCTTGCGCGGTTATCTAGGGCTTGGAGGGCGAGGCTTCCGCCGAGCCGGGTACGGTCCAGTGGGCATGCTCTGTCTCGCGGCTCCGCGGAGCGTCGCCCTCCAGCTTGCGCGGTTGCCCTAGGCTTGGAGCGCCGTCGCAGAAGCGATGGGTAAACGTGGGCTACGCATTTGCGCCGCGCCGGACTGGTTGACAGCGCGGCGCGCTTCCGTATATTGACTCCGTAACGAACATTCCGAAGGGATCTCCATGCAAATACTGACCTACATTCTCGTGGCCGTAGTAATCATCGCGGTTTGTATTCTGGCTATGTCCGTCGGAATGATCTTCCGTAACAAGACCTTTACGTCTTGCGGACGGGCGGCACGGGATTTCGACGGGGAACCCATCCGCTGCGCGGCGTGCGGGGAGACCGTGGAGCCGGATGGCGAGTCGTGTGACCGGAAGAAGCCAGTGAAAGCAAAGAACACCGCCGCTTCCAACGCATCCTGAACTTCGTCGGATTATTCTCCCGTTACGGTGACGATGATTTCCCTTTGCCTCGGCCGCACGTCGCATTCGAGGTGAATGATCTGTTGCCAGGTGCCCAGCGCCAGGTTGCCGTCGCGCACGGGGACGGTCATTTCGGGCCCCAGCAACGTCGCCTGCAAGTGGGAATGGGCATTGC
>SKXR01000224.1 GCA_007128275.1 Kiritimatiellia bacterium
AACAGTTTGGATCCGCGCGTATGGCAGGCGGTGCCCCGGCATACCATGACGGTATGCCTTCCTTGCGGACGCAGATTGAAAAAGGAATAGAAGGTCACCACGCTGAAGACGTTGGATAAGGCCAACCCCTTGCGTTGCGCGACGAGCCGGAGCGTTTCCTCCGGCAAATACTTCAAGGGATGCATCTCCTGCAGCGTTTCCAGGACGCTCAACACATCGCCCGTACGATCCGGGAAACGGGCAATGACTTCGTCCACCTCTTCTTCACTCAACGGCTTTACATCGGCTGTCTTCATCGAAGCGTTCCTCCATGGTTCGGACAAGGTGTTCCACTTCCCGCACGGCCTCCGGCACGGCCGCCGCGGTGGTGGACGAAAAATGATCGCCCGCATCAAACGATTCCGCCGGGATCGCCACCAGCCACGCCGGCGGGGCGACGCCGTAGAGCGCTTTCGTAAGGCGCAGCAACGCGCCGGGACTTCCCGTATGGCCGATGGACGAAACGCCGAACGGCGCCTCTTCGCCGACCGGATCCACCGGTTGGACGGATAAACCGGCGCATTCCGTCACCGGACACGCATCCACGAAAATGACCGAACGACTTGCGCAAATGGACAGGGCGAGTTCCGGCGTCAATTGATGCACATCGAGAACCTCCACATCCGGCCATTCCCGCGCCGCCACCTCTCTCGCCACGCAGCGCCCCGCCCCGTCGTCCCGGCGCAATTCGTTCCCCCAGCCGATCACAAGGATTCGGCTGGCGGCCTTCGCAAGCGAAGGCCCTACGGAAGATTCGGCCGGCACGCCAACCGGACGAGGCGGATGCGCTCCTGCGTTCGGAGGCTCCGCGAAGCGTCGCCCTCCAGAAGATGTCCGTTCCCAAAACGCGCTGCTGGAGGGCGAGGCTCCCGCCGAGCCGCCCTTCGGATACGCCGCAAGATCATCCAGACATCCCGCGCGCCCGCCGTAGACGTGGCGAAGACGCAGGATGAGGGGGCTACCCAGAGAACCCGTTCTTTCAGCGCATTCGTTCATCGAGTACGTTTCCTTCGCGATCCTTCAGTTCGAGATGCAACGCCATCTGCCCCAACGCATGCGTGGAACAGCTCAAGCACGGGTCGTAACAACGGATCACGGCTTCCACGCGGTTCAACGCGCCTTCCGTAATCCGGTCCCCGTGCACAAACTCTTTCGCGGCCTGCAGGATACCGCGGTTCATCGCCATGTTGTTGTGGCCGGTGGCGATGATGAGGTTGGCCCACGTAATCAAGCCTTCGTCATCAATCCGGTAATGATGAATCAGCGTGCCGCGCGGCGCCTCCGCCACCCCGATGCCTTCGTAACTGTTCGGTTCGGCCACGGCCCGTACGCGCGTGCTGAGAATGTCCGGATCGTTCAACAACTCCCGGGTGCGTTCCAACGCGAACAGGATCTCGATCAACCGGGCATAATGGAAATGGAAGGAACTCAACACCGCCCCCTCCGCCATCTTCCGGAATTCAACCAGCGCCGCATCGGCCAACGGGGTCCCGCACCGATCCACATTGTTCAGGCGCGCCAAGGGTCCGACGCGATACAGTCCGTGCGGATACCCGTTGGGCCGGTAATACGGCATCTTCAGGTAGGACCACGGTTCCACGGCTTCCCCGATGTATTCCGCATAGGCGTTCGTATCAACCTGATCGGCTACGATCTTGCGATCGGCGTCCACCACGCGGAACACGCCGTCATACAATTCCAGTTCACCGTTCTTCGTCACCAAACTGAGAAAGAGCGAAGGGAAATTCGCGAACGTGTCGATTTCCTTCTGAAACGTGTCCAGCACTCCCGTGAACAGGTCCAGCGCGCGTTGGGCAATGTCCAGCCCGCGCGGGATCATTTCGAGAATGCGATCGCGCACCTCGGCGGTCAACGGGCTCCCCACCCCGCCGGGCACAACCCACGCCGGATGAACCCGCTTGCCGGATAGCCATTCGATAATCTGCTGGCCCAACATGCGCAGCCACACGCCGTCCCGCGCGATGTCCGGATGGGCCTTGGCCAATCCCAAAATGTGTCGTTGCGCCGGATCGGCGTCCATGCCCAACAGGATATCCGGCGCGCTCAGATGAAAGAAACTCAGCGCGTGTGATTGAATGGTTTGCCCCATGTGCAACACGCGGCGCAAGCGCTCGGCGGCGGGCGGAACGCGCACCGCCAACAATTCGTCGCACGCCTTCGCGGAGGCCAGCAAATGGCTGATCGGGCAGATTCCGCAGATACGCGCCGTGATGGCGGGCATTTCATAAAACGGACGGCCTTCCGTGAACTTCTCGAAGCCACGGAATTGCGTAACGTGGAAGCGGGCATCATCAACCTCGCCGGCGTCGTTGAGGTAGAGCGTGATCTTGGAATGCCCTTCGATGCGGGTTACGGGATCGATGACAATGGTTTTACTCATGAGGGTATCCTTTTCTGCTCAACCGAAGCGAACGACCTTCCCCAATTCGGGAACGCGCCCTTCGAGGAGTTCGCTGATGACAAAGAAAATGTGGTCGGGATGCGGCGGACAGCCGGGCACGAACAAGTCGACGGGCACCACTTCATGCACCGGACGCGTCCGATCCAGCAAAGGCGGGATATCTTCGGTCGGCACCTGCGGTTGCTCGTCCACGTTTTCCAGATAGGCCCGCGCATACAGGTCGTCCACGGAAAAGAAGTTGCGCATGGAAGGGACATTCGCCGTCACGGCGCAATCGCCGAGACTGACCAAAAGCTTGGAACGTTCACGGACCAGGCGCACTTTGTGGAGATCGTCTTCGTTGGTGATGGCGCCTTCCAGGAACGTTACGTCCACATTCTCGGGAAACACTTTATGGTCCACCAGGGGGCTGTACACCAGATCAATTCGATCAGCCACGGCCAACAGACGCTCGTCGATGTCCAAAAAGGACATATGACACCCCGAACACCCATCCAGCCACACGGTCGCAATGCGCACTTTGTTCATCATAACTCCCGTAACGTAGAACAATGATTTGACAGTATCCCGGTCATGGAAATCCTACACACAGGCCTACGGCAGGGGTATAGGACGAAGTGTCTAATTGGGCATAAGGTAAAACCCGATACCCCCAAGACCCTCTTTACAGAAAGCGCGTGTTCCCCTACCCTTCACAAAACAACGCACATCCCATTTCGAGAACTTTATGACGAAACCCATCTTGTACAAACGCGTCCTCCTCAAACTCAGTGGCGAGGCGCTGCAAAACCGCGAAACCGGCGCGAGCCTTGATCCCGCCTTGCTCGGGTCCATTGCCGAACAAGTGAAGAAAGTCCGGGAAATGGGAATCGAGATCGCCATTGTGGTCGGCGGCGGCAATATCTTCCGCGGATTGACCGGCGAAAACAGCGGCGTGGACCGCACCACGGGCGACAACATGGGCATGCTCGCCACCGTCATCAACAGCCTCGCCCTCCAATCCTCGCTCGAGATGAACGGCGTGCATACGCGCGTCATGACCGCCATCTCCATGCCGTCCGTCGCCGAGCCCTTCATCCGACGCCGCGCCATGCGCCACTTGGAAAAGGGACGCGTCGTCATTTTCGGCGCCGGCACCGGCAACCCCTATTTCACCACCGACAGCGCCGCCGCCCTGCGCGCGAGCGAGATCCGGGCCGACGCCGTCATTAAAGGCACCAAAGTCGACGGCATCTACTCCGCCGACCCCGTCAAAGACCCGAACGCGACGCGATACGACCGCATCTCCTACGCCGACGCCCTGCAACAGCAGCTCAAGGTCATGGACGCCGCCGCCTTTTCGCTGTGCATGGAAAACAAAATCCCCATAATCGTCTTTAACTTCTTCAAGCAGGATGAAATCATACGGGTCTTGAAGGGAGAACCCGTGGGAACCATTGTACAATAATAGCGACAGGAAGGACGGAGATCATGGCCAGCGTTGATGACATTCTATTGGAGTCCGAAGACAAGATGAGCAAATCCGTGGAGTTCCTCCATCAGGAATTCAATGGACTCCGCACCGGCAAAGCGTCCCCGAGCTTGGTCGACACCATCAACGTCGACTACTACGGCACACAGACCCGTCTCAAAGAATTGGCCGGCATCGCCACGCCCGAACCGCGTCTGATCGTCATCAACCCGTACGACCCCTCGTCCCTGCCCGCGATCGAGAAGGCCATCCTCGCCGCCAACCTGGGCGTCACCCCGATGAACGACGGACGCGTCATCCGCGTGCCCATTCCGGAACTCAGCGAAGAACGGCGCAAAGACCTGATGAAAGTCGCCAAACGCATGTCGGAAGATCAGCGCGTCGCCATCCGCAACGTGCGTCGCGAAGCCAACGACGCGATCAAGGACCTGCAGAAGAGCAGCAAGATCTCCGAAGACG
>SKXR01000175.1 GCA_007128275.1 Kiritimatiellia bacterium
CCGGTCATCGTGTTGTTGTTTGTCAGCACCACGCGACTTTGCTCTTTGACCGCCAGCCCCCCATCGCCACCGTCCCGATCCAACACGCCGGAAAGGTTTAGGGTATGGCCGTTATTGCCCCAGACTTCCAGCCAGTTACTTTTCAAAAAAATCGTGCCGTGGAAAGTCAGGTTGCCACTGGTCGGATTGAGTTCGGTGGCGCCGTCCACAAACGACACCGGCACGTTAATGATGTGATGACCCGTACTCAGGTTTTCGATCTTGCGCGTGCCTGATCCGCGCATATCAATGCCGGCATTATCATACCCCAGCGTTCTGGCTGAGGTTGCTCCGGCCTGAAAGGTCAGAGTTCGGATATAGTACCAATCGTTCCCGTTCAGGATCATCGACGTGTTGTTATTGTGGCCGATGAAGACATCATTGGCTGTACGCCAATCTCGGTCGGGACGATCCTGATTGTTGTCCCACGTTTCGTAGTACCAGGGATTCGCGCCATCCCACCAGTTATCCGTCCCCGCATCGCTGCGATGAAACACGTTTTGCTGTGCCAAAACCGGGATAGCAATGAGCATGAAAAAGGCCGCCAGAACCATTTTCCAGCCCTTGGAAGAAGAATGGAAAAATTTTCCAATCCTTGCCTGCCCGCCATCGCCCCTGCGACGAGCGGTGTCTAGATCAATTGCTGATCCGTTTGTAGAGCCCCTTCGATTATCGTCCTTTATGTAACAATTCCTCATTTTGTATTCGCCTTCAGCCCGACCACCTCACTCTTTTGCCCGGTTCATTTGAACCGGGTCTTCACGTGATTGCTTCCGATCCCTCCCCTATTCCGCCTTCCAAACACGTGCACGATAGTACAGCCGCAGATTGTCTTCAAACACATTCAAGTTGATGAACGTGTTGGTTGGCGCCGTAGCCGCAAGGGCCTCCGCCCCCGGCAAGGTCTGGTACTCGCCCCCTATCATGTTTGTCGTATACTCGATTTCATACAGGCGCCCGGCCGCGCTCGGCCAGGAAATGATTTCGCCTTCGACGGCATAAATTTGTTGGGTGTAGGTGATCTCGGTCTCCGGATCGGTCCAGACATGCTCCACATAATTGGTTTCGGAATACAACGGCGCAATGCGAGTGAAGATGAAGCGCGACTCGGGATCAAGCGGGTCCGTACCCGCGATGTATTCCTGCTCCACCGTCATGCCGTCTCCGTCAGCATCCTCGTCGGGATCAAAGAAGGTCGGGTCGCCAATTTGCGATTTCAGGTGTTCCCACCAATCCGGCAAACCATCGCCATCGGTGTCACGAAAAATATCTATAATGTTCGTCATGGGGCCAAAATGCGCGTATAAATCCGTGTTCCCGCTGACCGACATTATCTGTGAATCCGTATAGAAAAGGGAGTTGCTGTACGTGGCATCGTTGTAGACGCGCACAAAGAGCGCGCTCGCCTCGGGGGGACGGGGATCGTCCAAGGCCGCGGCAAAAAGGCCGGAATTCAACAGGGAGGGCGCAATCAAGGCGCCAATATACGTTTCGCCGCCTTCCGCCACTTGATTCTGAGGGGAGCCATCCGCGAGGGGCGGTAAGATGCCGTCCCCCACATACATAATATGCACAAGCGGTCGTTCGTCACGCGGTATGGTATGGTCTCCTTTGATCGTATCGGCAAACTCGTTCTGAATGGCTTCGCCGGCAGTGACATGAAGGGGGGTAACCATTCCGTCGCCGCGCGCGAGCGGAGCGAGAGACAGTCCAGCGCAGACCAAGAACGCCCCGCCCGACCAAAGGCGGCTTGTTGATCCAGAATTAAGCCGCAGCGCATCCGCCGTCATCCATCACCTCCAGCATTGATCATGTATGCACGCATCATCACCCTGATCGCAGCCCATTGAGCAAGCCTACTCCCCTGCGACTCCCCAAAATGCGTAGGCACTTGGGTCTAGCCAAAGCGTTTAGAACCCATCTCTAAAATAGTGTCCGAGAAGCATTCTGTCAAACGCTTACCGCACGTGACGGGACGGCCCATCGCTGACCATGCCCCCCCCTATGAGCCCGTTGAAAAACCTTTCCACGCCCTCACGGGCGCGGCTACGAAGAAATAGGCAACGTAGCCGCGCCCGTGAGGCGGTGGAGGGCATGCCTCTTTGGATTGGACGCGCGCGGTGTGGTTTGCCTTCATCCAAAGCGGTGTCGCCGTCCTCTTCCGCTTCGCTACAGAGGACTCTGCCACCGCAGTCCAAATTCCCTTGAGGCGGCCTGCTCTGTCCTTCCTTTTTGGACTGCGGCGGCAGAGCGAAGCGTCGACGCCGCTTTGGCTTGACCGTCAGGGATCCAGAAAACGGGATGGCAGCGAGTAGAGCCCCTTCTCAATCGGGTCGAGCGTCCATGTCCAATTGACGGTGGATCCCATGGTGAAGATAATGATCGCGTCGTCCGGACCAAAATACCCTTGCGGAACCGAGCCACCCGTCGAGGTGATCCATGACTGTGAAAGCGAATTATACACAATAAAATGCGGAAGCTGCTGCGTGTTCCGGTCAAATTTCCATATCATATCGCCGCCGAATCCGAAGCTGGGAGCAAATCCGGATTCCAATAGGTTCATCTCGCTCGGATGCATGCGCCGCGGCAGGCGGAAACTCACCAGGTTAAAGGCTTGCGCCTCGATTTCCTGCGAGACGCCGTTCGTCGGCACTCGCCCAATGAAGAGGAAGCTGGTGGGACTTTCCCCCGGGATTTCAACAACAACGCCCTGATCCAGAGGTACCAGCACGTCATCCGCATTTCCTTCGCCGCCGACCGAAAACTCCCACGCGCCGCCCGTGGCAAGATAGACCGTCTGCGTGGGAATCTCGTCAAAGACCCGGGCATACCAGGATACGCGCGTCGCCGAGGCCGGGGCACTCCCCTGCGGCAGATCGTACCCGAACACCCGCGCCACCGTGTTGGTGTCCGGAATGCCCGGGAACGACACCCAATTCTGGCCGGGTTGCAACGGCACGGACCGGGCCACGTAGATCTCTTCACTGGCCACAGGCCGGGCGCCCTGCCAACGCCCTTTCGGCGTTGCGCGGAAGAAGCGCATATCGTTCCCGTGAATGGGATCCGTATCCATATGCCAGTAATCATTGGTCGTACCGACCTTCTCCCAGCGCGATTGCTGTTGCAAGGCGTCCGAGTAGGTGGTCGCGTCCGTCCGGATAAGGTCGTACTCCCGATGCACCTGGCCCTGCTCATCTGTAGCCACCGTCCAGAAGATGTCCGACCGGGTCTGCGTACGAGCCACGCCCTGCGTCACCACGAACCGGTCCGTATTGCCGACGGCGTGGACAAAGGCGCCCGTATTGCCCGCCTCGTCCACCCCGGCAATCTCGATACGATAGAAGCTGTCGAAGTTCAGATCGGTCAGCACGGCATTGGTTTGATCCCAATGATTCAGTATGTTGGTGAATCCGGCTGTGGCCCGGGAGATCATGGAGGTCGGGGCGCCCGGCAACGGGTTTCCGCCCGCATCCGACTCCACATACCGAACAATGTAGGTATCCCACGGCGACAGCTCCATGCCGTCCGATTCGCGCGGACCGGCCGCGACGGCCTCGGAATTGATGGCTTGATCCCAAGCCCAGCGCACGCCGATCTCGGTCGTCTCGTCGATATCGGCGAAGTGATAGAAGAGATTAATGTCGGCCTGCGTCGCCTGCACGGAGTCCACCGCTTCCGGCGGCGTCCGGTCGATGCGCGCGACATACGGCACGCCCCAATTGCGCAACTGGTCGTTCGGCCGGTCCATATCCGCATCCACGGCGAAAACGTAACCGGTAACGATGCCTTCCGGCAGGGCCACTTCCGCGACGTTGGTGGCCAACTGGGCCCCCGCCGTGATGTTCGTGCCGCCCATCCACTGGGGGCCTTCATCCGTAATTACACGATATTCCGCGATACCGCTTTGATCCTCAGCATTATCAAAACTAATCTCCAATTCATCTACATTGGTCCACGGCGCACGTTCAGTCAGAACCAGGTCGTCCATCCATACGGTGGGTGTGCCACCGCCCGTAATTCGGCTCAAACGCAGCGTCCATTCACCCGGCTCGTTAATCGACCACGACAACAGGTTCCAATCGGCCGATGTCACGTCGCGCTCGCCCAAATTGGTCCACTCATCGAGTTCGTCTTGACGCCCTTCCAAGCGGAGCGTGCGGGTTCCGGCCGAGCTGAGGCGGGCCCAGATGAACAAGGTGCCCGGATTCTCTCGCGGGGGCATTTGCAACCAAGCCGTTTCGCTGCCGGCATTGCGCATGGCGATGACTCGCGTTCCGCTTGGGTTCCCCCCCGAAGTC
>SKXR01000185.1 GCA_007128275.1 Kiritimatiellia bacterium
CGGAAAACGCCACGGTTTCCGCCGGGAACCTTGAAATCGAAGGGAACCGTTTCCAGGTGCGCGTCCCCGGCGAATACAAGATTGCCGCGGAACTGCGCGACATCCTGCTCGTTGAACGCGAAGGCAAACCCATTTTCCTGCGCGACATCGCGGACGTGCACGACACGTACAAGGATCTGGACTCCATTTCCCGGCTCAACGGCGAACCCGCCGTATCCCTCGAAGTCCGGAAACGGGACCGGGAAAATTCCGTCACGCTCATCAACGAAGTCAAAGAAATCATCGACCACTTTGACATCCCCCCGGACATCTCCGTGACGTATGTCATGGACCAATCCGAGTACATCGACATGATGATCAACGAGCTGGAGAACAACATTGTTTCCGGCTTCATTCTGGTCGTCTGCGTGATCTTCCTGTTCATGGGGTTGCGCAACAGCCTCTTTGTGGCCGTGGCCATTCCGCTCTCCATGCTGATTGCGTTCAGCATCATGAACGTGCGGGGCACCACCCTGAATATGATCGTCCTGTTCAGTCTCGTATTGGCGCTGGGCATGTTGGTCGACAACGCCATCGTCATTGTGGAGAACATCTTCCGATTGCGCACCACGGGCTTGTCCCGCAAGGAGGCGGCCCGCCAAGGCGCGGGCGAAGTGGCGTGGCCGGTCATCACGTCCACGGTCACGACCTGCATGGCCTTTGCGCCCCTGCTCTTCTGGCCGGATATCATGGGCCAGTTCATGTCGTTCCTGCCCATCACGCTGATTACCACGCTGGGCGCCTCCCTCTTCGTCGCGCTGGTCATTAATCCGGCCGTCTGCTCCATGTTCATTTCCGACGGTACCCGCAAGGAAGGGCTGGACCAGTACGGGGTGCGGAACATCTGGCTGACGCGCATATACGAGAGTACGCTGCGCGCCGCCATTCATCATCGCATCGCCGTCCTCTTCATGGGTTTCCTGTTCCTCTTTGCCAGCTTCGAGTTCTACGCGCATTTCGGGCGGGGCGTGGAACTCTTTCCCGATGTCGATCCGCGCAACGCCATCATCCAGGTGCAATTTCCCCAGGGCACCGCCATCGAACGCACCGACGAGGCCATGCAACGTATTGAAGCCCTCCTGCCGGAATACGAAGACATCACTTTTTATCTGGCCACCGTGGGACAGGCCGGGGATATGGGTATGAGCTTCGGCCCCGGCGCCACGCATGTCGGGCAAATCCATATCGAATTCAAACCCTACAACGAGCGGTCCCGCTCTTCCATGGATCTCATCGACGACATCCGCAAAAGCCTGCCCGTGATTCCCGGTGGCGAAATCACCATCGAGAAGCAGGAAGAAGGTCCGCCCACCGGTGCGCCCGTGACGATCGAGGTCTACGGCGACGATTTCGACGAGTTGGCCGAGCTCGCGAATCGCATACTCCGCTCCATCGAAACGGTTCCCGGCCTCGTGGACCTCCAAAGCGATTTTGAAGAAGCCCTGCCCGAACTGCAATTCCATGTGGACCGGCACCGTGCCGCCATGCTCGGACTGGACACGCGTTCCGTCGGCAACTTCCTGCGGACGGCCGTGTACGGCGCGGAAGCCAGCAAGTTCCGACCCGCCGAAGACGAGTTCGACATCACCCTGCGCCTGCCGCTGGAACAGCGGGACACTGTCGAATTGCTCGACCGGATCTACATCCCGACTCAGGGCGGTGCGTCCGTGCCGTTGAGTTCGCTCGGGACCGTACACTACGAGGGCGGGCGCGGCGCGATCACGCGCAAGGACCAGAAACGCATGATCAGCATCACGGGAAACAACCACAACCGGGGGGTCGACGAAATCATTCAGGACGTCATGCCGATCGTCGATCAGATCTCGCTGCCAAGCGGGTATTCGATTTCCTACGCGGGCGACACGGAAGAAATGCGCAAATCGGGCCTGTTTCTCGCCCAGGCGTTTCTAATCGCCATCGGGCTGATCATGATCATTCTGGTCGTCCAATTTAATTCCGTCTTCATGCCGCTGATCATCGGGTTCTCCGTACTGCTCTCGCTGATCGGCGTCACATGGGGCCTGTTGATTACCGGCACGCGTTTCGGCGTCATCATGACCGGCATGGGCGTCGTCAGTCTCGCGGGCATCGTCGTCAACAACTCCATCGTGCTGATCGATTGCATTCGGCAACGGCAGGCGGAAGGGTTAAGCACGGAAGACGCGGTGATCCTCGCCGGCAAGATGCGCTTGAGACCCGTGCTCTTGACCGCCATCACCACGATTCTCGGCCTGACGCCGATGGCGATCGGGTACAGCCTGGAAATTCACGAATGGCCTTGGCGCATCATCGCCGGGGCGGAATCCAGCGCCTGGTGGGCGCCGATGGCCGTCGCGGTCATCTTCGGCCTCGCCATGGCCACGTTCCTCACCCTCGTCCTCGTCCCGGTCATGTTCAGCCTGTTCGACACCGTCTCGCGCGCCATGCGCAAACGGTTCGCGCCGGACGTGGATTAAGAGGACGCTATACGGGGATAATCATGACCTCGTGGCACTGCAAGGCCGTGCGGATTTCGTGTTGCAGGGATCGCACCGTTTCCATGACCTCGGCGTAGCGACTTTCGGGGGCGAATTCGAGAAATATTTCCACATAGACACGGCCACCGGCTTGTCGGGTGCGAATGTCGTGGATTTGCTCATACTGCTCGTAATGGCTGGTCAACGCGCGAATGATCAATTGCTGGGCCTGTTCCTCAATCGCGCAGTCCAACAAGTCGGTAACGGAGAATCTGAACATTTTCGACGCACCGGCCAGGATGGTCCCGCCGATGATGATGGCGGCAATCGGGTCGACGTAGCTGACCCATGCGTATTCGATCAGGAAATAGGATAAACCGAGCGACACGAACATCACGGCGTTCGCCGTGGTCTTGATGACGAACATCCGGCGCTGCGCGGTGATCAACGCCGATTTTTCGCGTCGCTCCAACACATAGCTTTGCAGTGTCAGGCGCAGGTTGATCACGCCGAAGATCAGATGGAGAACAAATCCGATCAGTACGCCAACCCCTTCGATCGGAACCGGATTGATGATTCGGACGATGGCCGTCGCAAAAATACACAGGAAGGAAATGACCATCAGGAGGGCCATGCCCATACTGGCCAGACTCTCGAAACGGCCGAATCCAAAATGAAACGTATCGGTCTTGCCGGCCGCCGCCTTGTTTAGACCCCACCAGGCAACGGCAATCACCATGCAATCCAATAACGTGGCGACCCAGTCGGCCCAAAGCGCAATCGAATTGGCGGTCACCGCAATGATGAACGCCAGCACCACGCCCACCGCGCCCGTAATCACGCCTTTAGCGGCAACCGACGTTCGTTGTACGCTCTGCATTACGCCTTCACCATATCCCGGGCGGCGGGTTCGTCATTCGCGATCAGGAAAATACTCAGCAGGCCGCCGATCTCGAAAACGGATTGTACTTCCGGGGGAAGCTTGCAAAATACGAGTTTCCCATTTTCCCGCGCAATCTTCTTCGCCGTCGTCATCAGCACCCGCAATCCGGCGCTGTTGATGAAATGGACATTATTCATATTCAAGATCAACCGCGTTGATCCGGCTTCGATATGGGCGTCAAAAGCCGCCTCCACACCGGGCGCCGACAGCGTGTCCAAGCGCCCGTTCAGCTCCAGCGTCAGGAACCCGTCCCCCGGTGTTGAATCCAATTTCATAAGCATACCTCATTTGTGCAGCGCGTTGGCAAGGGAAGCAGGTGCGGAACTTGGCATAGAAGGTCGTGCCGGGTCAATCCATGAAACCTGCAGGGGGTCTTTCATGCTCTACCGCAATGACCACCGCATGTCTGTCCTATTCCATCCGCAGGCGGTAGACCCGGAACGGGAGATTGGTGGATGACGGGTCCGGGACACTGATCACATCGTTGGTGGCGATGACGGTAACGACGTTCGTCCAACCGGACGTAGCGGTCAGATTTTCCGTCGCTTCCAAGCGATAGGACCACGCCGTGCGTGTACCGTCCCAGATCGTGATGGTCTCTGTGGGCGAAACCGACACGCCGCCACCCACCGGTAAACCATCGAGAAAAATATGGTCTACACGATATTCGTGCTCCGCCGTGGTTCCACGCGCCAGCCGAATGAAAACGGCGGTTACGTTTGTCAACACACTCTCGAAGACGGCGTCGTTCGAGACCCCGCTCCACGGTCCGGCGGCGCGACTCGCGAGCGATACGGCAATGCGGTTGGTTGCTCCCGGCGAACCCATCTTGTCAAACAAGTTTCGCTGATACACGTTTGTGCCGCTCACCA
>SKXR01000183.1 GCA_007128275.1 Kiritimatiellia bacterium
AAAAAGGAACACGGGTTTTTCCCGGATCTTGCCGCGATTCCCGATGATGTCGCGGCGCGTGCGAAACTCTTCTATGTCAATTATCCGAACAATCCGACGGGGACCGCCCCGACGGAGGCGTTCTTCGATGCATTGATCGCGTTTGCCAAGAAGCACAATATCCTCGTCGTGCAGGACGCGGCGTACGCCACATTAATATACGGGCGCGACCGGCTCTCGATATTCAATCGGCCCGGCGGGAAAGAGGTCGCGCTGGAAATTCATTCGATGAGCAAGAGTTATAACATGACCGGTTGGCGGCTCGGTTTTGTGGCGGGCTCGGCGCAGGCGGTGAAAGCCTATGCGGAGGTGAAGGACAACGTCGACTCCGGGCAGTTCAAGGCCATTCAGGTCGCGGCCTGCGCCGGGATTGCGGACGTGGCGATTTCCGAGTCGATTCGCGCGCATTATCAGCGCCGACTCGAGAGGATGGTGCGCGCTCTGCAAGAAGTGGGTTTCGACGCCGAGATGCCGGGCGGTACTTTCTTCCTGTACGTTGCGGCGCCGACAGGGGCGGGCGACCAGTCGTTCGCCAACGCGGAGGAAGCGTCGCAACACCTGATCCGTGAAGCCTCCGTTTCCACCGTCCCGTGGGACGATGCCGGGGCGTTTCTGCGTTTTTCGGCCACGTTCGAGTCGTCGGATGAAGCCGATGACGAGCGCGTGATCAACGAGTTGAAGAGCCGGCTGGAAGGGTTGCAACTGAAGTTTGGTTAACCCGTGTCCGGTGGGCATTGGTCGGGGGAAGACTAACATCGCATGTCAAAGAGGTGCAGCATGAATCGTCGCGTATTCCGAAGCTTGGCCAGCGTGTGTACGCTGCTCGTTTTGTCCGGTTGCATTGAGAGTGCCACCGTGTTGCAGGTGAACAAGGACGGGAGCGGAACCATTGTGGTCCGTGAATTCCTTTCGCAGGACGCCTTGTCCATGATGGTCGGAATGGAGACCATGGCCGATGCGATGGTGGCGGATCTGGCCGAGGCCGATGTGCCCGGTTTGGCCGGGTTGTCTCGCTCCCTCCAAGGGATGGTACTGGCCAGGGCGGAGGCTTTCGGGCAGGGCGTGCGCCTGACGGAGGTCCGCGAGGCGGCCAATGATCAGGGATGGAAGGGCTATATGGCCCGGTTCGATTTTGAGGATGTCAACACGGTTCACGTGGCGTCCGCCATGGCACCGGACGACGACCCCTCCGCCGCGGAGTCGGCTTACCGTTTTTCCTTTACGCCCGGAGACCCGGCGGAGTTGCGGTTGATTCCGCATCGTGCGGAGACGGCTCCGGAGGCTTCCGGGGAGATTCACCCAATGGGACAAATCGACCTTGAAGGCTTCGAACCGGACGACGACGTTGATTTGGGAGACTTGGATCTCGGCGACATGATGCAGGGCATGGACGATGCCATGAGCGCCATGTTTGGTGAGATGTTTCGCGGCATGCGAATGAGCTTGTATGTGGATGTGAACGGCGAGATTGTGGATACCGATGCGCGGTATCGGTCCGCCGCGCGCCCGAATCGGGTGGCCTTGGTGGATGTCAATTTCGATGAGCTGATGTCGCACCCGGACGCGTTGTCCCACATGATGAAGAATGATCCGGAAGCCATGTACATGCTCCAGGACCAAGGCGTCCCGGGACTCTTAATGGAGAATCCCGGACAACCGCTTACTATTCGTTTCCGGTAAGCCGTGTGCGTGCCCTCAGCGAAGATTCGCATGGTTGTGTAATCCATATTCGTCATTGATAGGCAACGAATTGCGCGCATAACAGGAATCGGCCTTGACATGTGTCTGCGTGGCCCTTCTTCGGGGTTGACCTGTGATAGGAGGTTCGACATCATGCGACTCGCGCAAATGATCAAGTGGGGGGCTAGTATGCAACAATCGCGCAAACGATATATTATTCCTGTCGGACTATTGGTGGCCGGCCTGTGCCTTTCGGCCGGCGTCATGATTGCCGGTATGACTTTGGCCGAGCCGGAGAACGAGTACGAGGCGGTGATCGGCGAAGCCGCACCGGAAGGCGCCACGCCTTTTGAGCAGCGGATTCAGATGATCGCGATGTCCTGCGCCGCGTGTCACGGAACCGACGGACGTCTTCAGACGGCCATTCCCTTGTTGGCCGCGCAGCCGGCCGCGGTGATGCGCGCCCAACTACTCGCTTTCAAGCAGGACCAAATGCCCGACGCCACCGTGATGCCGCGTCTGGCCAAAGGGTATACCGATGAAGAGTTGGAGGCGTTGGCGGACTATTTCTCAGCGCTGAGCCGTAAAGCCAATCCAGGGAGCGCGCTATGATCAAAGATGCCATGAATCGACGCCAATCACTGAAGCTCATGGGCGCCGCGGGGCTTGGCACAATGCTCTCTGCAAGCGGTTTGCCTGTTTTTGCCGGCGGGGCTTCGGCTGGGCGCGTGGTGATCGTGGGCGGCGGATTCGGCGGCGCCACGGCGGCCAAATACCTGAAACGCTTATCGCCGTCGTTGGACGTGACGCTTGTTGAGCCGCAGCCCCGGTATATCACCTGTCCGTTCACCAACTTGTACTTGGGTGGAATCCGCACGTTCGAGACGCTGTGGCATGACTTCACGGAATTGCGGGAAAAGTACGGTGTGCGCGTCGTGCACGAACTGGCGGAAGACGTGGATGTGGATCGCCGCCGCCTGAAACTCGCGGGCGGTGAGGACGTGTCGTGGGATCGCCTGCTTCTTTCGCCGGGTATTGATCTGCGGTGGGGCGCCTTGGAAGGCTACGATGAAGCCGCGGCGGAAAAGGCGCCGCATGCGTGGAAACCGGGGGAGCAGTCGCGTCTTTTGCGTCGTCAACTGGAGGCCATGGAAGACGGCGGGACCTTCATCCTGGTGGCTCCCGACAACCCGTTTCGTTGTCCGCCGGGCCCGTACGAGCGCGTCAGTATGGTGGCCAACTATTTCAAGAACCATAAACCGCATTCCAAAATCCTGATTCTGGACGCGAAAGACGGCTTTTCCAAACAAGGGCTGTTCATGGAAGGGTGGAGGGAGCATTACGGTGATATGATCGAATGGGTCGGTCGCTCCAACGACGGGGGCGTCATGCGGGTCGATGCCGACACGCTCGAAGTGGAAACGGAATTCGGTACGGTGCACAAAGCGGCGGTGCTCAACGTGGTGCCGCCGCAGAAAGCGGGGTTCATTGCGGATCGCGCGGGCGTCATAGACGCTTCCGGATGGGCCCCCATTCATGCGCGCTCTTTTGAGTCGCAGCTGGTCGAGGGGATCTACGTGATCGGCGATGCCACACAGGCGGCGCCGATGCCGAAATCCGGATTTGTGGCGAGCACGCAGGCGAAAGTCACCGCGCGCGCCATTATCGCCGATCTGGGCGGGGATACGCCCCCCGAGCCGAGTTGGGTGAACACGTGCTACAGTCTGATCGCGCCGGAATGGGGTATCAGCATTGCCGGCGTGTACGAAGTACATGACGGGTTGATCCGTGAAGTGCCGGGTTCCGGCGGGGTCAGTCCCATGGAAGCCGATCGCTCTTTTCGGCGTAAGGAAGCGGAGTATGCCAGGGCATGGTATGCCGCGATTACCCAAGATGTCTGGGGCACCCGTTTCGCCTTCTGAACACGACCATGACTCACACGCAACTAGTCGTCTGGTCCGGTTTCATCCTTGGTCTTCTCTTCGGCGTGGTGGGACAGCGCACGCACTACTGCACGGCCGGCGGGTTACGGGAATGGTGGAGGGAAGATAACCCGCGCCGCGCCGCGGCCCTCGTTATCGCGCTATCCTTCGCCCTTTTGGGAACGCAACTGTCGGTCGCCTTTGGGGGGCTGGACGTGCGCCCTTCCATCTATCGGCAATCATCTTTTTCCTGGTTGCTCATGCCGTTGGGCGGATTGTTGTTCGGGTACGGGATGATGCTGGCCCGCGGTTGCGGGTCGCGCGCCTTGGTATTGTTGGCGTCTGGAAACTTGCGTTCGCTCGTGGTCCTGCTCGCGCTTGGGGTGGCCGCCGCAATCACGCTGACCGGCCCGTTGGCGCCGTGGCGCTTGACGATGACGGAATGGACGTTGGTTTCGTGGGCGACCGTGAGTGTGCCGGAACTGTTCTATGGGGGCGATCCCGTCCACCACGTGGCCCGCCTCCTGCCGGTAGCCATTCTGGTCGCGGTGCTGCTGCGGGTGGCGCTGGTGAACATGAAATTGTACCGACACCCCTGGGAAGCCGCCGGCGCGGCGTTAATCGGGTTACTGGTGCCTGCGGGATGGTGGGTCACGGGGCATTGGGGCGCGGACGATTTCGAGCCGGTTCCGGTGGAGAGCCTTACTTTTGTCGCGCCGATCAGTGATGCGATTCAATACCTGATGTTGTCGACGGGTATCCGCGCCGGGTTCGGCGTGACGGTGGTGGCGGGGGTGCTGCTCGGCGCGTGCGCGACCGCCTTGTGCGCGCGGGAATTTCAGCTTCGCGGATTCGATTCGCCCCGCCACATGTTGCGCTTCCTCGCGGGCGGAGTTATGATGGGTGTAGGCGGCGCATTGGCCTTGGGATGTACTATCGGGCAGGGGTTGACCGGTCTTTCCACGCTGGCGTTTCCTTCGTTCCTGGCGGTGGCCGGGATTTTGCTGGGCGCGTGGCTCTCGTTGCGAGGGCCTTTGCGTATACGTGAACAAACCGCCGTTTGAAAGGGCCAAGGCCTGTTATGCAATCGATAATCCATTTTTCCCGCGTCTCGCGACTTCTGGCGACTTTCCTGGTCGGCCTGCTGCATTCCGTCCACACGGTCGCCGCCCAGCAAGGCCGTCCCGCTTGGGAACGCGTGGAAGCGATTCAAACGCTGTTGAACGGCGCTGTGCCCCGACCGGAAGCCGTGCGGCTGGACCTGCCTTCCGTGACGCAGGACGGGAGTTCCGTTCTGGTCACGGCGGAAATAGACAGTCCGATGACGCCCGACAATCATGTTGAGGAGCTGTACCTGTTTGCGCTCGGCAATCCCTCGCCCGAATTGGCGGAAATCCGATTCACGCCGCTGGCGGGCCGGGCGAGTGTCTCCACGCGTATCCGTCTCGATCGCTCACAGACCGTTGTGGCGCTTGCGCGTACCAGCGGCGGCGACTGGTTGTCGGGATCGCGGGATGTACGGGTGACCGTCAGCGGGTGTTTGTCGCGGGACGCCACCTACCAGGCGGACGATGTCATGCAAACCCGTGTGCGGGTTCCTCCGCGGTTCAAAGCCGGTCAAGCGTCCGATATCCGGACCTTGATCAATCATCCGATGGAAACGGGCCTGCGAAAAGACGCCGCTGGTCAGCCCATTCCCGAACAGATCATCGAGTTGTTTCAGGCTCGTTTGGACGATGCTCCGGTGCTCACGGTGCGCCTGCACCGGGCCATTGCGGCCAATCCGTATCTGGTTTTTCACATGGCGCCGGAACAATCCGGGGAACTCACGCTCTCGTGGGAAGAAGACACCGGGGAAACGACTGTGACGACGGCCGAAATCCGGGTGGATTGACAAGCGGATGAACAGAGGGCGGCAGACAGTCATCGCTTGTCAGCCCTTCTTGGCCGTGCTAGTTTCTTCTCCATGAAGACGACATCCTGGTATCTTAAGAAGTCCGACGGTGCGGTGTACGGGCCCGTACGCCTTTCCGATCTCAAGCATTGGGTCAAGGACAGCCGCGTGGCGCCGGACGACCTGCTTTCACCCGATCAGCAGGAATGGATGCCCGCGCCGGAATTGGCCGCGTTGGAGATGAACTATCTGGTCCGATACCGAAACGGTGTGGATTACGGGCCGGTCCACCTGCGCGCCTTATGCGAATTGATCATCGACGGCGATGTTCCCCTGGATGAACCGGTACAGGACAAGACCACTGACAAGACCTTGCCCGCTTGCGTGGTAGGGCTCCGGGGCTTGATGGCCGAAGAGCCTGCGGCAACGACCAAGCCACCGCCGGTCGGCGAAGAAGTGGATCGTCTGCGGGCCGAACACCAGGCGAATCTTGACGAGGTGAACGCGAAACTGTTGGCCGTGTTGAAGGAAAAGAAGGACCTCGAAGCCGAGGTGCAACGCTTGGACGAGTTGCGACAGGAGACGGAGGCCAAGGTCGCGGAATTGACCGGGGAAATCCAGCGCCTCCAGAAGGAAATCGATGCGGGTGGACAGACGCTGATTGAAGAGCGTGACCGGCTTCAAGCCGCTCTCGACGAGGCCTTGCAGCAACGGGAGCAGGATAAGGCCGCGATGGCGGCAAAGCAGCAGGATTTGACCGGAGACCGCGTGACGCTGGTTCAAGAGAAGAACAGCGCCGAGAAACGGGTGGCCGAGCTCGAGGAACGTCTGCAAGAGGCGGAACGCCAGGTGGCAAGTGCGCGGGAGAAGGTGCGTGCGCTGGAGAAAACCGCATCCGGGAACACGGACGCTATGCGAAAAGCCGAGGCTACGGTGGACGAAAAGGTGGAGGCCCGCACCGCTGCATTGAAGAAACAATTGGAAGAGGAAATAGCGCGTCGCGAAATAATCGAGCAGAACGCGGATGCCGGATTGCAGGAAACGATCGCTTCGAAGACGGAAGAATTGAAGCAGCAATTGGAAGACGAGCGCGAACGACATCGTAAGCGGGAAGCGAGTTTGCAGCAACGGATGGCGCACTTCGAAGGGGATCTTAAGGGGAAGCTGGAGGAGTTGGTGCGCGCGAAGGAGCAGGCGGAAGAAGCGCGTCAAACGGCGCTGTCCGGATCGGCCGCCCAAGGAACCAATCCGGTCATTCGCGCGGCCTTGTCACAAGTCAAAGCGCGCGCCTTGTCGCGCGGTGCGGACCTTCATGCGCCTCGTTCGGCGGCACAACGCGCTTCCCTGGGGGGCGGAACGCCGGGGAAACCGCCTTCGCGTCCGTCGAAACCGCGTCGGCATGCTCCACTCGGAAGGAGTCGTTGAACCATGAAAGTGGCTGTACTAGGCGCATCGCCCAAGCCGGATCGATATTCGAACAAGGCCGTGCGGTTGTTGGTGGAACACGGTCATGAAGTGTTTCCTGTGAATCCCGGTTACGATCAGATTGAGGGGCTCCCCGCCGTGCGCAGTGTAAGCGAGCTGATGCCGGGCAGTGTGGACACGCTCACGGTGTATGTGGGGCCGGACCGTTCCGCCGAACTAGCGGAAGACATGCTGCTGCTCAAGCCGCGTCGGGTAATCTTTAATCCCGGCGCGGAGAACCGGGATCTGGCCGAGGCCTTGCGCGCCGCGGACATCGAAGTGCTGGAAGCCTGTACGTTGGTGTTGTTGAATACCGGCCAGTTCGGAGAGCCCTGACGTGGCGCCCGTCCGGCGATATTGGCTGATGAAGAGCGAACCGGACGTATTTTCCATCGACGATTTGGAATCGCAGGGCCGGACGTCCTGGGACGGCGTGCGCAATTATCAGGCGCGAAACTTCATGCGCGATGAGATGCAGGTCGGCGACCTGGTGCTGTTCTATCATTCCAACGCCAAGCCCCCGGGCGTGGCGGGTCTCGCCCGCGTGTGTACTCGAGCCCACCCCGACGTGAGTGCGCAGGATCCCCGGAGCGAGTACCACGACCCGAAAGCGTCGCCGGATAATCCCATATGGATGATGGTGGACGTAGCATTCGTAGCCAAGTTCCCGGCCTTCGTGTCTCTTGATCGCCTCAAGCAGGAGCAGATCCTGGCGGACATGCTTGTGCTCCGCCGCGGCATGCGACTCTCCGTTCAACCCGTTGAACGGGATCATTTCGAGCGGGTGGTGGAGTTGGGGAACAAGTAGGGGGAAGGTTGACTTGTCGCCACCTGCCGTGCAGAATGATACGTCAGCACGTGGTGATGACGCCAAGAGAGGCGCGGTTTCGAGAAAGGGACGAACATATGGCGAATATTAATTTCGATTGTCCTCATTGTGGGCAGAACCTGGATGCGTCGGACGACATGGCGGGCTGGGCCATCGACTGCCCCGCTTGCGGTAAGAAGATAAAGATTCCCATTCCGGAAGGGGCCGAGCCTTCGGAGCCGGTGGACACCACCCAGTCCGACGACAAGGCCACCACGGGCTTGATCGAGAATCCCGCCGCGGAAGAGGCGACGAAGGGGTCCACCGTACGCATTGATGTCCCGGAGGAATACCGGCGACCTGCGCCGAGCCCGCGCATCGTAAAGATCAAGCGTGTGGGCAAGTAACGCGCTTTCCTCTGTCTACTGCGGGTCGGATCGTTGTTCCCCGCGCATGTGCGCCGCCAAGAATAGCGCTTGGCGCTCATGACCCCGTGTGATAGGTTCCGCAGCATTTCATTATGCGTCACGAGCGGGGATTGCGTTCATGCGAAATCGGAATCGAATTGTTTGTCTTCATCTACTGGTATGGTCTCTCTTGTTCGCCTGGAGCCCGGCCGAGGCGCAGTACATGCGCCGGTTTGACTTTGAAGACATGGATGACGATCCGGCGGAAGTCGCGATCCCTGAAAAGCCCGCGCGGCCCGCGCCGCCGCCCGAAGGCAGTGTGGAGGTGAATGCCGATCGCTTGGAATACGATGCCGACCGGCAACTCCTTATCGGCATCGGAAACGTGATGGTGCGGCAGCACGGGGACACCCTGCGCGCGGATTACCTGGAAGTGCATACGGAGACACAGGATGCGGTGGCGCGAGGCAACGTCTTCTTTGATCGGGACGGCCGGACATGGGAAGGGCAGGAATTTTCCTATAATTTTGAGACGCGCGTTGGGGATTTCGGAGAATTTGTGGCGTTCAACGACCCGTACTATATCCGCGCCCGCGACTCCCGGCAAGTCAGCCCCAATGAGTTTCACCTGCGCAGCGCCCAGATTACGACCTGTGGCGGAGACGATCGGCAGGAGTTCCTGATTCGCGCGCGCAGCGCGACCATCACGGACGGAACCGTATTGCGGGCGCGTCACGTGGTAACGACCCTCTACGGCGTGCCTATTTTCTACACGCCCTATTTCAAAAAGGACTTCTCCAAGAGGAGCAACATCGACATCATGCCCGGCTACAGCAGTCGCATGGGCGCGTTTCTCTTGACGGCGTATAATTTCTATCCAACCCCCCATCTCAAATCCAGCACGCACCTGGATTACCGCAGTAAGCGGGGCATGGGATACGGCCAACGCGTGCGATGGCGATTGCCCCAAAACAATGCGCAAGGCCGGGTGCACGGCTATTACATCAACGACGACATGCCCATCCGTTCGGAAAGTCAACGGCTGGTGCGTGAGGGGCTCGTCGACAGCGAGCGGTACTGGCTTGGTTTCAATCACTCGCAAAGTGTCGCAGAACGCAAGACGCTGATCACGGAACTCAATTACGTGAGCGACCCGTTCATCCTGGAAGATTTTTTCGACAGTGATTTCCGTCGCGGCGTACAGCCCGAAAATCGGGTGACGCTGTCTCATCGCGGCGACAACTTCACCGCAGCGCTCCTGCTCAACATGCGGTTGAACGATTTTTATGAAAACGTGAACCGCCTGCCCGAGGCGTCGTTGGACGTCAGCCGGCAACAGATCGCCACCACGCCTTTCTTCTACGAGAGCGAACACAGCGCCGCCTATCTGGAGCGTGTTTTCCCGAAGCAGGACGATCAGCGGGATTATGACGCGTTTCGCGTGGATTCGTCGCACACGGTGTTATATCCCATGCGTCATTTCGGATTCCTGTCCGTGATCCCCAGCGTCGGCTATCGGGGGACATGGTACTCGCAAACGCCCGACGTGAGGTCGGTTACGAATCTGGTGGCGCAGGTCGATGACGAAGGGGCGTTTGTGCGGGACGAGGAAGGCAACGTGCTTTTCGATGAAGAAACCGAGACCGACATCCGCGACGGATCCGCGGAATTGCGGAATCTGGTGGAATTCGGCGTCGAAACGTCTTTCAAGGCCTTCAAGGAGTTGAACAACGATCCCAACTATCTTGGCCAAGGACTGCGCCATGTGGCGGAGCCCTATGCCAAATACACCTTGGTGCCCGAGCCGAATGCGCGTCCGACAGATTTGTACCAGTTCGATGCGATCGATGCTCTGGACGAGCGGCACGATATCCGGTTCGGCATGCGCAACAAACTGCAGACGCGCCGGGGGGAGGAGCGCATTCATGATTTCATCGATCTAAACACCTATACCATTTTCTATATTGACCCTGAGCGAGACGAAAACACCTTTGACGATTTCTTTTTCGACGCGCGACTGCGCCTTACGGACTGGATGCGCATGGATTTTAACGGCGCCTACGACTGGTATGAAAACGAAGTGCGCTTGTTTAACACCCAGTTGGCCTTCATCGCGCGGGATAAGAGCACTCTGGCCTTGGAATACCGGTACAACCGGGATCGTCGCCAGACGGTGCAGAGCGAAATTGTCCTATTTCCCAACGCCAAGTGGTCCTATTCCGGCTACTGGCGCTATGATATCGACGACGGGGATTTGGAGGAGCACATGTATCTGGTGCAACGCCGATTTGACTGTACCATGCTCGGCATAGGTGTGCGCGGACGCCTCCAGGAAGACAATGACACGGAATGGCGCGCATGGGCGCAGGTAACGCTGTTGGCCTTTCCGGAATCGGAATTGCGATTGGGACGATAGATGTTTTTTCGCGTAATCAGGGAGGAATGAACGTGGCGGATTGTTTGGTAACGGGCGGGGCGGGATTTATCGGATCAAATCTGGTGCGGAAACTGTTGGAGCAGGGTCATGCGGTCCGCATCCTCGACAACTTTTCCACGGGGCGGCATGCCAATCTCGAGGATGTCAAGGACCGGGTGGATGTGCAGGTCGGTGATTTGCGCGATGATGACGCGCTGTTCAATGCCGTCTTGGGGGTGCGCTATGTATTTCACGTCGGCGCGTTGCCTTCGGTCATTCGTTCGGTGGAAGATCCTAAGAGCACGCACGACGTCAACAGCACGGGGACGTTGAACCTGTTGCTGGCCGCCAAGGAAGCCGGCGTAGAACGGTTGGTGTTCAGTTCATCGTCCTCGGTCTACGGAGATACGCCGGAACTGCCGAAACACGAAGGCATGTTCCCGAATCCATTGTCGCCGTATGCGTTGTCGAAGCTGACCGGCGAACACTATCTCCGAATCTTCTGTGAGCTCTACGGGTTGCGCACCTATTCCCTGCGCTATTTCAATGTGTTCGGCCCGCGCCAGGATCCGGCCTCGCATTATGCCGCCGTCATCCCCTTGTTCATTGATGCGTTCCGCCGCGATCAAGCGCCCATCATTCATGGGGATGGCGAACAAACACGGGACTTCACGTATATTGATGATGTGGTTGCCGGAAACCTTTGCTGCCTGAACGCGCCGGACGAGGCCGCGGGCGGCGTGTTCAATATCGCGTGGGGACATCGCACGTCCATTAACCAACTGGCCACCCACATCGGCCGACTGATGGGCAAGGATATTGAGCCAACCCATCAAGCCCCGCGCCAAGGCGATGTCCGTGATTCGCAGGCGGACTCCGAACGCGCCCGCACCCTGTTGGGCTGGGAACCGGCCGTGACGTTTGAAGACGGATTGCAACGTACCGTCGAATGGTTTTCGAAAAACCCGGCGTAAGGGCTCGCCCGGACCGTCGCTTTGCATTCGGCATCAAACCCTGTACGCTGATCCCATGAACAACACGGAACAACTGCTGTTCGGCCATGATCCCGCCCCGGGTATCGTGGCGTGCGAACGCGTGGATGGCGAAGGCAATACGGACGAAATGCTCGTCTACACGCGCGAAAGCGACGGACTCCATCAATACCGCGAACCGTTTACACCGTATCTGTGGACGGCCGCCACATCCATCCTGGCCGATGCCGGTGTGCCGATGGAGGTGACCGAATTGCAGGGCGGCGCGCCCTTGAACTATCTGGTGGGCTTCGCCACCTGGAAAGACCTGCAAAAGGCGATCCAATACCTGAAAAAGGAGACCGGGCGGAACCCCTCCGCTCCCGATGCCCCGTATCTCTTTCTCAGTGATCCCGTACAGCAATACTTGATGCAATCGGGACGGACTTTCTTCAAGGGGATGACGTTTTCCGAAGTCCATCGCCTGCAGGTTGACATCGAGACCTATAGCGCGCCCGGATTTGACTTTTCGAATCCCGATCGCGAAGAAGACCGGATCATTGCCGTGGCGTTGGCGGATCAAAGCGGCTGGGTGGAGGTCCTTTCCGGCGCGGAGATGGACGAAAAGGCCATGCTTAAACGGTTTGTGGAGTTGGTCCAGGAACGCGACCCGGATGTCGTTGAAGGACATAATCTGTTCAAGTTTGATCTGTCCTATATGGCGGCGCGCGCCAAACGGCATCGGGTCAGCTTGACACTCGGACGCGACGGGAGTCGCATGCGGATTTCGTCGGGACGGTTCTCGGCGGGTGAACGCGCCATTCCCTATCCGAAAGCGGAAATCTTTGGGCGACACGTGGTGGACACCTTCTTTATGGCGCAGAGTTACGACGTGTCGCATCGTTCCCTGGAAGGCTTCGGCCTGAAAGAGGTTGCCCTTCATTTCGGGTTGGTCGAAGACGACCGGACCTATATTGACGGAGCCATGATTGCCCGTACATTCGACACGGATCCCGGGCGCGTGATGGATTATGCCCGTCACGATATCCTGGAAACCAGGGCGCTCAGCGGGCTCTTGGCCCCGATATACTTTGCTCAAGCCCAGCTGTTGCCTTTCGCCTATCAGGCGGTAGCCGTGCGAGGGAATGGCACGAAGATCGATGCCCTGTTCTTGCGCGAGTATCTGCGCCGAAAGCAGTCGGTGCCGTTGCCGGGGGAGCGGCGCGATTTTGAAGGGGGCTACACGGACATTTTCTTCACGGGCGTTGCGCACAACGTGCACCATTGCGATGTGCGCTCATTGTATCCTTCCCTCATGCTTTCGCGCGGCATTGCGCCGCAGTCGGATGCCTTGGGGGTGTTTCTTCAACTGCTCGACTATCTGCGCTCGTTTCGGGTGGATGCGAAGGCGAAAATGCAGCAGGCCTCCGACGCGGAACGCGGCTATTTGGACGCGCTGCAAACGGCGTTCAAGGTGCTCATCAACTCCTTTTACGGCTATCTCGGATTCAGCCAGGCGCGCTTTAACGATTACGCCGCCGCCGCGCGCGTGGCGGAAGAGGGCCGGGCGATCCTGCGGCAGATGATCGAGTGGATCAGCGAACACGGCGGGAAGCCCATAGAGATCGACACGGACGGGATCTATTTTGTGCCGCCGGACTTCAAGTCGGAAAAGGAGAAGCGGGACTTCCGCGCGCAACTACAGGCCTCCCTTCCGGAAGGAATCGAAGTGGAATTCGACGGCGAGTATCCTTCCATGTTCAGCTACAAGATGAAGAACTATGCGCTGCTCGACGAACGCGGCGAGGTGTCTCTGAAAGGGGCGGCGCTGAAATCGCGCGGGCTGGAGCCGTTCCAGCGGGATTTTCTTCGTGAGATGATCGGGTTGATCCTGAACGATCGGGCCCATGAGATTCCGGCGCTGAAAGAGCGCTATGCAAAAGCCATTATGGACGGCACATGGCCGATTGAACGATTGGCGAAAACCGAGACGCTGCAGGATGCGCCGGCAACATATCAGGAGAAGATCAAGGGCAAGAGCCGCGGCCGGAACGCGGCGTACGAGTTGGCGCTGCGTTCGGCCCGGGAATACCGGGCGGGGGATCAGGTTGCCTATTACGTGACGGGCGCGCGCAAGTCCGTGGCGGTGCATGAGGCGGCCAAACCGGTGTCCGAGTGGGATCCCGAAAAGCGCGATGAAAATGTGCCGTACTACCTCGCTAAACTCGAGGCGTTGGCTTCGAAGTTCGACGACGTGCTTGCTGAGCCCCGTCCGGATGAGGTATCTTCCCAGAAAGAATTGTGGGATTGATTATGAAGCAGCAAAGCGGGTTTACACTCATCGAGATTCTGGTTGTGCTCGTCATCGTCATGGGCCTGGCCAGCATCGTGACCGTCAACGTGGTGCGGCATCAGACCGAATCCAAGGTGAAGACGGCACAACTGCAGATCAGCCAGTTCGAGCAGGCCCTGCAGTCGTATCATCTGGATCACGGTCGATATCCGACGCAGGCACAAGGGCTGGCTGCACTGGTGGGGCGGCCCACCGTGCCCCCGATGCCGGACCGGTATCCGGATGGCGGTTATCTTGCCCGGACGCGGTTGCCGCTGGATCCGTGGGGCAACGAATACATTTACCTGTCGCCGGGTCGGCAAGGGCAGCCTTTCGAGATTATTTCCTACGGGAGCGACGGCGAGCCCGGGGGCACCGGGCACGCCGCGGAGATTTCCAGTTCGGACTTGTAGAATCGGTCCGGCGCTGCAGGAACCAGACGACCAAAGGCGGCTGGACGGGATACACCGGCTAGAAAGGAGAACCGTTTCTTGAAGGCGAACGGCTTTACATTCATCGAAGTTCTCTTTGCCTTGTTCATTGCCGGTTTCATGGCGTTGACCGTTGGGTATACCATGATCCTTTCCCTGCGTGCGGAAGAGCGGGGCCGGAGCATGCAGGAAGGTCTCTTGATTCTTTCATCACACCACGCCGCCGTGCAGCTGGGGTTGCACGACGAAGCCGACTCCGCGCTAGCCGCGCACACCGCATGGCGCCTGTCGGATGAGTTCTTGATCGTGGGTCGGGAACCCACGCAAACCGTCTGGCGAGTGACGCGGATTCGCCACCCCCAAACCGATTTCCGGGCTACGATCGCGTTTCGTGATGGACCGGAGTGAGTGTGCTCCGGGGCCAATGCAATCTCCGTTCACGCTACCGGCTCACCGAGACCCATGCTTCGCCGAGATGAGTTCTCGCAATATCCCCTCCTCGGAGGGGTGGCCCCGAGCCTGGACGGGGCCGGGGTGGGTTGGATACTATGTCGAAAAGAATTAGGCATTGGTATCAGAGGGTATGATCACCGAACTCGGCCACCGTTTCGAGGAAGACCTCTCTTAAAGCGG
>SKXR01000006.1 GCA_007128275.1 Kiritimatiellia bacterium
ACGCCCTTGTGCGGCTCACGGCCGAACGCCTTCTTGACGACTTCCTGGACCTTGGGCATGCGGGTCTGACCACCGACCAGGATCACCTCGTCGACGCCCGAAGAGGCCAATCCGGCATCCTTCAAGCAGCCTTCCACGGGCTTCAATGTGCGCGAGACCAAATCGTCCACCAACTGTTCCAACTTCGAGCGGGTCAGGGTGATGTTCAGATGTTTCGGGCCGCTCGCGTCCGCCGTGATAAACGGCAGATTCACATCCGTGCTCTGGGAGCTGGACAATTCGCATTTCGCCTTTTCCGCGGCTTCTTTCAAGCGTTGGAGCGCCATCTTATCCTTGGACAGATCCACCCCCTGCTCTTTCTTGAACTCATCGACCAGCCAATGAATGACCGCCTCGTCAAAATCGTCACCGCCGAGGTGCGTGTCGCCGTTGGTCGCCTTTACCTCGAACACGCCTTCCCCGATTTCAAGCACCGACACGTCGAACGTGCCGCCGCCGAGATCGTACACGGCGATCTTCTCGTCCTTTTTCTTGTCCAACCCGTACGCCAACGACGCCGCCGTGGGCTCGTTGATGATGCGCAGGACTTCCAATCCGGCGATTTTGCCCGCGTCCTTGGTCGCTTGGCGCTGGCTGTCATTGAAATAGGCCGGCACCGTCACAATGGCCTGGCTGATCTTCTCGCCGAGATACGCTTCCGCGTCCGCGCGCATCTTCTGCAGGATCATCGAGGAAATTTCGGGCGGCGAATAGACCTTGTCTTCGATCTTCACGTGGGCGTCGCCGTTGTCCGCCTTCACCACTTCGTACGACACCATTCCGATTTCGTGCTTCACCTCTTCATATTTCCGGCCCATGAAGCGTTTGATGGAGTACACGGTGTTCTTCGGGTTGGTCACCGCCTGCCGTTTCGCCGCCTGGCCCACCAACCGTTCGCCCGACTTCGTAAACGCCACAATCGAAGGGGTCGTCCGTCCGCCTTCCGCGTTCGGAATCACTACGGGCTCCCCGCCTTCCATCACCGCCATGCAGGAATTCGTTGTTCCCAAATCTATTCCAAGTACTTTCGACATGTGCCTACCTCATAAAATAATGAAAAATGCTATTGAACGGCTGATAATGGAGCAGGATGCGTGCCATCTTCAAATCAGTGGGGAGCGAATATGGACGTATCTTGTTGCACGGGAACAAGTAAATATATTCTACAGCAGAAATAGCCGTGCCGCAGACAGTGACATTATGGCGCAGAACCCCGGATTAGCCATTTGTTGTGCGACGGCTATGGCACAGTTGGCGAGGAAAAGGGTGGCTATGTTATGGTCTGCGCCAGGGCGCCCAATCGCTGCATTGGCTGGTTCGACCCCATTCTATGCGGTCTGTTCTTTTAACCTCTCAGATATCCACACCTTGATTATCGACTGCCTGGTGACCCCCAGCCTGCTGGCCTCTTTGTCCAATGAATTAACCATCCAAGAAGGGAAATCCACGTTTACCCTTCGCGGGGTTTGATTCACTCTTCGTGCCTTTGATAGGTCCAAGTGCTTCGTAATGTCTTTGCCCGCATCAAACACGCGATCAAGTTCTTTAGCTTTCATAAAGGTATTTCTCCTCTGCCCGTGAAGGCCTCACGGAGATAATCCGTACTCTGTTGTTTCTGTAGGTTACTATTGCCGACCACATGCTTGTACCGATTTGCCCAATAATAATGTACCGAGACTCGTCTTCCATTGAGCGCGCAGGAATTTCCAGCAGATCAGGGTCATCCCACAATTCCTGAGCCTCGACGAAGTCAATGCCGTGCTTCTGCTTGTTACCCGCACTCTTGTCCTCGCTGTATTCGTATTCCATAATGGTATAGATATTATACTTACAAAAAGAGATGTGTCAATGCATCTTTTGGTCGAACAGCGCATTGTGTTGCGCGGCGTTTCGCGCCTGCATTGACTTGACCCGGCCCGGAACGGGCTTACACTTGGCGGATTATGAATACATCAAAACGACTGTTTCACTGCTTCGGCCGCGCATCCCTGATCGGCCTTTTTCTCGTTCTCACGGCCTGCAGCGAACCCCGATACGCCCCTCCCGCACCGGGCGAATCGCGCACGGTGGTCGTGTGGATCAGCATCGACGGCGTGCGCCCGGACTATTTGGCGCGCGGAGAGCTGCCCTTCTTCGACATGCTTGCCCGGGACGGCGCCGCGTCCGGCGCACTGGCGCCCATTTTCCCGTCGCTGACGTTTCCCAACCACGTCTCGCAAGCCACGGGAGTCACCGTGGATCGACACGGCGTGCCGCTCAACTCGTTCTACGACACGGAACGAGACCGGGAATATTTTTATCCCGGCTTTCCCAGCCTGTTGCAGGCGGAACCCATCTGGACTACCGCCCAGCGCCAGGGACGGCGCGTTGCCGTCTACGACTGGGTGCTGTCTCACCGGCAGGAAGACGAACACGCCGCCTCCTATTTCGGCGACCGTTACGACTCGGACCTGACCGACCGGGAACGGCTGCAGATCGTGCTCGACACCTGGCGCAAGGACCGGGACGAACAACCGCTCCAATTGTTGATGGGGTACATGGTGACGCCCGATAAGATTGGCCACGAGTTCGGGCCGGACGCCCCGGAAGTGGAATCGGCCATGAAGAAGATGGACGAACATCTGTCGTGGTTTATGAGGCAGGCCCTGCGCATCTTTAATCGCCGTATGGATCCGGAACACGACGAACTCTATCTGATCATCACGTCAGACCACGGGATGAGCACCGTGCATACCGTGGTCAATCCGCGCGAGATGACCGGGATCACCCGGATGGAGGATCGGGAGGACGACATCGTGCTGATGACTACGGGCAATCTCGCGCACATATTCCTGAACAAGATCGAGGACGAAACCGAACGCGCGAAACGGAAATCCCTCATTCTTGATTCTTTGGCGCAACACGATTTCGCGGACGTCTACACGCGGGACACCTTGCCGGAACGATGGGGATACGCGCACCCCACGCGCGTGGGCGATGTGGTGGTCAAGCTGCACACCGGCTATTCGTTCAGCCGGCGCGTGCGCGGTCTTACGGCGTCTCCGGCCGAGGCGGATGCGCCCGTGGGCATGCACGGCTACGACGTGGAAGACAATCCCGAAATGAACGGGATTGCCCTGATCTGGCGCTATCCTAACCCGCTCGGCGGCATCGAACTCGGCCCCACCCATTCCCTGCAACTGCACGCCACGGTGGCCCACCTGCTCGGCATCGAACCCGCCGACGGCGCTCGCACGGACGCGATCGCGCTGGAGTAGACCGAATAGATCCTATGAAGAAATGGCTACAGCTAATCGCATGGGCGTGCATCCCGTTCACACCCCTGCACGCGGAGGACCAGACAATGAATCAGCAAGAGGACAAGACGCAGGTCGCCACTTTCGGCGGCGGCTGCTTCTGGTGCGTGGAAGCGGTCTTTCAAAAAGTGCCCGGCGTGAAATCCGTCACCTCCGGCTACAAAGGCGGACACGTCCAGAACCCCACCTACCGGCAGGTCGTCCAAGGCGATACAGGCCATGCCGAGGTCGTCCGTATCGAATTTGATCCTGTCGTTGTCACCTACGACGAGCTGTTGGCGCTGTTCTGGCAGGCGCACGACCCCACCCAACTCAATCGACAGGGCGCCGATGTCGGCACGCAGTATCGGTCCATCATCTTCTATCACAGCGCGGAACAGCAACGGCAGGCTGAAGCGTCGCGCGACCGACTGGACGCGTCCGGCGCCTACAAGCGGCCGATCGTGACGCAGATCGTGGCCGCGGACGAATTCTACGAGGCGGAAGACTATCACCAGGACTATTACCGCAACAATCCCAACGCCGGCTATTCGCGCGCGGTCATCGCGCCGAAACTCGAGAAGCTCGGTCTGCGCAAGTAAGCTCTCGGTGTTGGATGTCGGATGATCGATGTTCCTTGACCAACGTCCAAGTAGCGGTAGGCATCCTCAAACGGAATTTGGACTGCGGTGGCAGAGGCCTCCGCAGCGAAGCGGAGGAGGACGGCGACACCGCTTTGGATAAAGATTCACCCAACCGCGCGCAGCCAAGCCAAAGCGGCGTCGACGCTGCGCTTTGCCGCCGCAGTCCAAAAAGAAGCAACCGAGCAGGCAAGCTCAAGGGAATTTGGAATGCGGTGGCAGAGGACTCCGGAGCAAAGCGGAGGAGGACGGCGACACCGCTTTGGATAAAGTTTAACCCAAACGCGCATATCCAAGCCAAAGCGGCGTCGACGCTGCGCTTTGCCGCCGCAGTCCAAAAAGAA
>SKXR01000251.1 GCA_007128275.1 Kiritimatiellia bacterium
AAGCGTTTGCTTGTTACCAGCGGGTAAACGGGTGGACGGTCAGGTTGGCGTTGAGATAGCGGGGGTCATCGGTGACCTCTTCGCCGATCCAGTCGGGCAGGGGGAATGTTTGGGCCGGTGTTTCGAGTTCGATTTCCGCCACCACCAACCCTGCGTTGAGGCCGAAGAATTCGTCCACTTCCCAGACGAACCCCTGGTGTGCGATCGTGCGGCGTGTCTTCTCTATGACGGGCTGCGGGCACAATTTCAACAAGGCTTGCGCATCCGCCAGAGGAAGGGGATATTCGAATTCCTGGTTCACGCCTTCTTGTACGCGGGCTTTGATGGTGAGCCACGCCTGTTCGCCCGCGATGCGAACGCGTACGCTGTGGCTTATTTCCCGGGCGAGATACCCTTGCGCGATGCGCACGCCCTCCACGGAACGCCAATCGTCTCCGGTAACAAGAAATTTTCGTTCGATTTCAATGCCCATTCCGAGACTATACGCCGGAAGATATGGAGACCAAGCCTGAATTCGGAGCAAACGCATCTTGAACGCTGAACATCCAACATCGAACATTGAACGTTGGATCCTGCCTTTTGCCATATCTTGGACTGCGGCGGCAAAGCGCAGCGTCGACGCCGCTTTGGCATGGCCTGGTTGGTTCGCCAAAGCGGGGGTAAGGGTTGCCCTGTCGGGGGGGCGTTTTTCGTGATGGACAGTCAGGATGCCTGTGGCACTATACGAATCCTTTCATGGTGGGTAGGTAACGGACATGGTATTTGAAGAATTCTATACGGGGCAGGATGGCCGGATTTGTATTTCCGCGGATCAGGCAAGCCGTTTTGCAAAAGATGTGGCGGGCGATTTCAATCCCCTGCACAATGCGGATGCGCGCCGATTCTGCGTCCCCGGCGACTTGTTGTTTGCGCTTGTGCTGGCGCGCTTCGGCCTGTATCAGCGCATGACGTTTCGTTTTCACAGCATGGTCGGTGACAACGCGTTGTTGCATTTTGCGCGTCGCGACAACGTGTTCACGGTGGAAACCGAAGGCGGGAAAGTGTGCTTGGAGGCCGAGCCCGGCGGTGATGTCACCAAAGACGAATCGGTCGTCGAAGAATTTGCGAGGCGGTACGTGGCGTTTTCCGGGTTGAACTTCCCGCATTATCTCAAACCGTTGTTTGAAGAGAAGGGGGTCATGTTCAATCCGCACCGTCCCCTGGTCATCTATGACAGCATGGCTTTCTCCTTGGAGGAGTTACCGGTGAAAGAGCCGGATGTGGAGTTTGCCGGGGGGACATTGGATGTGGGAGGCAAACGCGCGGTGGTGCATTTCGAATTCCGCATGAATTCCGGTGGGAAGACCGTCGGCACAGGATCCAAGAAGTTGGTGATCGGCGGTTTGATTCCGTACGACTCGCAATTGATGGATGACACGATTACCCGTTTCAACGGGATGAAGTCGGCGTACGAGAGCGGGAAGCAGAAACCCTGAGTCGCGAATCGTTTCCGGCTTCCCATTCCGCAGGCCTCCGCGAATGGCGCACAGCGCCCCGTCCCTTGCTCTCGCTTAATCGCGGGTTCTTTCCTACTCCGGTCGTACGCTGAGCCGCGTATTTCCTCGATAGGTTTCCAATCGAGTTTCTCCGTCGGCCAGCAGGCGGGCGGAAACGGCGCCTTCGTCGGCCGTCTGGATCAGGATTCTGTTCGCGTCGTAAGGCAACAGGGATTCCAGTTCATCGTCATCGATGACACGATCTCCGGCGATAATCAGCACTCGGGGGCGCGTTTCGATCAGGGCGATGCGTAGCCAGGGGCCGTAGGACCGGAAGGTGCTTAGATTCGGGACCACAAGGATATCGCAGGAGGTGATGTCGGCCAGCGCGGCGGACACCGCGTCGCGGGTGGTGTCGGTGATGATGATCCAGTCCAAGCCATGGATGGAGGCGTGTAGAATCGGGGTCCGCGCACTACTGACAAAACTTCTCGGCATCTCCTCCAGCATAGGAAGCGTTCGCAGGGTGGCGTTGCGCCATGTCGGCAGTGTCTCGTTGGCTATCGCCGCCATGCGCATGCCGTGTTCTTCCGCTCGTTCGCGCAGGTCTTCGAAACCTTCTTCTATGTTCACGGCCCAGAAGGCGCCGGCTGCGACCTGGTTGATAAGGTAGTCGTCGCCGATGGCTTCCGGCATGCTTTGGCCGGGGTCCGGAAGTATGCCGAGGAGGCCGGTGAAGATGGGCATGCGTTCAAGCAGTTCAATGGCGCCGGCGATGCCCACACGCGGATCGGGAGAGGGAAGGATCGCGGTATCGACCCGCATCGCGCCCTGTTGCCGCAGGCTATTGAACACCAACCGTCCGCCGGTGAAACGCCCGCCGGCATTAATCAGGGTGGCGTTCCGGGGGCCGGTGAGCAAGACGATCGGGTAGCGGCCTTCGGCGAGGATGCGCACTTCGCGCAGCTCTGTTTCGCTCGGCGGGCTGTGCAGGAACGGTAACAAGATCAGCAACACGGGAATGAGCATCGTGAAGCGGCGTGCCCCGCCGGCGGGCCCGGGCGGCACAAGCCGGTACAGCCAGCCCAGCAGCCATGCCCGTTTACCCTCGAGCAAAAGGATTGCGGCGAGAAGGGTGTAATACAGACCCATCCAGAGGGTCGTCGGCATCGGCGTGGCCGGATACGGGAACACGGAAGAACCCGCGTAGGCCATCAGGATGAACGCGTCGCCCGTCAGTGTCGTGGCGGCGCCGAACGGAATCGCCAACCACGCGCCGATGCCCGGGATCAGTCCGATCAGCCCGGTGAGCATGCCCAATTGCACGAGTACGCCGACCGCCGGGATGGCGAGCAGATTCACCAATACGCCGGCGACGGGAAACAAGCCGAAGAACCACGCCGAAAGCGGAATCATCATGCCGAACTGAATCGCCAACTGCGCGGCGAAGAAGAGACGGACCAGAGCGGGGATTCGTTCCAGGCTCAGTTTCCACATGACCGGGAAACGGTGGTTCAATCGCGTGCCGATCAGTATCATCAGCCAAAGAACACCGATATAGGCGAACAGATTGAACGGCTGTAACAGCCATGGCAGGTGCCAGCCGGCCAGCCGCAACAGCATGGCAAACCATAGGGCCGCGAAGAAGAGCGTGAAGCCGCGCAATTTGCAGATGAAACGGTCCAGCGGCGGGGCAATCACAATCAGGGACAGGACGGCCCCGTAGGAAAGCAGAAAGCTGGGGGCGAAAAGGACGGTCGGGTTCCGTACCAGAATGAAGAAGGAGGAGAGGGAAAGTCCGATAACAGTGGCGCTGCGGAAGCCGACTCGCAAATAGGCAATGGAGATCAGGACCACGCTGTTCATGATCACCGCCCGGACACTGGACGGACGCGCGCCGGTCAGCAAGGCGAACAGGATCAGAAATACGATCAGGACCGGCACAAACTGTTTGGGTTTGGCGCCGGTCATGCGGAAGAGCGCAAAAAGCATCACGGCAATGACGCTGACGTGAAGGCCGGAAACCGCAAGGACATGACCGACTCCCGCATGCCGTAGCGTTGTCGCCAGATCCTGGCCGCGGTAATCGACATTCTCGACCGCGCGCCGGGCGCCGAGGGTGGCGGCGGAGGTCAGTCGGCTGGCGGGCGCGCGGACGGTGTCCTTGAACGTTTCCAGAAACGAGGTCTTGGCGGCGAGGGCCAGCGCCATGACCGGGTTGCCGCGGCTTTCCTCGAGTACCGTGACTTCCGTGACATGGTCGCGCAACCGTATGTCCACCCCGCTTTGGCGCAGGAAGTAGGCATAATCGAACTGGCCGGGATTGAGCGGGCGTTCAATGGGCCGGTAGGTGGCGCGTATTTCCAATTGCCATCCGTAGGCGGCCGGCGCGGCCAATCGATTGAAATACGCATGGACGTCCGACGGATCTTCGGCGCGGGAATAGGCGCGTACCAGCAGGCGCCCGCTGCTAACGGGCGTCCAGACCGCGGGCTCGTCGCCGCCGAACCGGATTTCCTGCACCCGCACATACAGATCGAGTTCGCCCGCTCCGCGCAGTTCGGGCTCGGCGGACACGTGGCCGCGCACGTGCAGCGGGGTTCCCGGTTCGACGGTTTGCATGATGTGCCGCAGGGAGCCTTCGACGGGCGGTCCGATCACGTGCATGGTCCGTGTGAAGCCGAGCGGCAGGGTGCAACAGAACATCGCGGCTGCCACGACGAGCGCCGGCCAAGGTGACCAGCGCCGTTCAGCGATGAGACTCGCGACGGTGGTTGCGACGCCCACCGCGGCCAACGCCCACAAGTAAACCGGGGCTGGAGCGAGTCCTTGCGCTGCGGCGACAATGCCGACAATCAGCCCGATCGCCATTCCGCCTGCGCGCCACGCCATCATAGCAGCGTCTCCCTCGTGCGGTCTTCGGTTTCCGCATCAAAGTCCATATCGATGTGCGGAAAGAAATCCGCGTTGCTTTCGGTCACGCGGTCCGGCCGGTAGGACGGGACCAGCGTGACGAGCGCCAGTCCCAACAACACGGCGGATGCCAGGATGATTGCCAGCCGGCGGTTGCCGCGGTTCAGGCTGGAGGCGGGCGGCACTGAAATGTTCTTTACCGAGGCCACCGCATAGCCTTCCACGGCCAGGCGGGAAGCCAGATAGTGGTTGAAACGGCCGAATCCGGAAGTGGATACCCTGCCCAGTAATCGTTTGGGATAGTTGGGGTTCGCTTCGGGCCGGCACACGGCCGCGCCGGCGTGTCCGCCGTCGCTGGGGCCGCCGATGGCCGGCATCAAGCTGCCCAGATTCAAGGTGGTATCGGCATGGTCAAGGCGTCGGGCCACCATCAGGGAGGAGCCCCAACAATAAAACACGTATTGCGCCTCCGGATAATTCTGGGCGAAGAATTCGATCGCCTTGCCGGTCGGCAATTTGGGCTTACCGGGATCGGCATGCGCCGCGAGGGCGCTGATGATCTTGGTTTGGCTGTCCGCCAGCGTCATCAGGTAGGTGTTTTCCCGCAACGTCTCGGCGGTCTCGGCGATATCTTCTTTCCACGCCTCAGGCAGGCCGGCCCAGCCGCGGGCCTCCAACCGTTCCACGGCGTCGTCGTTCTCCATGGCGTCCAGAAGGATCTGTCCGAGTTCCACCTTGCAGATGCCGCCTTTGATCAGGTCGGTCAGGAGAATGCCGAGTTCCGTTCGACCGCGTACGAAATCCTCGCCGTGCGTCGCCACCCGAAGCCGGCGCGCGGCCTCACAGTCGTCCTCGGTATGCTCGATCAGGTTTTCATAGATCATCTCGGCGGCGCTGCGCAGTTCTTCGTCGGTCTGTTCCTCGCCTTGTTCCGGTCCGCCGAGCGCGAGAAAGCCGAGTTTCCCTTCCTCGACCAATTGTTCCAGGGCGCGCTTCCGTTCCGGCAGCCACGGGTGATGATCCTCGAAGCGGACCGTGTGCACATCCTGATCGTGCAGATACCGGATATCGTTTTCACATTCCGGGAACGCGCCGATCGGCAAGTCGGCCAGATACAAGTCCGCCGGGGCGTGTTCCGCGAAACCGTGCATCGATTCGTGGTAATTGATGAATACGAACCGGTATTCGTGACCGTACCGGAACGGCTTTCCCGCCCGCTTGGCTTCACCGCCAAAGCGATGCGCGTACATGACCGCGCTGGCGACCGTATCGAGGTCTCCGCCGGTTTCCTGCATCTCGCGCAGGTTTTCCAGCAGGGGCAGCAAACTGCCGATGCCGGCCTCGGCCGACAGCGTTTCCAGCCGTTCGCGCACGGCGGCTTCGGTAATGGCCTCTCCGGTGGGGGCGGGGCTTTTCTGCAGGCGATGCAACACTTCCAGTACGGGCGCCAGCTCCTTCTCGGCCTCGGCCTGTAGCTGGGTGGAACGACGCCAGCGGGCGTCCGGCCCCACCGGGATGCCGAACCCGGGGAAATCCTGGCGCAGCCGATCTTCTGAAAAGCGACTGTAGGCGTCGGCATCCGTCGCGACGTTGGGAGGGGCGTGCGGGCTGCGCATGAACCGGCTGACGATGAGTTTCCGGAGCGCGGTGATATACCGGTCATCGGCGGGCTCGTTCAGTAAATGCCGCAGCAACCCGGCGCGCCGTCGCGGCACCAGAAAGGAGCCGTCGTACCAATAGGACTCGACTTCCAGCAAATCCGTGACACGGGCGGCGGCTTCCAGATAGGAGCCGCCCCAGCCGTGAATCACCAATAACTTTTTGCGAGGCAACTCTGTCATAACCCGGCCTGACACTGGCGAACCTTCCAGCGTTAAATGAGCGCAATCATAGCCTGCTGCCGGCTAAGAAGTAAACAGGAACCAGCGTCACTTTATGCGGACGCGTCGGTTTCCTGGTCCAAGGCGGCCCGCACGGCGCCGCCGAGTTTCTGCATGGTGTACGGCTTGCGGATGTAATTGTGCGCACCCAGGACCTTGGCCTCTCGGACCCGTTCGGTTTCAGCAAATCCGCTGATGATGATACAGCGTTGGCCGGGCGCGATGCGCAGGATGTCCTTGTAGATGTCGAGTCCGTCCGGCCCGCCCTCGATGATCATGTCGAGTATGACAAGATCAAATCGGGTTTGCCGGATCAGGTCGAGCGCGTCGTCATGACCGGCTGCGACCTGCACGTCATAACCGAGATTACTGAGGATGCGGCGGGCCAGGTCACGTTGTTCGGAGAGGTCGTCCACGACGAGTAGGCGTTCCGAACCGGTGATTTGCGGAGGAGCACGCATCTCCGCTTCCTCCGTGATCACGTTTCCGGCAATCGGCATAAACAAAGAAAAGACCGAGCCTTCATTGACCCGGCTTTGGAGGTCGACGGATCCGCGCATATCTTTGATGACCCCGTACACGATGGAGAGGCCCAGGCCCGTGCCCGTCCGGTGCAGGCGCTTGCGCGTAAAGAACGGATCGAACACGTGATCGATATCTTCCTGCGCAATCCCGCAGCCGGTGTCTTGCACGCGGAGGACCACGCATTCTTCTTCCTTCACGGTGTCGAACTTCCCGACCGGCCGTTCCACGTATTCGCGGGATGTGGAGATCGTAATCTGTCCGCGTTCCTCGATGGATTCGAACGCGTTCTGGACGAGGTTCACGACGACCTGCATCAACTGGGGGGTGGCTCCGTTCACCGGGGGAAGATCCTCGTCGAGTTGAACGGCCACGTCCACCAGCGGGTATCGATCCTGCACGCTCTTGTATTCGGGCGTGGACAGGTAGGTTTGTATGACCTGGTTCAGGTCTACGGGTTCTTGCGGGACATGGCTACGGCGGGCCAGGGTCAGCAGGTCTTGAATGATATCGGACGCGCGCAGCGCGGCATCCCGCATCATGCGCAGGTCCTTCGCCGCTTCGTGACCGGGCGATAACTCTTGCAGGAGCAGATCGGGATACCCGACCAAGGGGCCGAGGATATTGTTGAGGTCATGGGCGACGCCGCCCGCCATCAGGCCCAGCGATTCCATGCGTTCGGCGCGCATCAACCGGGCCTGCACCTCCTGTTCGCGTTCCTCAATGCGTTTGGTGTCGGTAATGTCGATCATCACGCCATGCGTGTACCGGGGCGCGCCGGTCTCATCCCGTCTATAGACCCCATGGTTGCGGATCCAGCGATACTGTCCGTCTTTGGTGCGTATCCGGTACTCCAGAAAGAAGGGGGCGCCCGAGAGATTGTTGCGGGAGACCTCATCGAGCACGCGTTGTCGGTCGTCGCGATGAATGCACTGATGCCAGAACGACGGATCCTGTATCCACTCTTCGGGGGTGTAGCCCAAGAGGTACTCCACTTGCGGGCTGATGAACGTCGTGTGCGGGATAAGTCCGATGTCCACCGCATAGCTGATGGCCGGCACCTGCTCCACCAAGGACCGGTATTTGGCTTCCGCATACTGCAGCTGCTCCAGGATCAGTCGGGTCTGCGTGATGTCCTCGCAGATGATGTGAAACACCAGCGACCCGTCGGTCCGGCGCGCAGGGCGAGCGGTTTCCCGAACCCACAGTGTGGACCCGTCCTTGCGTGTTTTCCGAAACTCCCACTGAGCGATACGGTTGGAGTTCAGGGCGGCCGCGGCAATCTGTTGGCGAACCGGTTCCCGGTCTTCCGGGACGAAGATGTCGTATACCGGAGTTCCGATCAGTTCGTCGTTTTCATAGCCCAGCGCATCGGCGCCCGCCTGGTTGACGGAAAGGATGCGGCCGGTTTCGTCAACCACGAAATACATCAAGGGCAGCAGATCGAACAGGGTCTGATAATCCTTGGTCGTGGCGTTGGTCTTTCCATGTTCCATGGTCATTCTTTCGCTCCGTTCAACCCCAGCAATCCCTACACCCGTGGGCGTGATTTGAAAAGCCTATTGTGGTGGCGCAGGTCGTCATTCTTTGCTACACGTGCGTTATGTCGAAAGAAGTGATAAAAGGGTCTGCTCTGTTGCTGATACTCGCGACGGGAATCGTTCTCCAGAAACTCGGAATCATTGACCTGTCGGGTCTGGTTTCATGGATCGAGTCCTATTCGCATCGCTGGTGGGCGCCGGTGGTGCTGGTGTCGCTCATGATCATCCTGTACGCGTTCGCGCTTCCGGGTTCCACGCTCATGTTGGCGGCCGGGGTGATGTATCCCCCGTTATGGGCGACCGGTTGGTCGCTGCTCGGCGGCGTGCTTGGAGGGCTGGCCGCGTATTACCTGGTTCGGTTTCTATCCGCGGATGCGGTCCGCCGCTATGCGGACTCCGCGCTGTTCAACGTCCTGAAGCAACACGCCGGGTTCCTTCTCCTGAGCGCGTTGCGCATGCTTCCGGGCTTCCCGCATTCCGTCATTAACTATAGTGCGGGCATCTTGCGGGTGCCCCGGCTTGTCTTTGTGGCAAGCTCGGCGTTGGGGCATGCGGTGAAAGCGTTTGTTTATACCTCGGCCGTTTATCATGCGACACATATCGAATCGGAGGAGGACGCGTTTTCGATGCAGACCCTCTGGCCGCTCGTCGCCATGTCCGCGCTGCTGGTTATGGGGTATGTGGCGCGCAAGCGTTTGTTCACGCGCGGAACGGGACCCTGAAAAGATATAGGGACAGAACCCGCCTTCCTCGCTTGCGCGGCCTCTTGCCCATTGCATAAAGAAAACGACAAAAAGGTCTTTACAATCCGTCCGGCACCGGATAAATTGATATTGTAAACGATTACATAAGGTGTTTATGGGAATGAAGGGCATCTCAAATCGCAAGACAACAGGCCATCAAGCAGCCTTGGTGCTGAGGCCGAAGGAGAAGGCAATGAATACAGCAAGAATCAAGCGGGTCGGAAATGTTGGGTTGGTGACGCTGATGATGGTGTGCGGCAGTGCAGGATTCGCCTCCGGTCAGACCCTGACGGTGTTGCCCGATCTGCCGTTGGTCAGTCCGGGCGGTCAGGATGGAATCGACCCGATTGTCACCGTGCATTCAAGTACGAACTTTACGGTGTCCTATGACCTCAGTGGTGCGGCTGAATATCAGTTTGCGATGGTTCATCATCCGACATGGGATGCCTGGGATGTGAGTGCGATCACCCAGTTTGTGTTCGGCGTAAAAGGAGATCCCGACCAGATCAAGGTGGAGTTTGTGGATAAGTCCGATTCCAAGACCACGATCAATTCGCCGACGCTCACGGACGAATTCCAGTTTTGGACGATTCCTGCGTCCACGGTGAATAACGCCGACTTGAGTACGATCCATGTGATCTCGTTTGTGATCGATGAAGGACTGGCGGGCGTCGGGAACACCGTCGGCGAATTCACGGTGTTTGTGGACGGACTGGAGTATGAGGCGCCGCCCCCCGATCCGGTCGACCTCGATCCGTCCGATCCGTTGGATACGGATATCACCGTGCTGCCGGGTGACCCCCTGGTGAACGATCTCGACGGCACGTTGTTCATGCAGCATTCGTCGTCGAACTTCACCGTGTCCTATAGTCTGCCGGACGAGGAGGATTGGGACGGGGTCATGGTGCGCTGGGAGAACTTCGACCCCATGGATCTCACGGCCATCGCCGAGTTCGTGTTCGGGGTGCTCGGCACGCCCGAGGCCATCAAGGTGGAGTTCGAGGATAACGCAGGAGGGAAGACCATCTTCAACCTGAACGGCGTGACCGACACCTTGCAGCACTGGCATATTGATGCGTCCCTGATCGACAATCTAGATGACATCAAAGTGATCTCTTTCGTTGTAGACCGCGCGCTCGCCGGCGAAGGCAATGAGGACGGCCATTACACGGTGTTTGTGGGGGGATTGTCCTATGAAAGTTCGGTGGCCGCGATCGAGTCGTCCGACCCCGGGCTATTGCCGATCACGATCCTGCCGGATACGCCCATGATAAGCGATCTGGCAGGCACGTTGTTCGAGCAGCATTCATCTACAAATTTCACGGTGTTGTATGATCTGGACGCGGCTGCCGAGGAGTGGGAGGGCGTGATGGTTCACCGGGACGGATTTGCTCCGATGAATCTTACCGCGATCGACACCTTTGTCATCGGAGTCACCGGAACGCCCAACGCCGTCAAGGTTGAATTCAAGGACCTCAGCGGTGCGGTGACGACCTTCTTTCTGAACGGCGTTTCCGCCCCCCTGCAGCACTGGCATATCCATGCGGCGCTGATCCCCAATCTCGCTGAGATTGAGCTGATCGCTTTTGTGGTGGATTATGGATTGGCGGGGGGGGGCAACGAGGCCGGCGCATTCACCGTGTTCATTGGCGGCCTCGGTTTCGAGGACGAGGATCCCGAAGAACCCGCGTTTGACAACTTCTCCGTTACCGACGCGGGTGGCATCCCTCAAGCGACCGTGAATCTGGGGGTGGGCGTGGATCAAACGACGTACACGCTGTATTTCACGACCGATCTCACCGCGGATCCCGTTGACTGGGAGGTTGCGCATCAAGTGATCGGCAACGGGGTGTCGGAGGTCACTCTGACCGACGACGACGCGGAGAACGACGACGCGATGCGCATGTATCGTTTCGGCGTGGATTGAGGACGATTACCCGTCCCGCACGTTTCGGGTCGGGCGTGCTCCGGGAACACGCCCGACCCATCCACGAGGGATTTAAGACCCAATTGACCTTTTATAGGTTCCGGTGTAGGGTTCTATCGTCATGTTGTCCAAGAGTTGCATATACGGGTTGCGCGCCGCGATTTTCATCGCCGTGCATAACGCAGACGAAGGGTATGTCCCTATCCGTCGCATCGCCGACGAGCTGGATATCTCGTTTCACTTTCTGACCAAGATTCTGCAGCACCTTACCGAGGGCGGTATCATGAAGTCGTACCGCGGCCCGAGCGGCGGAGTGCGTCTGGCGTGTGACCCCGCCTCCGTGACCTTGCTGGACATCGTTGAGATTTTGGAAGGCGAACATTACTTCCGCTCTTGTATCCTGGGTTTGCCCGGCTGCGGCTCGGAGAATCCTTGTCCCATGCACGACGAATGGGCGCAGGCTCGGAAGAAGATGCGGGCCATGTTCGAGAAGTCGCGACTCGATAAACTGGCCAAGGCCGTGGCCAGCGGTAATATCCGACTGGCGGACGTGCCGAAACGGGTTGGACGATGAAGTTCGACGTTGATTTCGACCGCGCCCCGCTCTTGCTGATTTGGGAAGTCACCCGCAGTTGCGAGCTCGCCTGCAAACATTGCCGGGCGGATGCGATTCATCAGCGCGATCCGCGCGAGCTTTCGCTGGCCGAAGGGAAGACGCTTATCGACGATGTGGCTGAGATGGGCACGCCGCTGTTGATCTTTACGGGCGGCGATCCGTTGCAGCGCGAGGATCTTGAAGACCTGATTGTGTACGGGAAGAGCAAGGGATTGCGCGTGGGCACTATCCCCGCCACCACCGCGCGCCTCACCCGCGAACGGATCGCGTCGTTGAAGGCGGCCGGCGTTGATCAAATGGCGCTCAGCTTGGACGGGCCCGACGCGGAAACGCACGACGCCTTTCGTCGCGTGGAGGGCTCATTCGACAAAGCCATGCAGGGCGCGGCGTGGGCGCGCGAACTGGGCGTGCCATTGCAGGTCAATACGGTGTTCGGTGCATGGAACGTCGATCAGATTGACCGGATGGTCGCCCTGGTGGAATCGCTGGGCGTGGTGTTCTGGGAGGTGTTCTTTTTGGTCCCGACGGGACGCGGCGTCGAACTCGAAAGCTGCACGGCGGACCAGTTCGAAGCCCTGTTTGAACGACTGCACGCCCTGAGCCGGCGCGTGAAGTACATTGTGAAGATCACCGAGGGGCAACATTTCCGTAGATACGTGGCGGAGGCGGCGCGTGCGAATCCTTCCGCACCGGGGGGCGGGGGACATCCCATGGGCGCGCAGAGCGACAAGCCCGCCGTCAATTCCGGCAAGGGCTTCTGTTTCGTCGATCACATCGGCAATGTCTGTCCCAGTGGGTTCCTGCCGCGGGAGTGCGGCAATGTGCGTGAGACGTCCGTCATCGATATCTACCGGAATCATCCCGTGTTCAAGGAACTGCGGGACGACTCCTTGCTAAAGGGTAAATGCGGTCGCTGCCGGTATCGCCGTATTTGCGGCGGGGGATCGCGCGCGCGCGCCTACGCGCTGACCGGCGATTATCTTGCCCCTGAACCCTATTGCGCCTACGGCGTTGAATGATCCGAGGTCTGCGCGTCCAATAGCCTATAAGCTATCGGTAGTCTCGGATGATAGCTTATAAGCTATCATTGATCCTGTCTTTACATCCGGATGTCGACGACTTCGCCCGGCAGGATGGGGGTGTCGGGTTCGATGTGTATGCGGACGGGGAGGGCGTATTCCACGTTGAGTCCGGGGCGCAGGAGGGCTTCGTGAATGGGTTCGAGTTGAAAGCCGATTTGCGTGATGGTTCCGTCGTACACCGTGTTGCGCGCTTTCGAGTAGATCTGGACCTCGGCGCCTTGCTCGGGTACGCGGGAAAGCGGTTGCCGCAGATAGCCGACAATGTAGCCGAGTTCCTGTTGTTGAATATGCAGGATGGGTTCTCCCGCCGCGACGTATTCTCCGTTGCGCCGCAGAATATGTGCAATGATCCCGCCCGCCGGCGCGGTCAGGAGGATCGGCGCCACGTCGGCCTCCAGCACACGCAATTCTTTTTCCTTTACGGTGATCGCCGCTTGGAGCGCGGTGTCGTAGGAGGCGTCCTCGTCCCAAACCGAAGCGATATGGGTCAGGCGCGCCGCAAGATCATTGAGTACTTCCTGGCCTTCCTCGACCCGGATTTTGAATACTTCGTGTTCCGTAACCAGCCGGTCGTATTCGGAGATGGCAATAAGGTCCCGGTCAAAAAGCTGTTCGCTGCGATCGCGTTCGCGCTGGAGTTGATCGAGTTGGAGGCGGTCGGCGGCCAGTTGAATGCGCGCGTTCATCATGTCGAGGCGCAATTCCTCGTAATTCAGCCGGTTCCGTTGTTGCCCCGTGACGGGCTCCAAGCCGGCGCGGATGAGTTGCACTTCGGCCAGAATCACGTCCAGTTGCGCCTGGATTCGTTCGGTGTGCGCGGGGTGAAGGGCCAGGATGACTTCGTCCGCATCGACCAGGTCAAAGCGGTCCTTGTTCATCCGTTGCACCACTCCGTCCCGCGGACTGCGTAGGTCATACTGGTCGGCTACGGCGAGACCCACCATCTGGGTGGGGGCGACGTGTTCCTGCCACAATAAGGCCACGGTGCCCGCCACGGCCACAAATACGACGATCGGCAGATAGCGGATGCGGAATTCGCGCCATCGGCGAGCGGGCGGTATGGGGATGGGCTTGTGTTCGTGATCCATGGGTTATGCTTCCGATTCGTCGTGGGCTTCCAACCCGGTGACCCGCGAGACGCCGGGAATCTTGCGCAAGCCGTCCAATAGGATATGTGTTTTCTGGGGGTCGCGTAACAAGAGGCGGTACGAGAGATCGATGCCTTCCTCCGCGCGGCTGGACCGTTGGCTGGTCAGTTGCACACGTAGGCTGTGTTGATTCAGCAGACGCGCCAGCACCGGCATTTCTTCTCCGGAATGGGCCCAGTGCAGATTGACGATATAATCGTATCGATGCCGGCTCCCGAAATGGGTGTAACGCAGGTACAGCATGATCGTTGCGAAGAGGAGGGTGCCGATGATGGCCGTGGCGTACAACTGCGTGCCGGCGGCCATCCCGACCACAATCAGCGTAAGAATGAACACCGTGTCCAGGGTATCGCGCACGATGTTGCGGAATCGGACGATGGCAAAAACCGCCATCAGGCTGAACGCCGTCACCAGGTTATTGTCGAGCACGGTCATGACCATGGACACCGTGATCGGGATCAGGATCAGGGAGTTTACGTAAGTGCGCGAATACGACAGGCCGGAGTGGGTGACAATATAGACCCACGCCATGACCTGACCGGACAGAAAGGCCAGCAACAGGGACAACATCAGCCGGGGCATATCCAGCGGGGCCACCCCTACATCACCAAAGAATAACCATTGCTCCATAATATCAATACTCGACTAGACGTACTCGTTTACGTAGTGATGTTCGCCTCTCAGGGCGACGCCGTCGACATATTTCGCCGCGCTCTGATGTTTCAATTCGTAGGATTGCACCAGCTCCTTGAACCAGAAAGGGAAGCGATCCGTGAATTTGAGTTCCAGCACGATGGAATCGCCGAAGACAATCTCGGGATTCTTCATTTCGAAGTCGAAACGCATCTCGCGGCGCGGCTCGGATTTGACCTGCCGATCCATGGTCACCCGGATGCGCGTACGCTCATCTTCGCCGATCCATGCCTCTCTCATGTAGGCGATGTGGGCCACGGGCCCCGCGTTCAGGAGGCTGACGAGCTTGTTAAACTCTTCCAGCGCCTGCATGGAGTCCGCTTCCGGATTGATCAGTTCATCCGGTCTCGGTAGTTGTCCGAACGCCATATGCCGGGCGGCTTCGTGCGTAATCGCGGCCCG
>SKXR01000289.1 GCA_007128275.1 Kiritimatiellia bacterium
CACCGAAATCGCCTCCGCCGGCGTGGTAACGCCTTGACGCACCTTCTCCGCCGCGTCTTCCTTCAACGTCCGCAACCGGCCGCTTGAATGCGCCGCGCGGTTGATATCCAGGGTCGTGCTCTTCTTTGCGATCAGTTCCTGAATCAGATCATCGATCAACAGCACCTCGAACACCCCGGTGCGGCCGTGGTAGCCCGTATGGAGGCAATGGGCACACCCGACCGCCTCCATGAATGTCACGTCCTTTCGGCCGGCCAAGCCCCAGAATTCCAAGGCGGCGGCGGTCGGTTCCACCGGCCGGGCGCAGTGCGGACAAACCCGCCGTACCAGACGCTGGGCAAAAGACAACAACAACACGGAAGACACCAGAAACGGTTCAATGCCCATATCGATCAGGCGCGTGATGGCGCCGGCCGCGTCGTTGGTATGCACGGTGCTGAATACACGATGGCCCGTGAGCGCGGCCTGCACGGCAATGCGCGCCGTTTCCGCATCGCGGATTTCGCCCACCATGATCACATCCGGATCCTGGCGAAGAATCGAGCGCAGGCCGGAGGCGAATGTCATGCCCGCGCGCGTATTGAGTTGAACCTGCCGGATATGGGGGATCCGGTACTCCACGGGATCCTCGACGGTAATGATATTGATGTCGGGTTTGTTGACTTCCTGCAACATGGAATACAATGTCGTCGTCTTTCCGCTACCGGTGGGACCCGTACTCAAGATCATGCCGTACGGTCGGGTCAGCACGGAGGTCAACAGTTCCCGGTCGCGATCCGCCATGCCCAGGTCGAACAGCGTATAGTTGAACGCGCTCATGTCCAGCAGACGCAGGACGACGTTCTCGCCGTGCGTCGTCGGGATCGTAGCCACCCGTATGTTGATCTCGCGGTTGTCGATACGCACCGTCATACGCCCGTCCTGCGGCACGCGCGACACGGCAATATCGAGCTGCGCGAGAATCTTGATGCGCGACACCATGGAAAGGTGCAGGCGACGCGCCGGAGCCGGAACCTCCCGGAGTCGACCGTCGATCCGGAATCTCAGCTGGATGTGATTGGCTTCCGGACTGATATGAATATCGCTCGCGCCCTCGCGCACCCCCTGAGCAATGATCCAGTTCACCATCCGCACCACCGGCGCGTCTTCGGCCATGTCGACCAACGAGCCGACCTCCACATCTTCCGCCATCGTCAACTCGTTGACGTGGTCGCCCGCATCATCCCCGCCGTCTGGTCCGCCCATCACCTGATCCAGTCCGGCAAAGCTGCCGTACAGCCCGCTCGTGAGCTGGTTCAACTCGCGCACGGTACAGATCACCGGCTCCACTTCGCAATGCGTATACTGCTCAACCACGTCGCACGCGTCCAGGTCGGTGGGATCACACATGCCCAGCTCAAGGACATGGTGCTCCGTGCGCAGCGGTACGACACCGTGCCGCTGCGCGATATCAAGAGGCAACAGGCTCCCAAGCTCCATATCCAGGGGATACGCATCGGCGCGATACCGTGGCACCCCCAATTGCCGGCTCAACAGTTCCACGATTTGCTCTTCGCGAACCAAGCCCATGCGCGCGAGCCGTTGTCCCAGTTTCATGCCGCCGCCGTTTTCGTGAACGGCGATGGCCTGTTCCAGTTGCGTATCGGTGATCAGTTTCGCGTCAACCAGCAACTGACCCAGTTTAGGACGCACCTTCATACCCTTATACTCCCGTGCGCAAAATGCGCGGCGTGATGAAGATCAGCGTGTCATCGAACTTGACGGCCTTCCCACTGTTCTTGAACAGGTGCCCCACAACGGGAATATTCATAAGAAACGGTATCCCCGTCTGGGTATCGCTCTTGCTCTCCAGAGACAACCCGCCGATGACCACCGTTTCACCGTCGCGGAGCATCACCGTCGTACGAGCATGCTTGGTGTTGACCGGGAACTCGTTGTTGGTCTGGGGACGCGTCTCGTCAAACGAATCCTTGTTCGCGATAATCTCCACCCGCAAATACGCGTCATCCACCACGTGCGGCGTCACCTCCAGCTTCAGCACCGCCTTCTTCCATTCGAGGGAGACATCCAGAATGTTCCCCGTTCCCGTCGTCACTCGGTACGCGCGTTCTTCGCCGCTTTCAATCACGGCTTTCTCGTTATCGAGTGTCGTGATCGACGGGCTGGACAGGATTTGGATACGGCCCGCACGTTGCAATGCCGTCAATTGCAGGTTCAGCAATTCGGAGCCGCCCAGCTTTTCAGAGATGAAACCAAGCGTAAAGCCGGCCGGCGCCACGCCCACTTCCTGTGCAAATTGCGCCGGAAAGTCCGACGCGTAGCCGCCCGCCGTAACGCCGGGGCCGCCCACGGTCATCAGACGGCCGCCGTCCAGGGTGGCGCGCTGACCGCCCCACTGCACGCCCAGTTGCCGGGCCGTGTCGCGCGTGGCCTCGACGATGCGCGCTTCGATGTGCACCTGCGCTTTCGGTTGATCCAGTTGTTCGATCAATATCTGCGCCTTCGCGAGATCCTCTCGAATGGCGTGCACGACAATGGCGTTGTTCTCTTCATCGACGGAAACATACGCGCGCGGCGAAATGACCGCTTGGGTAACGTCGCCCGGCGCCCCCGCCAACATAACCCGGACGATGTCGCCCAGGCCCCGAGCACGCGCATAGCGGATCGGAAACACCTGCATCGCCAGCGGCTCGACCTGTCGCAATTCCGCCCGAACCGATTCCCGTTCCTTGCGAACCGCCGCAATGTCCAGGTCCCGTTTCATATCGTCCAGGGTCATGACGCGCAGGACATCTCCTTCCCAGGTGTATCCGAGGCCCGTAGTGGCAATCACACTGCGGAAGGCCTGATCCCACGGGATCTCCCGGAAAGTGAAGCTGATCTCCCCCGTCACACCCGGACTGATCATCATGTTCACCTCGGCCGCCCGTGCCATCGCGCGCAGCACGGTGGTCACATCCGTGACGGCGGGCAGATCCAAATCGCTGATGATCATCGTCGGCAATGCCCGTTCCGGCGCCGGGGCCATGGGGTCGGGCACAGCGGGCGTCGACACGGCAATAGCCGGAGGCAAATCAACGGCCGGCGTGCGCGACTGCGGCATGGGCGCGGTCGCCGCACGTTGTTCGACGGTCGGCCAATCGGTCATCGCCGGCTCGCGGTGCGCGGTCGGCGGCGTTGCACAACCGCCGATACAACATACGAGTGCGACCCACCACCACGTCAGGCCCTTGGGCGTACTACAATGCGCATGTGTTCTCATGGCTTTTCTCCGGTTTTGTCCGACTCTTTCAAGGCTAACGACAAACGACGCTCCCCGCCTTTGGCGGCAAGCACCACCCGATCCGCGTCAATCGATTCCACCATGAAATCGCTGGCATCGACGGGATCGTTGACGCGATATTCCCGCCCGTTGATGATCGCCAGGCGTATCGCGCCGATATGGATGTACCCGGTATAGTGGAACTCCTTCGGCTTCTCCCCGGCGGGCCGCGCCCCGGGTTCCCGCTCGTAGAACGGGCTGGCCGACCAGTCCGCTACGGTGAGATTCAGAATCGCCTGTTCCTCCCTCGTCAGCTGCAGTCTATTCAGCCGCGCGCGGGTTTCTGCGGCAAACGACCGAACTTCGGAAACGACGTCTTCCGCCACGTCCGCATCCTGTGCGCGACGCGCATTCGCGATGTAGGTGTATCCCCCGTACACCACGGCGCCGACCATCAAGCCGACCAACCAGCGTTCACGTGTATTCATGACGGCTACCCTTCCTCCACCGGCCTTTCCATGCCGGCGGCAATCCATGTATTCAATCCAACGCCAGCCACATCGAGAGCTTCATCGTTTCATGCATGGCTTCACGGCGTATATCGATCTTGCCCAAGCGATCCAGAACCGGCATGCCCACCACCGCCAACAGAAAATCCTTGAACCGATCGTACGATCCGGCCACTTCCACTTCGACGTACAGGCGGCGCGGACTGCCCGGCACGGAGGTCACCCGGGGATGGATGGAAATCATCTCCAATCCGTTCTCCCCCGCCATTCCGGCGAAAGAGGCCGGGACCTCCACCACCTCCGCCTGCGTCCACGTCTCGCGGGGCGGACAGGGCAGGATATTCCAGTGCTTATGCCGTCCGGCCAGTGTCAGCTCCATGTACAGCGGGTGCAAAATCTCCAGCTTGGCCAGTTCATCACGCGCGGCCTGCAGGTCCCGCTGCAGCGTCACCTTCTCGCGGAACGGGATGTACAGGATGGCGGCCGCCACCAGGAGCCCCC
>SKXR01000038.1 GCA_007128275.1 Kiritimatiellia bacterium
GGCAACCGGCTCGCCGAAAAGCCGCAAGGAACGGACAATCCGCAGATGCCCGCGAGATTGGCCGTGACGGTGTATACATCGCCCAGATACATTTGTATCGGATCGTCTACTTTTTCGCCCAGCCGATAGGCGGTTGTCGGCGCCACCGGAGTCAAGAGCGCGTCACACTGTTTGAAGGCCGCTTCATAATCTCGGCGAATCAGGGTGCGCACCTTTTGCGCGCGCAAATAGTACGCGTCGTAATAGCCGCTGCTCAACACATAGGTACCGAGCAGAATACGCCGTTTCACTTCCGCTCCCAAATGGGCGGCGCGCGTTTTCCCGTACATATCGAGCGGATCTTTCCCCTGCTCGCGCGCCCCATAGCGCACGCCGTCAAACCGGGCCAGGTTGGCGGAGGCTTCCGCCGTGGCGATAATGTAGTATGTGGCGACGGCGTATTCCGTGTGCGGCAGGCTGATCTCGACGATTTCCGCACCCAACGACGCACAGTCCGCGACGGCCTTTCGCACGATCTGCTCCACTTCGGGCGCCATCCCTTCCGCGAAATATTCTTTCGGTAAGCCGAGTCGCATTCCGCTCAGATCGCCACGCAGCGACCCCGCGTAATCCGGAACCGGCGTGTTCATCGAGGTTGAATCCATGCGGTCACGCCCCGCCATCGAGGTCAACAAGAGCGCGGCGTCGCGTACGGTGCGGGCAAGGGGCCCGACCTGATCCAGCGACGAAGCAAACGCGGTAAGTCCGTACCGGGAAACACGCCCGTAGGACGGCTTAAGGCCCACGCAACCACAGAAGGAGGCGGGCTGGCGGATGGATCCGCCCGTGTCCGTACCGAGCGCGGCCAGCGCCGATCCGGCCGCCACCGCCGCGGCTGATCCGCCACTGGATCCGCCGGGAACGTATTCGCTGTTCCAGGGGTTACGCGCAGGACCGAAAGCGGAATTCTCATTGGTCGAGCCCATGGCAAACTCGTCCATGTTCGTTCGACCGAGAAACACCGCCCCCCGCTCCCGCAAACGGGCAATGGCCGAAGCGTCATAGGGGGATTGATAGCCGTCCAGAATACGTGAAGCACAATGGCATGCCTGTCCCTTGACATGGAGCACATCCTTCACGGCAATGGGGAGTCCGTGCAAGGGCCCCGTTGCGCCCCCGGCCCGGGCGGCATCCGCGGCGCGCGCCTGTTTCAAGGCGTCTTCCGGATCGACCGAGAGATAGGCATTGAGTTGGTCATGGGTCGAATCGATACGCGACAAGACATCGCGTACGATATCTTCGGACGAGCAATCGCCTCGCGATAGCAGTTGACCGAGTTCGACCAGCGATTTTCGGGCGAGTTCCGTCATGCCGCCCTCTACTCCAGAATCCGGGGTACGATAAAGAGGCCGCTCCGCGATGAGGGTGCGTTGTCCATTACCGCTTGATGGTCCAGACTCGGCGTGACGGTATCTTCTCGAAATACGTTATGGACGGGCACCGCATGGGCGGTCGGCTCCACGCCCTCCACGTCGAGTGCGCTCAGGGTGCGCACGTGTTCGAGCACATGCTCCAATTGTTCCTGAAAAACGAGTGCCTCCTCGTCCGACAGGTGCATGCGCGCCAGATGCGCCACGTACTTCACATCCATGGAATCGGTGTTGGTCTTTTCGGTCATTACAATCCGTTCGCGTTACCTGAGTTGATGGATCACGCGAAGTATAGGACCGTGCCGGAACAGGATCAAGCTTTTGGAAGGGAGTACGGCCGGATCAGATGATCTGGATGATCACCTCATCCTCGGGCTCCTCTTCGACGGGCGCCTCCTCCACGACGGCGAAAGTCGGCAGAATACGATAATACACTTGCAGCGTCAGCGCCGCCATGGCGGTGCTGAAGGCCGGTCCAAAACGCGTTTCCACGCCGAATGGGATGTTCGATCCTTCGCGGGCGGGCGAAGTCCAGCTCCCGTCTTGGTTCTGATTGCGCACGAAGGCGGGTGCAAAGCGGTTGTTCCAGTCTTCCCATACCGAGCGACCCTGCTGGAACTTCACCTGAGTCACGTAATACCACCGGCTCATGGCCCATTGCGAGGGACGGTCCCAATTCACCTCCGCCGCCCGCAACACATCCATTCCGCGCCGGGCCTCCGACCGATTCCCCATGCCGTACAATTGAAATGTCAACACCGCCGCCGCCGTCAGACCATGATCCGGGCGACGGGCGGACTGAACGCCTTCGACGCCCCGGTAGAAGAATTCACCGTCATCGGCTTGCCGGTTGAGGAGCATTTCCAGGGCTTCTTGCACGACCCTGTTCAAGTCGGGATTCGGCGCGCCGGCGAGTTCCGCCGCCTTGAGGGCCTGCAATTGCCATACGGAAACGGAGGTGTTGATCGGCTCGTTTGAAATGTTGTCATAGCCATAGCCCCACATGGCCCTGGCGTTCCGCCCCTTCAGAATGACCTCGACCCCCCGTTCCATGGGATCCCGCAACTGAGGAATCCGCGTCAGCGCATAGGCTTCCGCGATGGCATACGTTGCAATGGCGTGGCAATAGGCCCCTTCGGGCTTGATCGAGGGGTCCAGAAACTCGCCCCGGTCATTCTGGTTATCGACCAAGTACCGGATGGCGCGATGCACGGTCCGTCCATACTCTTTGGAAGCCGGCGTTTCACCATGAGCCAGAAACGCCAGCAAGCCCAAACCGGTTACCCCCGTGCGATGATTGCGATCACGCGGACCCGTCTGCGTTCGCCATGAACCATCTTCTTCTTGGTTTTCCTTCAACCAACGCAAGGCTCGTATCACCGCCGCCTCGGTGGCCTCCCCCCAACGCCCGCCATAGCGATTCAAGAGAGCCGAGCGGCCGGCCTCGTTCCTGCCGGCAAACAGGCCCTGCATCGTGAGCGGGCTGTCCACCTGCATGACATCCAACGCCGCAAAATCAATCTCGGGTTGGTCTTGCGCAAAATCCTGCGGATCGGGCGGAACATCCACATCCACGTCCATATCCGGCATGTCAAAATCCAGATCAAACTCCAAGGGCTCGAATTCCGGCTCGATTTCATCGAAGAGATCGTCCAGATCCACTTCCTGGATGTCCATGATCATGGCTTCAATTTCGGGCGTGCTCTCCCGGGTATCGAACACGATGAAATGCACCGCGGCGTAGAGAATGAATATATGAAGGAGCACCGACCCGGTGGGCCCGATCAAGTGTTCCATCACCTTCTTCTTCAAAAATTCTTTTCTAGTCACGGGGCTGTGCTTTTCCTTGTCTTCCGTTCAGACGTACCACGTACATTCTCCCTCATGTGACTTTCGCGCATAAATCCAGGATTTCAACTGTTCTCGTGCCGAGATCGGCGGATGGGGCATGACGGCAAACCGTTGTTCCGGTGATACAGGGACGTGACCGATGGAGCGGTCTCGGTTTCTCGGCCATTACCATCTCTTCGCGATACCCGGGTCGATGGATCGCGCGGAGTATCGTGTTGGCGGTGCTGGACAGGATCACGCTTTCGGAAAGGCGCGTGACCGGATCAGATGATCTGGATGATCACCTCGTCTTCGTCGTCTTCTTCCTCGGCGGGTTCTTCGACTACGGCGAAGGTGGGAAGAATCCGGTAGTAGACTTGTAGCGAAAGGGCGGCGAGCGTGGTGGCATACACCGGACCGTAATTGACTTCGCGGTGCGCCGTGCCTCGGGGCAATTGACCACTGGGCGAGGTCCAGCTCCCATCGGAATTCTGGTTCCGCACAAAGGCCGGCGCAAACGAATTATTCCAGGTATCCCACGTTCCACCGCCGGTCTGAAATTTTGCTTGCGTGGCATAATACCACGTATACATCGCGCCGGCCGGGGCGTCATTCCAATTGACGCGCATATCACGAATCGCCGCCACGCCGTTGCGCACCTCGGTTGCACGCGGATTCCCGGCCAGTTGGAAGAGCAGACAGGACAGCGCCGTCATACTGTCATTCCGGGATTGCATGGAGGAATAGCCGAAGTGGTGGGTTTCCGGATTGTAGACCGTTAGGATGTCCTCCAAGGACTTATTCATGGCCTGTTGCAGGCCTCGCGCTCCGCTCCCGGCCAGCTGGGCGGCTTTCATGCCTTGAATATTGAATCCGGAAATGGATGTGTCGCGGCGCGAACCCTGGGCATAGTCATAGTCCCATCCGCCGCCCGGTTGCTGACCGTCAATGATGACCTGGATGCTCTTATCCATGACATCCCGCAAATTCGGAATCCGGGTCATGGCGTACGCTTCGGCAATAGCATACGCGGCGATTGCTTGGGCATAGACCGGCGCATTACCCGATCCCACGCCCTTGAAACGCCCGTCGTCTTCCATGTCGTTCACGAGAAAGCGGATGGCGCGGCGCACCGTGTTTCCGTAGCGTTCCGAGGAGCCTGTTTCCCCGTGCGCCAAATAGGTCAACAACCCCAAGCCCGTCATCGCGGCGGGGGCACGCGAGCCATGATCCCACGAGCCGTCGTCATTTTGGTTGATGCGCAACCATTCCAGCGCGCGGCGTACCGCGGCTTCCGTCTCTGCGCTGCCGCCGAAGCGCCTCAACATGGCGGCACGGCCGCCCTCACTGCGCCCTGAAAACAAGCCCTGCATGGTGAGCGGACTGTCCACCTGCATGACATCCAGTGCCGCAAAATCCACATCGGGTTGGTCTTGCGCAAAATCCTGAGGATCGGGCGGAACATCCACATCCACGTCCATATCCGGCATCTCGAAATCCAGATCAAACTCCAACGGCTCGAATTCCGGCTCCAAGTCATCCAGAATATCATCCAGATCCACTTCCTGCATGTCCATGATCATGGCTTCAATTTCGGGCGTGCTCTCCCGGGTATCGAACACGATGAAATGCACGGCGGCGTAAAGAATGAATATATGAAGAAGCACCGACCCGGTGGGCCCGATCAAGTGTTCCATCACCTTCTTCTTCAAAAATTCTTTTCTAGTCATGGGGCCGCCCCCCTCCCCGTCGTCAGTTCATACTTACGACGGAAAGGTTCTTTAATCCTACTTTCGCACATAAATCCAAGATCTCAATCAGGTTCTCGTGCCGGGAATGAGCCGTAGCCATGATCAAGACCGTTTGATTCGGGTCGAGCGCGGCCAAGCGCCCCAGCGTGCGCTCAATGGCGGGCAAGCGCATCTGGCGGTCATTGACGGTATAGCCGTCCTCATAAATGACCACCTGCAGGACGTTGGGCGTTTCCATCTGCTCTTTCGGCTCGGCGTCCGGCGCCGGGCGGAATACGTCCAGATGGGCCATCACATCCTGAATCTCAAAGGTTAGAATGAAGTAGATGAGCAGCTGGAAGACGATGTCGATCATGGGCGTCATCGACAGTTCGGCTTCGATCATCCCCTGTCTTCGTCTTTTGCGCTTGTGCGCCATGCCGCGTTCTCCTCGTTAATACAGGATCGGTTGCTAGTTGGCTTCCTTGATGGCCGCAAAGCTCACCCGGTACAAGCCGGCGCGCGTACAAATATCCATCGCGCGCTGGATGTTCGTGTGCCGCACATCCATATCGCCCCGGATCACCACCGGCGTCGACTGCCCGTATTCGGCCACCGTCCGGCGCATAATGGCAAACATTTGCTCCGGCGAAACGGGCACGCGACCAATGGAAAGGTGCCCGCGATCGTTGACGTCGATCGTCACCGTTCGCGGATCCCTGGTCTCCACCGCGGGACCGTGCGGCGACATCGCAAGCCGAATCCGTTCGTCCAACGCGTCGCGTTCCATTTCCACCGTAAGCACGAAGAAGATGATCATCTGGAATACGATATCGATCATCGGCGTCATGTTGATGCCGCCGCCTTCGGCCACCCGTGATCTTTGTCTATTCTTGGCCATAAGATCCTATTCGGCTGCTTGAACGGTTACTTCAGCCCGATGTTTTCCTATTCATCCACCACTTCCACATTGCGGAACACCTTGATCAGATCCATCGTGGTGCCTTCCATGCCGAGGATGATCTTGGTGGCGGTATTGCGGAAATAGTAGAAGAACGCCACGGCGGGCACGGCGACAGCCAGTCCGGCGGCGGTCGTGAAGAGCGCCTGCGAAATGTTCAACGCCAAGGCGGCCTGCTTGGCGGCGCCTTCGGCCGCCGTACCCAAGGTGGCAAAGGCGAAGATCATGCCTTGCACCGTACCCAGCAGCCCGAGCATCGGCGCCAGGTTGCCGACGACGTTGAGGTAATTGACGCGCTGCAGTAACTGCTCGCCTTCCAAGTCGGCGGCGACGGCAACGGCGTCCTGAATCGCTTCAAACCCTTCTTCGACGTTGGTGAAGCCGGCGGACAGGATATTGGACAGCGGCACGGGATTCTCTTCGCAATGCTTGAGGGCTTTCATGACGTCGCCCTGTTCCATGGCCGTGCGCACTTCGGAAACCAGGCTCTCCGGCGCAATCTTGGACGCCCGGATCGTAACAAACGAATCCACAATCAACGCGATGCCTGCGACGGACGCCGCAAAGATGGTCAACCAGAGGATGATGCCCAGAAGGCCGGCGCCCGTGACGATTTGGAAGAATCCGGGACCGGGAACCGCGACCTCATCCACATCGGCGGCCAGCTCCATGCCTGGAGCGACCTGTTGTCCGGCGGGCGCCGGCGCAGGAGCCTCCTCCTGTGCAACCGTTGTCTGAACGGTCGCTACTCCGATGAAGAGGGCCATCAACAACATCAAGCCAAATATCCGATTCCGCATGGTATGTCTCCTTCCGAACGAATTCTTCTTTATTACTAACGATCCAGTTTACTCGAAACCCACGGCTATGGGAATAAATAAATGACGCCCATGGCGTTACAATTTACCGCGCGCCTGTTGCGCATAGGGACTGTTGCCGTACTGCTCCACCACTTTCCGGTACATGTCGCGCGCCCGTTGGTCCCGCATTTCCTCCAAGGTCTGGGCCGCCTTGAACGTCGCTTCCGGCTGCACGGCGGTTACCGCTTTGAAGAGCACCACCGTGCGCAAATAATCCAGCAACCCCGCTTCCGCCATCCCGCGTTGGCGTTTCAGGTCGCCTCGCATGATCTGCGCGCGAGCCGCTTCGGATCGTTCTCCATCGGAGATAATGTCGTTGAGATAGTTCTCAAGGCGATCGAGTTGCTCGGCGCCCAAAAGGGCCTCGAAGTACCCCCACCGCATGTTCGGATCCTCACGGCGGTGCGGGGCGTTCTGGAAAAGCCGCTCGAACGAGCTCAGCGCGGCGGCGTGGTCCCCTTTGGCGTTATTGGCCTGACCGATCATCGCCAGTGCTTCCAGGTCCCAGCCCAGATGCCGGTATCGTGTGAGCACGCCTTCCAAGGTTGAGATCACCTGATCATAGCGCCGCGCCTGCAGATGTTGACGGGCCTGGTCAAGCTCGGCCGGCCGGTCCGCCCATGCTTCCCGGTATTGGCCGCGCGCGAAGGTGAGATCACCGCGTTCCGTCGTGAGGATCACATCGCCGTTGGCGCGGGCGCGGATGGCGGTTCCATCAATACGCCGTCCGTCGGTCAAAATCACATGCGCCGCATCGGACAGGACCGGCCACGCCATCAGGACCGTCATGATCAGGCATAGCCATTGTATTCTGCTGCTTGTTGTGTTTCTTGTTTTCATGGGCGCACCTTCTTCGTTGCTTATCCGTATGGTTTTATTGAATCGCTCTGCGACGCGCGTCGGCCCGAATGCGCCGCACATCCTCCACGTGATCGCTCCCCGGGAAATCACTCAAGAATTGGATACTCACATCTTCCACGTCTTGATACAGTTCCAGTTCCATCATCAAGTCTAGGCTTTCCACAAGACTGCGTTCGATGATCGGTCGTAACCGCCTGTTTTCGGGATCCTGCAACAACGCAATGCGCTGGAACGTGGCGAGCGCCTCCTGCCGGTTGCCCTGCAGCCGCTGGATCTCGCCCAACTTGAACTGCGCCCGCTGATTGACAATGTTGTCCTGCGAAAGCCGGAGAATATCGTTGAGCGCGGTGAGGGCCGGGTTGTACTGCTCCAATTCCCTGTGCGAATCGGCCAACAGAAAGCGCGCCTCGTAAAAGAACGACGTGTTCGGGAAGCGTTCCAACAGGTCGTTCAAGGCCGAAACGGCTTCCGCATGATTCCCTTGATGGTTATAGGCATAGCCCAGGCCATGCAGCGCGAGTTCCAGCATCTGGCGCTGTTCCGTGGTTTCGAGCACGCGGCGATACGCCGGGATGACATCTTCGTAGAGCCCATTGTCGAGCATCAGTTGCCCAATGCGCGTGAATTCCTCCGGGGAATAGGCGTCCGGCGTGGCGATCATGCGACGGAACGCATCGCGCGCGATTTCCGTTTCGCCGATCTCGAACGCGGAGCTAACCAGCGCGAACAGCGCACTGCGTCCTTCTTCGGAATCCGGATACTCCCGCGCCAGTTGTTCAAACGTGGCGGCGGCCTCCGAGGATTGGCCCAGCGCCAATTGGATCGCGCCCTTGTCCCGCATGGCGGGCGGGGCCAGAGACGATTCCGGATGGCGGCGCAGGAAATGGTCATACGCCGCAATGCCCCGTTGACGATAGGTCTCGACCTGCTCCTCCGGCTCGCGGATACGTCCGTAACAATACCCCACGAAGAAGAGCGATCGTTCCAACAACCCCGCGTTCCGTTCCGCATCTTCGGGACGCGCATTGTCCGGAGGATTATCCACGCTCAACCACCGCACGATCTGCCCGTACGACTGGATGGCCTCGGCGTACTTCTGCTGTTTCTGCTGGGTATCGGCCAGCAGGAATTGGCCGCGAATCCGGTCATGACCGGGACGGGACGCTTCTACGTACCGGCGGAACAACGACTCCGCCTCTTCGAAATCCTTGCTCTGATAGGCGCTATGCGCCATGGCAAAGAGGGCACGCAGGAAAAAACGGTCGCGCGGATAATTTTCGACAATCCGCTGATAATAGTGCGCAGCCGCCTCCCGCTCGCCTGCGGCTTCGCTACGACGCGCCATATCGAAGAGCAACGCCGGCGCACGTTCATGATTCGGGAAGCCATCGAAATAGTCACCGAAGATGGCATTGTACATCTCCTCGTTTTCCTGCTCGACGTACATGCGTCCGGCGATCAACAGGGCGTTGGCGGCCACGTTGTTGTTGGGGAAGCGCTCGGAAAGGTACGAGGACATCATCAAGACATGAAGTTCATCTTCGAGGTGGGCATAACTCAGCAGCAGGTTGGCGAGGGCGCGGATGGATGGATCGCCTTCGGGGAAAGCGTTGAGAATGCGCAGATACTCTTCAATCGCCTGCTTGTAGTCACGCTGACGGAACAGATCGTCCGCATGCGTGTACTGCGCCTGGGCGGCGCCCGTCATGTGTTCGCCAAAGTCGATATTCACGCTGCGGCCGTATTCATTCTCCAGCATATTGACCAATTCCCGGCCACGCATGCCGGCTTCGGCGCCCCATTCGCTGGTGCCGTACTTTCCGAATACGTTATAATATTCGGTTAAGGCCCGTTGAATCGCTCCCAGGATTTCCCGTTCCGGAGCGTTTTGCCCGCGAAGTTCGCGGACCTGCTTTTCATACAGTTCGCCCAGCAAGAAACGCGCGCCGGCCACGGGACTCATCGCCGAGGGGAAGTTTTGTTTCCGCAGCAAATCGTCGATCTTATTCAGGTCGGACATATACCGCTGCAACAATTCGCGGGCGCCGGCATCGTTGCCCCGTACCATTTCGACATGGGCCATGACACTAATGGATTGGCCGAACCAGAGGTCATAGCCCCCCCACTGAATTTCTTCGCACAACTCAAAGGATTGTTTCAGGTAGTTTTCGCGTTCCTCGCCGCTCTTTTCGCGGCCCAACTGCAGGAAAAGTCGTGCCAGATCCATTTGGAGTCGACGCTCGGCATTCGGATCGTCCAAGCCGGCGTTGAGGAGTCTGCGATACGCTTGAGCGGCGCCTTCCCGGTCGCGCATCCGTTCGAGCATTTGCCCATATTGATAGGCGGCGTCCTGATAAAAGCGGAGCAGATCGGGATCGGTGGGGGTGCGATCCTTATACCGCTCAAAAAAGGCGTCATAGATCGCTCGCGCCTGATCCGTCTCACCGATGCGGAAATAGCCCTGGGCGATGCGTAATTGGAGGGCGTGACGCTGGGGGTGATCGTCCGGCATGGTCTTGGCCAATTCCTCGGCCTCGGCGAATCGACGCTGGGCGATAAGAATTTCGCCTTGAATCCGGGTGGCGCGATCTCGCTGGTCGGGATGAAGGCGCAACACGGCGTCCACCACGCGGTTGGCGAGATCAGAAAATCCCAACTCGATCAGGCCGGAGGCAAACTCGAATTCCCGATCCACATCCATGGACGCTTTCGCCGGAGTCGCGACGAAAGGAGACAGGATCAACATGGTCACGGCCACGGCAACGCGGATGGAATCTTTCACATTCAGCACCTTTCCCGTCATATCATCCCACTAAAAGGCGGTCACTGGTTCAATCGTGAAACAGTCCGCCAACATGCTCCATAGCGTGAAGGAGCGTAATTGATAACCCCAGGATCGTCAAGTGCCGACGCGCACGACGCGGGGACGCGCACGACGCGCGACGAACCCGAGAGCCACCACGCCTTCTCTTAGTGCTTCCTGAATTTCGCCCCGGCTTCCTTGAAACCCAGCTTGAGCGATTCCCATGAGGCGTTCAGCCCGGCCTTGAGCGAAGCCCACGCCTCGTCACCGGCAGCGCCGAATTCCTTCAGTTGGTCGCGGGCTTCCGCCATCTGCGTTTCCAACGCATCAATCTGTTCTTGCATCCCGTGTTGAGCGTCCGCGCTCGCCCCTTTGGCTTGCGCTTTCAACTTATCGAGTTCCGCGTGCCATTCATCCAGCTGCGCCTGCAGTTTCTGTTGATATAATTTTCTGTCACTCATGTGCTTTCTCCTTCTGTCGTGTCGGATTGATACGCGGCAACACATTTCTCATAGAGATCAGGGAAGGCGCCTTCCGGATCGTAGCGCGATTTGAGTCGCCCATAGGCATCACGATTGTAGTGCGACCAGAATTCCGTCTCCGTGAAGAACGAAGTGGAGTAGAGCGACTTCTTGCCGCCCAGCCGGGCTACTTCTTTTTCCACAAGCCGGTTGTAATGGCCCGGCGGATGACCACTCCGTACGCCGCCCCAGAAACCAAAGTTGATATACAATACATCCGGATCGGTTTGATACAAGGGATAGACATTCTCCGTGCGGAACGCCTGAGCGGGACAGATCCATACCGGCCGTATACCAATTCGCTCGTTCAGAAATTCCAAAAACCGGGGCGCGTGCTCCACCGGGATCTCCACATCCTGAATCACCCACTCTACGGATGGCATGAGTCCAATCCGTTGCAGCAGACGCCCGCGTTCGTTCCAGTCGCGCAGCTTCCAGTACGTCGTGGAATTCAGCAAGCCCATCGAACCCGCCAGAAAACGCAATACGGGGTTCTCCATTCCAAAAGCGCGGGAGCACCAAAACCAATCGGTATCCCAGCGCCAAATGTAATCGCGGGTCGTGAGGACATCCCCGTCTTTCCGCCGGATCGAATGATAATACACCTTCATGAAGGTATACCGGCTTACCGCTTCCGCGTGATCGATGAAATGCCCCTCGGTCCGATACAGCTCATGGTTCCCAAAGGCCGTACCGTCCATGAACGCGGCCCCGTCCGCGCGGTTACGATGCTTCCGACAGGCCTCCGCCAAATCATGGAAATAGGAGTCGGGATCGGCGGCCTTCGCATGCGTAAGCCGCACATAGGAACGCACCGGCACGAGCCGTATCCATAGCCGAAGCGCATAGCCCAGCGTCCCGTACGAATTGGGGAACCCATAGAAAAGATCGCGCTGCTCATTATCCGGACGCGCCAACACCGTACGCCCCTCCCCCGTCAACACCTCGACCGCTTGCAGAGTCTCGTGCACAAACCCGTACCGGAACGACGAAGACTCGATGCCCCCGCCGGTGACGGCGCCGCCAACCGTGATGGATTTCAGTTGGGGCACCACGGCCGGCATCAAGCCGTGCGGCAACGTCGCATCCACCAGCGTCTCGTACGGGGTCATGCCTTCCACTTCGGCCACCCGGTTCTCCGGGTCCACCGCGATGACATGGTTGAAATCAGTGACGTCGAGACGTTCGGCGCGGGTGGGCGCCGGCCGTACCCGAAACAGATTCGATGTGCGCTTGCCGAGGCGCGGCGTGCGTCCGCGTTGCCGGGCCTCCGCGAACTGCTTGATCAGCCGGTCCCGGCGCATCGCAAAAGACCGGCGCCGGGATTCGGATGCAATCCCGCTGTTATCGTACCGGCGCATAACCGCCCGGCACCCCCTCCCTCGACAACACGAATTGCCATAAATGCACGTTTCGCGCGCGGAAAGAACCGGCGCAGGAAAGCAGATAATACGTCCACATCCGGTAAAAGGTGTCGCCGTATTCCTCTCGAAACGACGGCCAGTGACGATCCACATTCCGGAACCACGCCATCAGTGTGTGATCGTAATCCGCGCCGATATTATGAAGATCCTCGAGCATGAACCGGCCCTGTATCGCGCGCATCACTTGCTCGAGCGAAGGCAACTGGCCGCCGGGAAAAATATACTTGGTGAACCACGGATCACTGGTGCGCTTGGTGACGTTGCACCCAATGGTATGCAATAGCACCAAACCGTCCTTGCGCAGGCAGCGATCCAGGAGGGTCATGAAATCGCGGTAATTACGCGCACCCACATGTTCCAGCATGCCGATGGAAACAATGCGGTCATAGACGCCCGACGCCTGGCGATAATCCGCATGCACAATCTCCACCGGCAGGTCGCGGCAAAACGTACGGGCATACTCCACCTGCTGCCGGGAGATGTTGTAGGAAGTGACCCGGCATCCGTACCGCGCGGCGGCAAACCGGGCAAAACCGCCCCACCCTCCGCCCAGCTCCAGAATGTGGTCCCCTTTCGCAAGATGCAATTTGCGGCAGACCAGATCCAGCTTGGCTTCCTGCGCCTCCGCCAGGGTATCGGCCCCCTTCCAGTAAGCGCACGTGTACTGCATCCAAGGGTCGAGCATCTTCTCAAAGAAACGATTACCCAAGTCGTAATGCAGTTCGGCCACCCGCCGGGAACGCACCGGGCTTTGGAGGTTAAACAGGCGGGCCTTCATCCACGCCGCCGCAAATTTCGGGTCGCGAATCCGGCCGTTCAGCTTGGCACGTAACACGCGATGAAAGAACTCGTCCAGTTGATCGACATCCCACCAACGCTCCATGTAGGCCTCGCCCAACCCGAGATTTCCTTCCGCCATAACGCGGTCAAAGAACCGATCGTCATGGACCTGCACATCCCAAGGGTTATCGCCACCCAATCGCACATCCGCCTCGGCCAGCAGAGAAGCCAACGCCTCTTCGGTTATCGAGGGTGGTGTCGGACGGCTCGATATATCGACAGCCGTATTCATTGTATGTACGCTACCAAGCGCGTGGCACATTGCAAGTACGGACTCACAACGAAGTGCCGCTCACAAACCGATGTAGAACCCCGTATGCGCCTGGATTTCGTCGGCCACGCGCCGGACCAGTTCCGGCGACGCAGGCTGATTAATCTTGAGCAACGCCAGCGACTGGGTACCCTTCGAATTGTGCGGGTTGCGCACGTCGTCGATGTTGATGTTCTCGGCGGCCAGCGCGGCGGCGATCCGACCCAACACGCCGGGCCGATCCTCGTAGGTGAAAATCACCGTGTGCCCTTTCGGCTCAAAGTACAGCTTGTCGAAATCGCTGATCCGCGAGATCATGAGGTTCCCTTCCGCCACGGTGCCGCGCACGCTGGCGGTGAATAACTGATCCGCGCCGGTGTGTGCGGTAAAGTCCACGGTAATGGAATTCTCGTAACCCTTGGTCGGGTCCGTCTTCCGATCCCGATAATCAATGCCCATCTCCTTCAGGTATTCCAGCGCGGCGGCATAATCCATGGAGCGGTCAAAATCCTTGTTCAACGCCGCGACCATCGGCAACAACAACCATTGCGCGTAGGGCTTGAGGGTGCCGTAGAAACTGGTTTCAATCTGTTTGACATGATGATCCAAGCCCACCATGGAGCGGCATAACCGCGCCAACGTGTATGCCAACTCGCCGTACTCCTCGTCGAGGCCCGCCGGAATGTCGCGGTTCACCACGAAACTGGTGATCCCCATGTCATCATATTCAATGAGCTCCTCGGCGGCGCGGCGCGCCGCATGGGTGTTGGCCTCGACCGTACTGGCCCCGAGATGAGGCAACAGGAGGTCGGCAATGTCGGCAATGGGTTTGGGGCCCGCCTCGTCCTTCGGGTACACGTCGTTGAGCAAACGAAGTCGCCGCTCCTCTTTCCATTGCCGAAAGGCGTCTTCATTGACGATCCCGGCCCGCGCGCAATTGACGATCGTGGCGCCGGGTTTCATGAGTGAGAGCAATTCCTCATTCACGATGCCGCGTGTCTGATCGTTTTCCGGAATATGCAGCGACACATAATCCGATTCCCGAAAGATCGTGGGCAAGTCGGTCAGTTCGATATTCAGGTCACGCGCGCGTTCTTCCGAGATGACGGGATCATAGCCCAACGCGCGCACCTCAAAGCCTTGGAGACGGCGCAACAACAACTTCCCGATGGCGCCCAACCCGACGATACCCACGGTCTTTCCCGCCAGTTCGCGTCCCATGAACTTGCTTTTTTCCCATTTCCCCGCTCGCACGGAAGGATCGGCCTGCACGATATGCCGCGCATCCGCGAGGATCATCGCAATGACCTCCTCCGCCACGGCATTGGCGTTGGCGCCCGGCGTGTTCATGACGTCGATCCCCTTGCGACGGGCGTGTTGGGTGTCGATGGTGTTGTATCCGGCTCCCGCGCGAATGATCAGGCGCAGGGCGGGCAATGCGTCGATGACCTCGGCGGTAATCTTTTCGCTCCGCACAAGCAGCGCGTAGACATCGGGATGCGCGGCAACCAATTCGGCCAGCGGCGTCTCTGCATCGTGAACCACGCTATATCCGCCGTGCTGCTCGAGGATGTCCCGGGCAAGGGATTCGAGTTTCGTCGGGATCAGTACCTTTTTCATGTTGGGCCTTGCAAAATCGGGTTTTCGGATCGGTCAGTTAAGGCCCCGCAGCTTAACGGGGGAGACGGGAACGAATCAAGCGCGGAGTGGAACACGGGGCAGGACGGCCTTCTACGCGCTGCCGATGCGCTTGTTCTGGAATTGCCTGCTTGACCGCGTCCCTGCCCGCTCCTATTGTACTCGGCCATGACTATTCGGCCATTTATTCGAAGCGCGCTCTTCTGTGGCGGCCTGGCCCTGTTCTTCTTGCTCCCGGTCGCGACCGAGGCTTCGCGTCCATTTCACGAGGAAGAACGCGAGCCCCGTCGGTTCCGTCTCTTACGCCCCAAAATGGATGAACCCGCCGCCCAATTGCAGTATGCCGACGCGTTGCAGGAACGCGGGCGTATGCGCCGCGCCCAACGCCAGTACCGCGCGCTGGTCCGTTATTGGCCCAACACGCAGGAAGCCGCTCAAGCCCAATACGCGTATGCCCGCCTCCTCGAAGAGCGCGGTAAACTTTCCCGCGCGTTCGATCAGTACGAAACCTTGATGGAAAACTACACGGGCATGTTTCCGCACGCGCACGTGCTGGAACGATTCTTCGAGATGGGCGAGACCATCATGGATCGGCGACGCGCCCGCTTCCTGATCTTCCCCGGATTTCATGCGCCGGAACGGGCCATCCCGTACTTCGAGGCCGTGGTCGATTACGGTCCGCAATGGGCACGAGCGCCCGAGGCGCAACTGAACATTGCCCGGATCAAGGAACAGATCGACAGACTCGAAGAGGCCGTCTTCGCGTATGACCGCGTTGAATTCCGTTATCCGCGCAGTCCGCTCGTGGAGGAAGCGTCTTTTGGGAAAGCCCGCACGCTCTATGAGCTTTCCCGCGAAGCCCCCAACCACGTGGACGGCGCGGAAACGGCGCTGCACGCGTTGGGCTCGTTTGTGCGTAATTATCCGGATTCCGAACATGTCGAGGAAGCGCGCGAGTATATGCGAACCTTGTACCGGGAACTCGCCCGACTTGCCTATCAGAAGGCGCGCTATTACGATCGCATCGCGCGTCGCCCGCAGGCCGCTGTAACCACGTATGAGCGTTTTCTGGAGGAATTTCCGGATACCGAATGGTCCGACACGGTCAGAAAGCGCTTGGAAACATTGCGGGAAAAGTTGGGAGATCAAGATGAGGGTTAACCGGGCCTCGTTGATGAAGGGCGTCCTGGCAAGCGGGCTGGGCCTGATCGCCGTATACGGGTTGCCCGGTTGTGTCGGGTATCAGTTGGGCTCCATGCTGCCACCCGACATTCAGACCGTCTATGTGCCCACGTTCATCAATGAAACCGAGGAGCCCCTCTTGGAAATCGAAACCACGCGGGCCGCCATCAGCGAGATTCAACGGGACGGCTCGTTGCGGATTGCTTCCGCCGACGAGGCCGACGCCCTGTTGACCGTGCGCCTTACGGGGTTCCGCCTGCAACCCCTCGCCTACGACAGGGACCGCCGCGCCGCCGCCGAGGAATACCGCATGTTCATCACCGCCTCGATCGTCCTGACCCGGCAATCCACGCAGGAAGTGATTGCGCGCAGCCCGCGCGTGACCGGAGAGGCCACGTTTTTCCTGTTGGGCGACATGACCAGCTCCAAGCAGGCCGCCCTGCCTGCCGCATCCCGGGACTTGGCCCACCTGATCATCAGCCAGATCGTCGAAGCCTGGTAACGGCTTTCCGGCGGGGATTCGCAAGCCTTGGGGATACAGGGAAAAAACAAAACGCCGCGCCCCGTAAGGCACGACGTTCTAATCCGAAGGATTCAACAAACGGTTACACCAACGCGCGCATTTTGTTCGCAGCACGTGATTTGTAGCGCACGGTCGTGTTCTTCTTGAGGACATTGCGCTTGGCGGCCTTGTCCAGAATCGAGCAGTACTCGCTGAACGCCTGTTGCATCACGGTCTTGTCCTGTCCGGTCAAGGCTTCCAGGAAACGACGGCGATGACGCCGCACGCGGGAGCGGACGGCATAATTTTCACGACGCTGTCTTTCCGACACACGCATTCTTTTCTTCGCACTCTTCAGATTCGGCATATACGTAAACTCCAGTTCTTGCTATCCAGACAGTCCGGTCAAGATCCATCGTCAAAATGGAAACTTTCCCGGGATGAGGAACGGACATTGATCCGCAAATTCAAAAGTGGTGTAATACTAGTCAGCGGGGCGATCAAGTCAACCCGCGTTTTCAACTATTTTTCGTAATGCACAACGAACCGACACAGGGAGAGGCCCAACCGGTCTTTTGGGCCGACATGATGGCCCGATGGCGAACCCTTCCGGCCCGGACCCGATGGCGCGTCGCACGCCGGGCCGGGGCCCATTTGCACGCGCTCTGGCGGAACAAGGTCGATATCGCCCGTTTGCCGTTGGAATTGACACGTTTTCATTGGTCCGGCCTGGAACCGCGATGGGTGGTCACCGAAGACAGTATCCGGCGTACCCGCTTCGTGCAAAGCCACGACCGGATCTGCCGGACATTGATCCGATGGCACCGGACCACAGGCCATGCGCTGACCCGCAAAGAGGCCGCGCTGTTTCTGGGCGGTTTCTTGAAACAGGAGAAACTGGAAAAGCCGACCGTCCGTCAGCTTGCGAGGGAATTGGACGCGGACGGCGTGCAGCATCTGGCTTTGCGGCCGGGGAAGGAATACGCACGCGCCCTTCGCATGGAATCTGATTCCGCCGGGGGCCCGTATCGCGGGTATTGGGCCTCCGACCCCGGTTTGCCGGCCGCCTTGCTCGCCGCGGAAACCAACCGTGCGGAACGGACCATGCCCCATCGTCCTCTCAAACAAGGACCGCGCATCACGGTCTTTCGCGCCGCGCTATATGGCAAGGACACCCTCGTTAAACGCTACGACATCAACTCGTGGCCGGACCGGTTGCGGTATCTCCTGCGCACCAGCCGAGGGAGACGCGCCTGGGCGGTCGGCGAGACGTTTCGGATGCTGCAGATTCCCACGCCGCGCCCCTTGGGTTATCTGGAGGTGCGCAAGCGCGGCCTGCCCTTGCGCAGTTATGTGTTCACGGAGTTCGAACGCGAATCGGATACCGCGCGCCGCTGGATCTGCCGACACTGGAGAAGGTCCGACGACACCGTAAAACGCGCTTTTCGCGCCGCGTTGCAGGACATGCTAAACACGCTGTATCGCGCCAACATCTACCATGCGGACACCAAACTGGCCAACCTCATGGCGCGACCGGCGGACGGTTCCGCCGTACCGGACCTGATGTGGATCGATCTGGAATGCGTCCGGTTCGGCGTGCGCGCCACCGAACATCGCATGATCCGAAACCTCGTACAGATGAACGGATCCGTGCGCAACGCATGGATGACGGAAACCGAACGGCTCGTGTTTCTGCGCGAAATGGCCGAGACGTATCCGTTCCTTATGGATCCGCGAAACATCGACAAGATGCGGCGCTGGACCGTGGCCCGTTGGCACAAGGAGTTACGCACACGATGCGGCCCCTGAAATGGCTGGTCGGACTGTTGCTGATCCCGGCCTGCGTGGGCGTCACCCAGTCCCTCGCGGGGCTGCTTGACGCGCTGTCCGGCGGCACCCTGCACGGCATTTCCGTAAGTGTGTGGGGATTGATACTCGGATCCCTCCTGTGGCTCTTCATGTACCTGGTCATGCCCCGCCCCGTCCGGACCTATGTGCTGGCGCACGAATTGACCCACGCGCTGTGGGGCTGGGCGATGGGCGCAAAGATCAGCGGCATCAAGGTTTCCAAGAAGGGAGGACACGTCAAGCTGAACCGCACCAATTTCTTGATCACCTTGGCCCCCTATTTCTTCCCGTTCTACACCGTGCTCGTGATCCTGCTCCACCTCGGACTTAGTTTCTTCTATGACATGCAACGATTTGAGCCCGTCTGGCTCGGTTGGGTCGGCCTCACATGGGCCTTTCATTTCACATTCACGCTCTCCACCCTTCGCACCCGCCAACCGGACATTCAGGAACACGGAAAGCTCTTCTCCTACACCGTCATCTATCTGCTCAACGTCCTCGGCATTTGCCTCTGGATTGTTGCCATTTCAGACACCACATGGAACGCGTGGAGCATCGAACTTTGGTCGTTGGTGGGAGGAACCTACGAAGCATTGTGGGACCGACTCGTATACCACGTCGATGCGCTCTACCAAGGCTACCTGCTGTAAGGCCGGATCGAGCGGCGGAGGACGAACGCCCCATCGCCTTATAGCCTAATCGGCGGGGCGGGCATCCAATGGGACCACGCGATCCCCCATCCATAACAGGTCACGGGTCACCCGGCGGCTGGAACGCCCGAACGAGAACACTTCGTCGGCCGACATCCGCGTGTACCGGAAGACCGCGTCCAGAATGACGGCCTGACCACTTTCAAAGGTCATCCCCTGAATGGAGGCGACCAGCTCATTCTCGGCATTCCACCAGTACAGAGCCCCATCGGCAATCACGAGTTCAATCTGTTCCCGCACGAAGCGGGTCCCCACAGGGGTCTCAAGCGGCAATTGAATCTCGAACCATTTCGCCAGGGCAACGGCGTCGCCATGGAAGAACGCGGGATGCCATTTCCCGGCTGGGTCCTGTTGGAATGAAAACAAGCCCCCGCGCATATGGACACGCCGTAACGCGTCCCTGCGGGGATGCAAAAAGCGCGACACACTCCAGTCGAGCCGGATTTCATCGATGGCCAGCCCCGCTCCATTCCGGCCTTCAAATCCTTCCGTTTCAATCCCCGCGACCACGAGCGAGAGGTTCGGATGAAGCCATACGCGCTCCACGGCGACCGGCAAATCCCACGCGTCGCGTAAGCGTTCCTCGACCATGTACCGAAATCCCTCCGTCCGCACCATGAAAAAGGCCGCCACATAGAAAATGAGCGCAAGAGCCAACAGCGTAAGCAGGAAACGCGTCAACCCTCCAAGGCGATCAACGGCTGTTTCTTCTTCCATCTTCACTTGGCGACGCCGCGCAGTCATGGGGGCACATTTTCCTTCACGTTCCGGACGAGAGTTCTTTCGCCCGCTGGTATGCGGCCATGATGGCCGTGACCAAGTGATCGTGTACGTCTTCTTCCTGCATCACGGAGATGGCGGCAGCGGTGGTGCCGCCTTTGGACGTCACGCGTTCACGCAATTCGGCGGGAGACTGGCCCGTCTCCGTCACCAAACGGGCCGCACCGGAGACCGTATGGACAATCAACAGGTCGGCGACCTGTTCGTCGAGTCCCAGCCGTTGCGCGGCTTCCTGCATGGCTTCCATGAGATAGAACACATAGGCGGGGCCGCTCCCGCTGATGGCCGTGACGGCATCCATCTGTTCTTCCTCGACCCGAACCACCCTTCCTGTGGCGCCGAGCAGTCGTTCCGCCACGGACAAATCGGCTTCCGTCGCATGGACGCCGGGACAGATGGCCGCCACCCCTTTGCCGACCAGTGCCGGCGTGTTCGGCATGACGCGCACCACGCGAACGCCCTCGCCTAAAGCCGCCTCGATACGGGCAAGCGGCACGCCGGCCGCAATACTGATAACGAGATGGCGATCCGTGATCGCCGGACGAATGGCCTCAAACACCTCCTGCATGCCTTGTGGCTTGACAGCCAACACCACCCAATCCGCTTGCCGCACAGCGGCGAGATTGTCGTCCGCTGCCTGCACCCCGTACGCGGCACGAAAATAGGCGCGGCGATCTTCCTGGATATCGGTCACCCGTATCCGGTTCGCGTCGGCCATTCCCTGCCGAAGCAATCCGCTGACCAACGCTTCCGTCATATTCCCCGCGCCGATGAAAGCGACCTGCTGTTCAATGGGCTTTGAGTCTTCCATGCTTCACCTCGTTCCGAACAAGTCCGTTCCCACACGCACCCACGTAGCGCCTTCTTCGATCGCAACCTCCAAATCGTGCGACATGCCCATGGACAACTCGTCCAAAGGGATCCCCGTATCGGCGCGCCATTGATCGCGCAACGCGCGCAAGCGTTGAAAATGCGGACGGGCCTTCTCCGGGTCTTCCGTAAACGGAGGGATGGTCATCAGGCCCACGAGATCCACGTGCATCAGCCGGGTCGACGCCTCCAGGAGTTCGGGCACCTGTTCCGGGGTCAAACCGAACTTGGAAACTTCCCCGGACACGTTGACTTCAAGAAATAGCTGCATGGTGACGCCCGCGACTTCGGCGCCTTGATTGACGGCGTTCAGGAGTTTCAAGGAGTCCACGGAATGAATGGCTTCAAAGAGGTGAACCGCGAATTTGACCTTATTGGTTTGCAGATGGCCTACCAGATGCCAGCGCAGGTGTCCGGGCGATTCAGGAATCTTCGCACGCGCCTCCTGCACCTTGCTTTCACCCAGGAAAATGATTCCGGCATTCGCCGCTTCGCGGATGCGTTCCGGACCGTGCCCTTTCGACACCGCCACAAGGTTCACATCGTCCCGAGCGCGGCCGGCCCGTTTGCAGGCGGCGTGAATCCTTGCTTCGACGTTCTTCAACCGGTCTGAGAACGATTCGTCTTTATTTCCTGCTTCGGTCATCACGATGAACAGTATATACTGCGTGCGACAGGGTAAAAGGAAATATACAGCACGGTTACAAAGGAGGGAACGCATCATGACACAGGAAAAGATCCATATCGACGGCCAGGAAGCCGACGGCTACCTGATCCCCCTTCCAAGCTGCAACCTCGTGTTCATTACAAAGGGGAACAGCTTACTGGCTTGTGGCGCGGTGGATGCGATGGCCATGGACAAATTCAATGTGCCCACCGCCACGATTTCGGGTGTCGCCACCGTGGACGATCTTCTGAACGGCGAGGTCAAAGCCGTGAACAAAGCCGCGGAAGCATTGGGTGTGGCGCCGGGCCTGTCCGGGCGGGACGCGCTCGCGAAACTCTGACCTGAGCGAGCTCCGCGCGCGCGACGGGTGTAGCAGCCCGTTGAAAAACGAATGCGTGGATTGGAATCAGGGTGGCACAGGCGTCCCCGCCTGCCTATGGTGGAGAGAGCCAGACTGACAGAGAACGCCGGATACACCGCGCCCGTCATCATCACTAACGGCGGGCAGGTCGCCTGTGATTTCTTGCTCTTTGGGGAGGCTCAAGACACAGGCAAGATGCCTGTGTCACCCTTTTTCAACGGGCTGATAGAGAACGGCTCCGCCTGAGCCGATCGTGGAGGCACGACGCGCCGTGAGGCCTCGCCTTTGGTGACGGGAACATCATCCACAACGAACCGTCGCGCGGGGGGGGCGACGGAAAAATGTCACACGTGTGACATTTTTCCGTCGTGCCTGGAACGGGCGGACGTGCAGGCATGGGGCCGGGCGCGGATACCCCTGGAGACGGGACGAGGCGCAGGACTCAGGATACAAAACGGTATTTGACGATGCACCAGATGGCGCGGAACCCGTCTTTCCAGGTGATCTTCTTCCCTTGGGCGTAACTGCGACCGTAGTAGGAGATGGGCACTTCATACATCACCCAGTCCCCCCGTGACACTTTCGCCGTGATTTCCGGTTCAAATCCGAACCGGTTCTCTTTGATCTCCACCGTGTCCAACACCTCTTTCTTGAAGACCTTGTAGCAGACTTCCATGTCTGTGAGATTGATGTTGGTCATCATGTTCGACAGGGTCGTGAGAAATTTATTGCCGAGGTAATGCCAGTAATAGACCACGCGATGCGGGCCGCCCCCCAGAAAGCGAGAGCCGTAAACGACATCGGCATGGCCGTTCAGAATGGGCCCAAGCAACTGCGGATACTCGTTGGGGTCGTATTCCAGATCGGCGTCCTGAATGATGACAATATCGCCGGTGGCCGTCTTGAACCCGGTCCGCAAAGCCGCGCCCTTGCCCTGGTTCACGTTGTGGTAGGCGAACTTCCAGGCGGGTTGCTCTTCTGCGAGCTTCTTCATCACATCGCGCGTGCCATCCTGCGAACAGTCGTCCACAAGCACAATTTCCTTTTCCATGCCGACGTCAACGCTGTTCACCTTGTTCACCAGTTCTTCCAGCGTGGCGGCCTCGTTGTAGACGGGTATGACGATGGATAGTTTCATAAAGCCCCACGTGTTCTTGTCCGGATGTGATATGCGCCGTCTATATAGGCAAAAGAACCCTTCGCATGCAAAGAAAAGATTTCATGAGGGGAACGGTTCGGGAAGGGCGCTGTATGTGGTCAACCGTCGCTGATTCCGTGACACCCCGCTAGAGGGTGGGTTGATGGAAGCGGAGTCGCACCTCGATTTCCCGGGTCTCGCCTCCCGGGATACGCGGCGTCATCCGGATCCAGCCGCCGTCCAGCTCGTACTCCTCCGAAGCGCGTTGCACGTCCCATGTCAGGGTCAGGGGGGGGCGCTCGTGAATCTCCAAGGCGATGGCGCGCGGGCGCTGGTTCTCGACGGTCAGTTGGAACGTTTCCTCGTAATGACCGAACTGCAATTCGGTCCGCCGCACGCTCCGCCGCATACCCAGCACATCTTCCGCCTTCCCGAGATGAACCCGGATCTCCCGGTTCATCGGCGTATGCGGCAGAAAGCCGGGCAAACGCATCGTTCTACGAGTGACTCCGTGAAATACCTCGACGGGGCCCGGGGGCAAGATCCACCCCAATCGGTTGGCAGCGGTGTTCTTGAACACCAAATACTGATGCAGGGGGCGAAAGGCGCCCGTCATACTCAACGCGACCTCCGTCGAATCCATCACGTAGAGCCGGGACGCGGGGATGCGGTGGGACGCAATGAAATGAACCTCGGTTTCCGCATGGGACGGGATGTTTACGCGACGCGGCATGCGATAGACGAACTCAGGCGGCGGATCCACATCCTGGGCTTTCCACAAATCCGCCAAGGGCGTATCGGCCAACATCAAGAACCCGGCCCGGCGTTCCGGTTCGCGCGGCAACCGGGGATCCGCTCCCACGAGCCGAACCAGCGTATTGGTGAACGAGCGACCGGTCGGATTGTCTATCCGCACGAACCCGGTCAGGTCGAGTGCCACGCTCTCGTCCAATCCGTCCGGTTCACCGCGAATGAAGACCTGGTAGTAAGAGGTCCACTGCATGCCCTCGACGCGATACACGACTTCCAACGAGCGCGCGCCGCCCACCGGAATACGGACCCGGCACCGGACCGGCCCATCCTTACGCGAGAAAGACGCTTGCGCCGACGGGGTCGCCGCGCCATGGATCACGCCATCGGGCGTGATGATCAACGACTCGGCATCCGACGGTGCAACCGTCGACCCGGCGCCGCGATCCACACGTTGCCAGTCCAGTACGTCCACAGGAAGGCGGCGCGTGCGGATCGTCAACGACGATAGGTCCGCCTGCTCCGGGATGCCCTCCAAGAGGAGATCCTGCTCGCCGGGCGCCAAATCAAAGCGGCGCATTTCGCGCACCACGGCCCACCCCTCGCCTATGGTGAGCGTCGTTTCAATCGGTTGTTGCGCCGATACGGAGAGGCAAATGCTCGACCAGAACATGGCCGAGCCGATGAGCAACAACGCCATACCCGTGAATGGACGCAGCCCCGTCATCCCGCCCTCCAAACACGCTCGCGGCTCAAGCCGGCAATCTGTTCCTTGCGGCGCCCTGCCGGGTAGCGGGCCGCCGGACGGTTGGATGAATCAATCGCACTCATAAGTACACACTCGCCCCCGACCCCGCTCCCGAAGGCGTCCGGATCACCAACTGTACCGCACCGTGTAATGAATGGTCCGCCGTCCATCCGGCCGCAGCGTAGGCCGAAACTCGATGGTTTGGTCGCCCGTCTGCTCATACTCCGCGTCCGCGCGCACAATCTCGAATTCGTGCCAGCGATACAAGTGTTCGACGACGCGGATTTCGACGGTGTCGGTTGTGTTGTTTTCCAAGCGGATCTGGAATGTCTCTTCGTACACGCGCAGCGGGGTGATCTCCGTATAGCCCGTGCGTTCCCGTTCGCCGCGCAACCCCCGCGCGGCGCCCAACAACACGTGACCGGGCTCGCCGACCGACGTCGGCAACAGGGTGTCTTCGCCAAGAAACTCGACCGCGCCATCGGCTTTGCGCTGATACAGCCGGAACAGGCCGGGCGGCAGATTGAGGCCCAACCCTTCCGCGGGATCATTCTCAAAACGCAAATGCGTATCCACCACCGAATGCGATTCCGTCCCATAGTTCCAGTCGTTGCGACGATGCCGCTGAAAGCGGTCGAATCGGACCCCGTCATACACGTAGAAGCGGGACACGGGCAACGCATCCACCCGGGCGTATTGGACGAACTTGTGATCGCCGTGTTTGAGGGTCACCGGTTGTTCCAAGCGATAGGTCTGGACAGGCATCAGCGTGGCCGCCGTTTCTTCAAAGGTGGGTTCCTCCGCGCCGTACATATACCGCAAGGCGGGCGCGGTAGTCCGTTGGGCCCGGGGCGAAGCCACCGCCGAACGCCGGCGATCGGCCAGCAGACCGCGTTCCGTCGCAATCAGCTGAATCCCGGCCTCCTGGAAATCACCGCCGGACTGGTTATCCAACCCGACGCGCGCGGCGAAATACGCGGACTCTCCGTCTTCGTCGAGGACCACCTCATAGGCGGCTTGCCAGCGGATCTCGTCTACGCGATAGGTCAACCGTATATTCTGCGGGCCTTCCTGATCCACTTGCGCGCGCCATTGCAAGACCGGTTCAATATGGGCCAGCCGACGGACGTCAGGCAGAACGACCTGTTGTACGTTGTCGGCACGAACAAACACCCGCGCCTCCCGGTCGTCGGATTCGATCATGAGCAACCCCGCTTGTCCGGGGGCTTCCGCCCAACGAGGCGCATGCAAAAGCCGACCCGCATGGCGTTCGCCCTGCGCAACGACTTCAATTGGGCGCCCGAGATAGCGGGTCAAAAGTTTGTCGGGCGAAGCGGAGTCGTAGAAGAACTGCTGTTCAAGAACTTGCAGGCCGGGCAGACCAACCAGCGGGATAAAGGAAACCGTCGAGGGATCGAGCAACGGAGGCAACTGACGGAAGCGGATCACATTCTCACCGCTCGCCGGTGTGAGTCGCCGCATTTCGCTGACCAACCCGAATCCCTGATCATACAAGACAAGCGCCGTGGATTGCGGCGGTGACGCCTCCGATTCAATCGGGTCGCCGTGGACGGCATCGACGGCCGCCGAAGCCCCCAACAACCATGCCAGTAGAAGACCTTGTATGTTCCTGTTCATCAGTAACTCCGATTAAGTGATCGATTCATCAATACGGACCCTATCGTAACAGACTTTACTCAAAATCGAAGCAAGAAAAAGGGCCCCCGGATCACTCCGGAGGCCCCTCCATGATCATCTCGTCCGACTATTCCTTGATCGCCTGAATGTTGATATCGAAGTTCGCCATGGCGCCGATCATCCGGTCGGCCGCACCATCGAAGGCCACGCCGAAATCGTTCCGATCCACGGAACCGGTGATTTCCAGGCCGACGCGCGTACCCCCCCAAGGATCCTCGACCGGAGCGCTCATCGTCACAGGCAAGGTCACTTCTTTCGTGACGTCCTTGATGGTCAGATCACCCACCAGCGCATAGCCGTCGTTGTGTGCAACGACCTCCTTGCTGTGGAAGGTAATCTCCGGATACGTGTCGACCTCAAAGAAGTCCTCACTTCGCAAGTGGTCATCACGGCGGTCGTTGTTGGTGTCGATACTGGCCGCTTGAATCGTGGCTTTCACGGACAACGTAGTGATATCGTCGCCCGCAAGCCGGACCTGTCCCTCGTATTCGCCGAATAGGCCCCGCACATTGGTGATCCCCATGTGGCGAATGCTGAAACCGACGGACGTATGGGCTTTGTCCAAGCCATAGCTATCACCGGCATATTCATCTCCGTGACTCCCGGCAAATGCCGGAGCCGCCAGCGCGATACCGCTCGCAACAATTAGGGTCAATAGCTTCTTCATAACAGATACTCTCCTCTTGGCATGGTTAACACTTCACGCACGCTGTAATGTGCGACACAATAGATGAGTCGATTGTTCAATCAAATCCTTACAGGGTATCGATACCGGCGACGGTCCGGTTCAGCTCTTCCGGGGTGTTATAGAAGTGCGGAGAGAATCGCAAATAGGGGGTTCCATCCCTTGAACAGCGTAGCGAAGCGCGGATATGCGATGCGGTTAATCGTTTGAACAACTCCGGCATGTTCAGCGTGGGATGGGTGACGCTGATGATTCCCGACTGGCGTTTTTCACCCGCTTCCCGCATACACGGGGGACATGCGAATCCCCTTTCTCGAAGCGCTTCCAGCAGAGCCGCTCGCAAGGCAAGAATCCGGTCCGCCACCGCATCGATGCCCACATCCTGCAACAGTTCGAGGGACGCGTCCATGGCCAGAATGCCCGGAATATTCAGCGTGCCGGGTTCGTATCTTCGTGCCCCGGCGTAATAGGCGATGTGGTCTTGCGCGATGAATTCAGGCGACACCACATTCCACGCGCCCAGCAAGGTTGGCTTCAGGCGTTCGTGATGGGCCTCACGCACATAGAAGAGGCCGGCGCCCACCGGGCCCAGCATCCATTTATGCGAGTCGGCGCTCAAGAAATCCACATGCTCCACGGACGTCGGAAACGCTCCCAACGTCTGAATGCCGTCCAGACAGAAAAGAATATCGCGCTCATGCAACTTTCTACCCATTTCATCCACGTCAATTCGGAAGCCGGTCAAATAATGGCAGGAGGCCAGGGCCACCATGCGGGTCGCGGGGGACAAGGTGCGCTCGACGGCGGCCCACGTGACTTCGCCCAAGCGCTCGGTTCTCAGCGGCACGGGGGTCACCCCCCTTTCCTTCAACGCCAGCCAAGGATACACGTTGGCCGGGTAATCGTCGGCATAATAGATGACTTCATCGCCCGATTCCCACGGCCATCCATTGGCGACCAGATTCAACCCCAACGCCGTCGGCCCCAGCAGCGCCATTTCCTGAGCCTGTGCGCCGATGAGGTCGGCCGCCCGTTTGCGGGCGCCGGCGATACGGCGCCATATTTCGTCGTCTTCCTGTCCCGTATGCGCGGCGTAATCCGCATAGTCGGCCAGGGCCTTTCGCGCCACCTGAGGGAGCGCCGTCACGCCGGCATGCGCCAGAAACACGTGGTCCCGCACAATTGGAAATTGTTCGCGCCGCCAGCGCTCATCATTCAGCGGTTGCTTGATCAATGTACTCATGTGTATGGTTATCCCATGATTCATGAAATTCTACAACGCCCGCTCGCCGTTTTTGACATTGAATCCACGGGATTAAACAAGAAGACGGACCGGATCATCGATCTGGCCATCGTCCGCATCCATCCCGATGGCACACAGGATGCGCATTCCTTTCGGGTCAACCCGGAACGGCCCATTCCCAAAGATTCCACCGAAGTGCACGGCATCACGGACGATGACGTCAAGGACGCGCCCACGTTCAAGGAGGTCGCCCCGCAAGTGGTTACGTTGCTGGATCCGTGTGATTTCAGCGGCTTCAATGTGCTTCGCTACGACGCGCCCTTGCTCCTTGAGGAATTTGCGCGGGTGGGCGTGCCCTTTTCCATGGAAGGCCGCCGTATCCTGGACGCACAACGAATCTTCCATATCAAGGAACCGCGGGACTTGTCGGCGGCGCTGACCTTCTACTGCGGCGAAATGCATCTCGGCGCACACGGCGCATTGGATGATGTGCTGGCCACGGTCCGGGTGCTGGACGCACAATTCGAACGATACGAAGATCTCCCGAAGGACATGGACGCGTTGGACGCGCTGTGCAATCCAAGGGATCCGCGTTGGGCCGATGCATCGGGGAAGATTAAATGGCAGGATGGCGACTTGGTGGTCAATTTTGGCCAACAACAGGGCCAACCCCTTCGCACACTGGCGGCCAAGAATGCCGGGTATCTCGAATGGATTCTGCGCAGTGATTTTCCGGACGATACGAAAGATCTGGTGCGCAATGCGATGAGCAACCGTTATCCGGATCCGCCCTCCGCCTGATTCCTATTCCAGGATCTTCATTGCTTCCGCCGCGCGGCGGCACTTCTCCACTTGTTCCAGATACTCGTTGATCCGGTTCCGATCGATTCTCGCTTCGCGGGCCAGGCGCACGGCTTCCTGAGCCGCCCGCACCGCACGGTCGTAATCGCCTGAAACGTAATGCCCCTCCGAAAGGGTGTTCCAGACATGGAAATTGTTCGGCTGAAGCAACAAGGCTTCCTGCGCCAGTTCCACCGCCCGTCCGCCGTCGCGGATCGCAGGATCGCCCGCCGTGGCATACAACCATGCGAGATTATTCAGAACGGGAAATTCATTTGGGAATTCCTCCATCAAACGTTCCAGCAACCTGATCGCTTCAGCGTATCGCCCTTGTTTGATAAACAGCGCACCCATCCCGAAACGCGCGTCCTTCGATTGCGGCTGCATCCGAAGCGCCTCGTTGAAGAGACGTTCGGACTCCACAAGTTGCTCCCGCTGCATGGCTTCGGACGCGGACACCAGGAGATTCCGAAATGTTTCCTGGTTCGCGCGACTGACCGTCCCCTGCTGGGCGGGGGCCGCCCCGGTCCAGCCGAGAAAGCCGGCCAGCAGCACGCTTGTGAACGCAATTCTACAGGGTCCCATCATGGGTATCGTCCTCCGGATCCCGCAGCGTCGGCGGCGGTCGGTGATATTTCGCTGCCCACCCTTACACGGACGACAGGAGGCTCAACGCTTTCGACCCGAATGCGCGGCGGCACATGAATCCGCACAGGGACCTCACGCACTTCGCCCGGTTCCACACCCGTCAAGTCCACATAAACCGTGATATCCTTCTGAGCAAGCGTTTCCAAGAGTTCCGCGCGACCCACCAATTGGATGGTGGCATGCGTCGGCGTCAACTCCACCTCGCGCCACGGCGCAGCTCCGAACAGGGACTTTATTCGCAGATCCTCAAACGTGACGGTGGCGGACCGTTCGACCAGCACCACCTCGACCTCCACGCGTTCGGGCTCCATGCGCGCGGTCCAGGTGCGACTGGGCGAGACGAGCGCCACCCGCAATTTAAACGATTGCAGGCGCCCTTCCATATCGATCGGCGTGGTCCGGATGGCTTCAATGGCATCCAAGCGCTGGCGCGGACCGCTGACGGTGACCATGGACGGCGTGGCTTTCATGGATTCCACTTCATAACCTTCCGGAGGGTTCCCTTGAATATGCACCCGGACGGGGACCTGACGGTCCTCTTCCTGATCCACGCTCAACACCACTTCAGACGGCCGGATGAAGACCGGACGCACAGCGGGTGGCGCGCGCACCGTGCGCAATTCAAGCGGGACGGTAAGCGAGTCCTCATAGGTTCTCCCCCGGATATCCACCACCACTTCCAACTCTTCCTGCACCAGATAGCGGATGCCTTCGCGCGATCCCCTGAAGTGCACATCGACACTGCCCGCCGATTGCTCCAACACAGCCCAGCCGGGATCCAGCAGTACGCGCACGGGCACATCGGTGACGATGGTTTCAAAGCTGATGGCCGGCTGAATGGCGTACCAAGAGACCGCCGCCAACAGGAGGGCCATGATTTTGGCCCACTTGTTCCGGGACAGACTTCGAAGCAAATGGAGTACTCTATCTTTCATGTTCATCCGCCAATTCCGCCAATATGGCCTCGGTCTTGGCCACGCCCTGCGGCGTCAGATCCAGTTTCTCGCGCATCCGGCGAAGCGGGCTCTTGGCCTGGCGCGACCGGGAAAGGATCGAAGCCAGAATGCGGTGTAGCCGATCCTGATCAATCCCGCGACTCAACCGGCCTTTGTACGCCACCGAAATGGCGCCGGTTTCTTCCGACACCACGATCACCACCGCATCGGTTTCTTCCGTAAAGCCGATGGCCGCGCGATGCCGTGTGCCGAGCGACCGGCTCAGTTCCATGCGCTGCGACAAGGGAAACACGCACCCCGCCGCCAGTATGCGATCGCCCTTGATGACCACCCCCCCGTCATGCAGCGGCGTATGCGGGAAGAAGATCGACGTCAACAGTTCCGGCGTCACGATGCTGTCCAGGCGCGTACCGGACTCTTGAATATGGCGCGTCCCGATTTCGCGCTCGACGGCAATCAAGGCGCCTATCTTTTGCTCGGCGAGATCGCTCACGGCCTTGACGACTTCATCCACCACTTCCCGTTCGGCGGCGCTCGCGTTGAAAACGGATTGCTTGCCCAGTTCGGCCAAGGCGCGCCGGATCTCGGGTTGAAAGATGATGATGAAAGCCACCGCCAAATAGACGGAGAACCGTTGCAAGAGCCAGCTCAAGGTGTTGAGGCTTAAGAGATGCGCAAGCACCATCAACAGGATCAACAACAGAACCAGACCGGACAAGACGGCAGCACCACGCGTGCCGCGAAAGAAACTGATCACATAATAGAAGACAACAGCGAGGACGAGTATTTCTATAACCCCCGTCCATTCAGGGAGATGAAGCTGTTGGATCCAAGTCGCCATATTTTCTTTCCTCGGCTTTCATTCTATCCGCAACCCGTGCCGCATCGCAAGATTCCTTTACGTCATGCACACGAATAATTGCAGCACCCCGCAGTATCGCGCAGGTCATCGCCGCCAGACTGGCGGGCAATCGCGCGTCCACTTCCCGTTCGCACAACGCCCCGAGAAAGCGCTTGCGCGAGAGTCCCACCAGCACGGGATATCCCCGACCGATCAACAAGGGCAACTGCGCCAGCAACGTCCAGTTATGCGCAAAGGTCTTTCCAAACCCGATCCCGGGATCCCACACAAGACGGTCTTCCGGAATTCCCGCCGTCACACACGCCCGCGCGCGTTCCACCAGGAAATCGCCGACCTCGCGCACCACGTCCCTATACTCCGGCTCGTCCTGCATCGTGCGGGGCGTGCCCTGCATATGCGTCAGAACGACCCCCGCTCCATACGACACCGCGACCTCGGCCATCTCCGGGTCATGACGCAACGCGGAAATATCATTGATGATATGCGCCCCCGCCTCCATGGCCACTCGCGCCACCTCGGCTTTGGTCGTGTCTATGGAAATGAGGGCATGGGTCTCTTCGCGCAGCGCCGTGATGACCGGTGCAACACGTCGAATCTCCTCCGCCGACGACACCGGTTCGGCGCCCGGTCGGCTGGATTCCCCCCCCACATCAATGATATCGGCGCCCTCTTCCATGAAACGTCGTGATTGTGCGATCGCACTGTGATGATCATGGCTCACCCCGCCGTCGTAAAAGGAGTCGGGGGTGACATTCACGATCCCCATGATCAACGTCCGTTCACCCAGCGTCACATGCCGGTCGCGACAAATCCAAGTGCGCGCAGCGAGTGAAGTCATGAAGGCGTTCCTAGGCCACCGAGGGTCCGGCCTCCGAGGCCGGCACCGTAGCATCGATGGGTTTCTTGGGCTTGGCGGACTTCGCCGTTTCCTTTTCGGTTTCCGCGGCGGCTTCCTCGTCGGATTCGGCGCGTTCCACCTCCGTCAAGAGACGCCCGTGTTTGACGAGTTCCTCCACCTCGCGGCCATCCAGCGTCTCCCGTTCCAACAACAATTCCGCCAGCTTATCCAGCTCCGTTCGATGTTCTTTCAGGATCGTCACCGCGCGGTCGTACGCTTGCGTAACGAGCCGACTCACTTCCTGGTCAATCTTGCGGGAGGTTTCTTCGCTAAACTCTTGAGCGCGGCCCATTTCCCGCCCTACAAACACCGGTTCCCCGCTATGGCCGAACGTTTGCGGTCCCAAGAGCGGGCTCATACCCCATTCACACACCATCATGCGCGCAATACGCGTGGCCTGCTTGAGATCGCTGTATGCCCCCGTGGTAACGTCTCCAAAGACAATCTCCTCGGCGGCGCGCCCCCCCATGATGCCGTTGAGCATCGACAATAGCTTGCGCCGGCTTTCCGTATACCGGTCTTTCTCCGGCAATTGCATGGTGGAACCCAGGGATTGTCCCCGTGGAATGATCGTGACCTTGTGCAAAGGCTCACTCCCTTCCGACAACAACATCGCCAAGGCATGTCCGCTTTCATGATAGGCGGTCAGCCGCTTCTCGTTGTCGTCCATCAGACGACTACGCCGTTCGCGGCCCCATCGGACCTTGTCACGCGCCTCTTCCAGATGGGCGAGGCCCACGCGATCCGCGTTCTCGCGGGCGGCCAACAGGGCCGCCTCGTTGATGAGGTTCGCCAGATCGGCGCCGGAAAAACCGGGGGTGCCGCGGGCCACGCGCCGCAGATCGAGGTCGGGCTCCAACTTGATCTTCTTGCAATGGATCTTGAGAATGGCTTCCCGCCCTTCCAGCGTCGGCAAATCGATCACGATCTGCCGGTCAAACCGTCCCGGACGAAGTAGCGCAGGATCCAACACATCGGGCCGGTTCGTGGCCGCAATGATGATCACACCTTCCTGTGTATCGAAGCCGTCCATCTCAACAAGCAACGCGTTCAGGGTCTGTTCCCGTTCGTCATGGCCGCCGCCGATCCCGCTGAACCGGCTGCGTCCCACGGCGTCAATTTCGTCAATGAAGATGATACACGGCGCATTCTTCTTGCCCTGCTCGAACATGTCCCGCACGCGGGACGCGCCTACGCCGACAAACATTTCCACGAAATCCGAGCCGCTGATGCTGAAGAAAGGCACTTCCGCTTCGCCGGCAATCGCTCTCGCCAGCAACGTCTTGCCCGTGCCCGGCGGCCCGACCAGCAAGACCCCTTTGGGAATGCGTCCACCCAATTTCTGAAAGCGTTTGGGATCCTTCAAGAACTCAATGATCTCGTGCACTTCGTCTTTTGCTTCTTCAATGCCCGCGACTTCGCCGAACGTGATCTTGTTCTTCTCGCGGGTCAACAAACGGGCCCGGCTCTTGCCAAAACTCATCGCGCCTTTCCCCGCCATGCGCATCTGGCGTATGAAGAAGAAGTACAACAACCCGATGATCAGCAGAAACGGGATCGCCCCGGTAATGAGCGACCACAGGTACGGGTTCTGCGGCTTGTATTCAAACGGCACCCCGTTCTCCAACAACAGCTTCTCCAACGCTTCCGTTGCCGGGGCGTCCACACGGAATTTCTGGGGCCGTCCGGTCTTGGGATCCACATCAACCAGCTCCCCACGAACATACTGTTGGCCGGACACTTCCAACACGACTTCCGCCTTGGAAATCTTTCCCTGCTCCACTTTCCGGATAAAATCGGGACTGTACGGCAGGCGCGTTTCCCGTTCCTGCCCTTGGGAGAAGACCTGATACATGGTCAATGACATGGCCAGCAACAAAAGCCACATCGCCAATCCCCGAATAGGGAATCGCTGTGGCTCGTCGCCTCCGGAACCGGCGCTGTTGTTTTTCTTTTTGTCCATACTCTTGTTGCTGTGCATTAAGGGGTTCGATTCGAATCCGGTGCAAGGCATCCGCCAAACGGGGTTGGCTGATTGCGTATACCGTCACTCATGAAGAGCGATTAATCAAGCCCCTATTCGGTCATTTACGCTAAGCCAGGCGTTCCATCGTGACGTGGAGCGACCGTTCCGCATCGTTCCCGACCGCCCAGTCCCCGGCCACGCGGTAACCGGGAACCCACACGATACGCTTCCGGCATTCCAATAACGGGACCCGGTCACGTTGCGCGCGGGGCACTTTCCCGTCCACAAAGATGTCTTGGATCTTCTTCTCGCCCTTCATGCCCAGCGGCGCAAAACGATCCCCTTCCGCCCGGAAACGCAGATACAACGACGCGCGTCCCAAGGCCGCTTTCGAGAGATATCCCTCGGCCGGGAGTTGCCCGCATCGCTCTCCAACCGGTCGCTTATACCCGGTGGTCCATGCGGTGCGCACGCGTAACCCCACTTCCGGCAAACGGGTCACTCCCGGCACCACCAGCTTGAATCGTAATGGGCGCCCGTTTTCCGGCCGGGCGGGCGTGCGCGACACCGCGAGGCGGTCATAGTGCCGGACCACCCGCAACGGTTCTTGCACGGGCGCCTCCGCGGATCCCTTCGAGGAAAGGCACATGCGACAGACCCGTTCAATGGTCTCGGCATGCAGATGCGCTTCATCCACGCCTGCCCCGATCAGCCACAACAACACCACCCGACGCCGGCGGGCAAGCGGCAAGGCGCGTACACGTCGCGCGTCCAACTCTTCTTCACGCCCCGGAACGCGGCTATCGGCCCAATCCGCCAAAGCCATCGCGTGCAGCATGCCGTAGTCTTCGCGGATCTGTTCGGCCGTGCGGGCCAAGGTTTCCACGATCTTGGGATTAAAACGCTCCCGCATCAGCGGAATCAATTCATGCCGCACACGATTCCGCACATAGGCCGCGTCCTTGTTGGATGCATCATCCCGCCATGATGCGTTCCTGTTCCGGAGCCAACGAATCAACGACGCCTTGGAAACGTGCAACAGCGGCCGCGCCACACAGAGGTCTTCCTGTTCCGTGATCGCCTTCATCGCGCCCAAACCCGCCAGTCCGGCGCCACGCATCAAACGCAATAAGAGCGTTTCGGCCTGATCATCCATGGTATGCGCCAGCGCTACGATGTCGTATCCCTGCTTGCGGACGATGTCGGCAAGAAACGCATAGCGTACTTCACGCGCCTTCATTTCGACGGAGATCTTCGCGCGGCGCGCCAGCAAAGCGACCTGTTTGCGCCGCACATGACAGGGCAGATCCAAGGACTTCGCCAAGTCGCGCACAAAACGTTCATCCCCGTCCGAATGCTTTCCCCGAAGCGTGTGGTTCAGGTGCGCCACGCCCAGGCGCCATTGCATGGAAGGCGCCAGATCCTGCAGAAGATGCAGCAACGCTACGGAATCCGCGCCGGCGGAAACCGCAACCAAGATACGCGCGCCGCGAGGGAAACACGCCGACTGCTTGATTTCTTTATGGAGCGTCGCAAGTTTCATGGCCATTCGTTGATGGGGTTGGGGGCGCCCTCACGGATGCCCCGACAAATCCATTCCGGCACCCCACTTCTCACCGTGGCCGTCCCGGGGAAGACCGCCGCCTACTCAATCCGTTCCAGACCGCCCATGTAAGGGACTAATGCTTGGGGCACCGTGATGCTGCCGTCGGCCGACTGATAATTCTCCAGAATCGCCACATACAGGCGGGCCAAGGCCACGCCGGACCCGTTGAGCGTATGCACGAATTCCGTCTTACCGTCCGCATTGCGATACCGGATTTGTGCGCGCCGCGCCTGAAAATCCTCGAAATTGCTGCAAGACGACACTTCCAGCCACGCTTGGTGGCCGGGCGCCCACAATTCAATGTCATAACAACGCGCCGCCGCAAAACTGAGATCCCCCGTACAGAGCTCACGCACCCGATACGGCAGTTCCAAGCGTTTAAGCACCTCTTCCGCGTGCCCGACAAGTTCTTCCAGTGTCGCGTAGGACGTGTGCGGTTCGACAAACTGGACCAATTCCACCTTATCGAACTGGTGCATGCGGATCAGGCCACGCGTCTCGCGGCCCGCCGCGCCCGCTTCACGGCGGAAACAGGGCGTATAGGCGACATGACGGATCGGAAGCGGCGCCTGCATGATTTCTTCGCGGTACATGTTGGTGACGGGCACCTCCGCGGTGGGGATCAGGTACAGCCCATCGGCAGGCATCGCGTACATGTCTTCCGCCATCTTCGGCAACTGTCCCGTCCCGGTCATGGCCTCCGTGTTGCATACGAACGGCGGACTGATTTCCGTGTAGCCGTGTTCACGGGTATGGATGTCCAGCATGAAATGGATCAAGGCGCGCTCAAGCCGGGCGCCCACCCCTTTGTACAGCGCAAATCCCGCGCCGCTCATACGCGTCGCGCGCCCAAAATCCACGATATCCAGTCGCTCCGCCAAGTCCACATGCGATTGGGGCTCGAAATCAAAGTCACGCGGTTCGCCGACCGAGCGGACCATGCGGTTCGCCGACTCGTCCGGCCCGACGGGCACGTCCTTGAAAGGCACGTTGGGGATCGTCAACAGGATGGCTTGAATGGCTTCTTCCAGTTCCCGGTTGCGGCCATCCAATGCGGCGATCCGCTCGCCGACCTCGCGCATGCGCTGCTGAGGTTCAGACGTGTCCTCGCCCGCGCGCTTGCGGGCGCCTATTTCCTTGGAAACCGTATTTCGTTCGTGCTTCAGGTGTTCCGCCTCCTGAACCCCTTCCCGCCGTTGACGGTCGCGATCGAGCAAGCCGTCCAAATCCACCAAGGCCCCGCGATGATCGAGGGCTGCGCGTACCGCGGACTCCTGATCGCGAATAAACTTCATATCCAACATACGGCAAACTCCCGTCCGCTACTCGCGCGGCTCCATGAGCGGTAAAGAACTGTCTTTGATCAGAGGAATGGCCTGCTTGCGCGCTATTTCCCGCAGCCGCATCAGTGACGGCGGATCAAAATTGCGGCCCATGGCATCCAGATCACTCATCGATCGATACGTCCACATGGCGGACTGAGGATTGGGCACCATTTCGACGCCCATCAACAAGCCCACACTGCGCATGGTCAGTTTTTCCAGGCGCCGGAGGTATACCTCTTCGTCCGCCGTAACCATCAAGCCGGCGTTCACGATGCCCACACCGGCCTCGTACCGATAGACCGTATGGTCTTCAAACTCCCGGTCGCCCGCATAGAGCAATACCACACACGCCTGTTCCGGCGTCCGGAGATGCGCGAGCGAATCCAGGATCTCTGAAAGAGACTCACCCGTCGCGTCTTGGGGTTCAAGAAGCCGCGTCTCAATGCTTGTGTTGCGCTCCACGAACGAGCGCACCCGTTCCATGTGTTCAGCGGACACCTCGCCAATGGCGGCAACCGCAACCCCGGTCGGCGCGCCCGCATCCTCGCCGGACTCCGCACCCGCCACCAAGGGCCCCAGCCACACAAACCCCATCAAACAACTCAACATCCATTTCATCATCATATCCTCATGGTTGCACAAGACCAACATGGTCCGCATCCTAATCCCCCGCCCGACGTTTTGCAACCCGCACGGAGGGGTCCGGCCTTGCTTTTCCCCCTCGATTAGGTTATAACGCCCCCATGAGTACGGTGCATACCCATCTGAATCGGCCGATTCACCTCGCCCGGCGCGACGCCTTCTATGAACGCGGCGTGGAGCTGCTGTATCTTCCTTTGCAGGAGATGGATACATCGACCCGCATTACCCATATGCGGCGTGTCATGGACGTGTTGGCCACCGCGCGTAAACACGCGTTCTTCGCCAGTCGTTCCGCGAAAGCGTGCGCCCGGGAGTTGGATTTCCTTCATTTTCTGGAATTGATTTATGACAATGTCACGTCGATGCACTCGATGATGGAGCATCAGGCGCATCTCGAAGCCGCCGAAAGTTTTCTATGCCAGTTTCTCAACACGACCCGGGAACAATGCCAATTACCCGCCATGCATTATCGCCGCCGGGCCGAAGATTTGATGGGCGGTCTATGGCAATTGCTACGCTTATCGCACGCGCCGTACCGCGCTCTGCAGAAGGAATTCACGGAAAGCGCCGAGGAGCAGGAAAGCGTACGATACAATAAAGCCTTCAGTAGTTTCCGCGAAGAATCGATCACGCGCTTCGCCGTCCCCGAACCGATTACATCCGAATCCGCGTCCGTGACCCGTTAGATCCTGCCGAACTTTTTATCCAACTCGTTGAACCCCATGAAAATCAGAGTCGGACGACCGTGGGGACAGGTATACGGCATCTCGGACCCGGCCAAATCAATAACCAGCTTTTCGATTTCCTGAAGACTGAGTTTGTCCTGTGCCTTCACGGCGGCTCGACAGGCCGCCCGCGCCACTCGCTGTTCGGCCCAATGCTCGGTCCCTCCGCGTTCCCCGCTCTGTTCCAAACTCGTCGCCACGGCCGCCAGAACCGATCGGGCTGAGACGTCGCCCAGGCATACCGGAAGAGCATCCACCATAAACGAGTCGCCCCCGAAGTCCGATAC
>SKXR01000253.1 GCA_007128275.1 Kiritimatiellia bacterium
AGCGGCGTCGACGCTTCGCTCTGCCGCCGCCGTCCAAAAAGGAACGACCGAGCAGGCCGCCTCAAGGGAATGTGGACGGCGACCCTCCTTCGCCAAGAGGCTACGGAGGGCAAGCACCGGAAGGCGCTTTGGATGAAGACAAACCACACCGCGCGCGTCCAATCCAACGTGGCGTGGCGAACACGCCTTACGGCATTGACTCCCGGTTACAAATCGGGACACCCGATGGCGCAATCGTTCTGTTGTGAATCAACGACGTACATCTGCTTCTCCGGCGTCCATCGCGCGCAACAGGGTCAGCGTGTCTCTCGCCGCTTCCATTTCCGCCGTGCGCTTGTTCATGCCGCGTCCGGTCCCGTAATCACGCCCCTTCACGCTGGCCACGCATACGTATTCGCGCGCATGCGCGGGACCGCTTTGCGTGTCGACGCGGTACGCGGGACTGATCTTCCACAGTTTCTGGCAATATTCCTGCAGGTCCCCCTTGGGATTGTCCATTTCCTCGGCGGTCGCCGCATCCAGATCGGTTTGCCACAAGCGTTTGAAGACGCGATCCACCGCTTTTTGGCCGCCGTCCAGAAAGACCGCACCGATCACGGCTTCGACCGCGTCGGTCAGGTTGGAATTCCGTTCGCGTCCCCCGGACTGCTCTTCGCCGCGACCCAATCGCAGATGAGCGCCCAGTTCCAGTTCGCGACCGATGCGCGCGAGCGTGGTGCGGTTGGCCAGTTTGCTTCGTTTGTGCGTCAGCGCGCCTTCGTCCACCTCCTCAAAACGACGATACAACGCCGCCGCGGCAGCAAGGCCGAGGGCGGCGTCACCCAGAAACTCAAGGCGCTGATTGTCGTCCAGAATCCCTTCGTTCTCATGGCGGTAGGAGGGATGCGTTAACGCCGTTTCCAGATACACCCGCTTTTTGAAGCGATAGCCGAGTTTTCGTTCGATGGATTTCCGTACGGTCTTTTCGATCATGGGTCAGGCTCTCGGATGGTACTGTGTGTGAATGGATTTCAAGCGGCCCTGGTCCACATGCGTGTAGATTTGCGTCGTGGCAATGTCGGCATGGCCCAGCATTTCCTGGATGACGCGCAATTGGGCGCCATGCGCCAGCAAGTGGCTGGCAAACGAATGACGCAGCGTGTGAGGGGTCACGTTCTTCGTGATCCCCGCCGTGCGGGCATGGGTCTTGATCAGTTTCCAGAGGCCTTTGCGGCTGAAGGCCGTGCCGCGTCGCGTGACAAAGAGGGCTTCCGCCGGGCGTCCTTTCAGCAGGGCGGGGCGATGCACGGCGATATACTCGTTCAAAACGGCCAGTGCCTTGTCCCCGAACGGCACCACGCGTTCCTTGTTGCCTTTGCCGATGCAGCGCAGGTATTTCTCCCCGAGATGCAGGTCGCTGACGCGCAAGTCCGCCATTTCGGAAACGCGCAATCCCGTCCCGTACAACAATTCCAGCAGGGCCCGATCCCGGTATCCGCGGGGCGTGTCGCCGGACGGCGCATTGAGCAATCGGTCCACCTCCGCGGTGGAAAGCGTGTCGGGAAGCACTTTCCACAGTCGCGGTGAATCCATCGCGTCCGCCACGTTTCGGTCGAGCAAGCCTTCCTGTTGCAGGAAGCGCGAAAAGACTTTGATGGAAACGAGTCGCCGGGCCAAGGTGCTGGTCGCCATGTCCCGGTCCTTTTCCGCCATCAGAAAGTCCGTGATATGGCGGCGGGTCACGTCGTTGAGGGTGGAGACCTTGCGGCTTTGCAGAAAATGGACGAACCGTTCCAGGTCAGAACGGTACGCCTCGCACGTGTGGGGACTAAGCCCCCGTTCGAGGGCGACATAATCCGTAAATTGGTCGATCAACGCTTGCATGGTACAAGCCGCCGGGGCGGACCGAATCCGTTAACGACATTCCGGCGGCAAGGCTTCGCGGGCTTCGGGCGGTGCTTCTTCCTCGTTGGCGTCAAATCCGGCGGCCGTGATGGCGTGTTCAATGTTCTTGAGGGCCAGACGCCTGCTGTCATACGTAATGGTGGCTACCCGGGTTTGGATGTTCAAGTCGGCCCGCAGGATGGCGTCTTGTTCCAGTCCGCCCAATGCGTGCAACACCAGCCGCCTGCATTCGGGCGCTCCCATCTGCGGGATGGATATATCCACGGTCAACACGTCCTGCCGGAAACAACCGGCAACGAGTACGGGCATCAGTATGCCGACACAGAGTATAAAAAAACTTCGGCGCATCTTATAGCTCCCTAGGTGAAACCCCGAAATAAATGAATAGGGTTGCAATGTAACCAAGTGATTTCGGATAGTCTTCACTATAACAACGAATATTTCTGAACACAAGACTCTGTCAATGGGTCTAGTACTTTAGAAAGGGCGGGATTACGCTTTCCATGGGGTTCCTCACCCCGACCTCCTTGGCGTGCCCGCCCTTTCTTTTTTCTTTCTCTAATGCCGATTCCCATTGCGTAACGTTTCATGGGCGGTCCCGGGAGGAATGAAATTCGATGATGTCGAGGGAGGTCTGGGCTTGGGTGGCCAATTCCGGATACCGGTCGGCGAGTTCATCGATGATCATCTGAAAATACCGGGCGGCTTCCTCTAGGTTGCCTTGCTCGTAGAGCGTGATGGCCAGATTGCGCAGCGCGCTGGGCGATGGTTGATCCTCGTCCAATGCACGGCGGTAATGGCGTTCGGCCTCTTCAAGTCGTCCCTGGCGATAGAGCGTATTGCCCAGAAGCAACTGCAACGTACGATTCCCCGGCTCCGTTTCCCCCAATCTCCGGTAGATCTCCATGGCTTGATCGTAGCGCCCATCCCGGTAATAGCGGTCGGCGAGACTGGTCATAGTGGTCATGTCCACGGCCGTCGGGGTCCGCTTGAATTGATACGTCAAGACCACGACCGCCAGTCCGCTGATCAGCGCACCCAGCACGGTAAGGCCCACGGCGGTCCGGTGACGGTCGAGCCATCGGACCGCCTTGGAAGACTCAATCCCTTCCGCTGCATCGTCACCGGGGCGGCAGACAAGATTCACGGCCAACGCGGCGCCCATCACGGACGAGGCGGTGCTGTCCGCGTCCGGGTTTTCTCCGGTAAGATCGGCGGGAATGGTTTGGCGCGCTTCGAAAGCGTGTGCCAGAGCGCGGAACAACGCCTGCTCCAACTTCCACGCCGCGTCCTCGTGACCTGCGGTGCGCACTGCTTGCAGGACGAACGCTTGATGAAGGGCGGGTACCGTCGGAAAGACAGGGTCCGATTCCCAATGTTCCCATGAATCGATGCCGCCTTGTTTCCGTTTGCCCAGCGCCAGATTCAGTCGTTTGAGGGTTTGTCCGCGCTGTCTCTCATCCAAGCCGGGCCAGAGGAGCGGGAGATAGGAGGAGAGCGTGGTACGCTTGGTCGTGTCTCCGCCGATGAACCGATCACGAAAGAGGCGGTCCTTGTCGTCCCATAAGTATTCCTGAAGATGGCGACGCAGCAGGTCGCGCTGTCTTTGAATAAACGCGGTGACCAAGTCGTCGCGGTCGTAACGGTCGGCCAATGCCATAAAGGCATCCGTTTCGCAGAGCAAGAAGACGGCCAGATCGACGGTCGCGAGCTCGTTGTTGAACGTCTCGGGAATGAACGCTTCGCGGTCCGATCGCCATGCATAATGGCCGCCGCGATGGAATCGTTCGAGGGCGTGTCCCACGTAGGCGGAGAGGCGGCGCAGCGCAAAGGCGGCAAATTCATCACTGGCCCCGTGATCCAACGCCCATTGCGAGCAGAGCGCCAGGGTCGGCCACGCCATTTCGGATTCTGCATGGCTTCCGTCCGGCCTTACCCAAGCGGGCAGAAACCCGTTTGATTTCACCTGGCCGAACGCCGCGCGAAGGATATCTTCGGCTACGGTCACATCGAGAACACACCATGCCGGGATCAGCGGGGACAATTCGTTGAGGGAAAAGGCGCCGGCGAGCGTGTCCGATTCCGGCCAGCGATGCGTCAGTACGCCTTGGGGAGGTCGCAGCGCCCCCGCCAAAGTCTCGTGGGCTTCAAGGATGAGCGCGACATCCGCATCGCGCGTTTGGACGGTACCGAGAAATTGACTGCGGCGGGCCATTTCCTGTTGCAACACCGTATGCGGATCATGCTTCAAGGCGCCCTGCGCACGAGATGCGGCCTTTTCATAGCTCGTTCGTGAGAATCCCACGGCGAATGTCTGCCCGTTATCTGCGTCGCCGTAGGCCAGGACGATATGCAAGCCGTTGGTAT
>SKXR01000094.1 GCA_007128275.1 Kiritimatiellia bacterium
ACACTGTTTTATCACAATTTTCTCCCCTTTCACGCCGCGCTTCCACTGCATATTGTCATCCTTTACATGACCTATAGGCTGGTTCAACAGCGCAGGGTCCATGTCTTGCTCGCGCTTTCCATTGCGTTGCTGTGCCTGTTACACATTGTCTCCGCCGTCATGATCCTGTTGGTTCTTTCCGTGCTGATTTGTCTGTATGCCGTCCGCGGCGACTGCGGGGGAACCGCATGGATGCTGCTTCGGAGTTGGGGCTTCTCGGTGTTGATTGGATTGGGGTTGGCTGCGGTCTACTTGGTGCCGGCGCTCACGACGCTCCATTTGGTCATCCCCAATCAGTGGTATGAGCCGCCCTACATTGATTGGCGCAACAGCTTCACTCTTCCGACCATTTCGGCTTATCTCTTCGGTATGCGCTGGTTCAGCGTACAATGGGTTATTGGGTTGTCTTTACTGTTTCCATCGCTACTGGCCGCGTTCTATTTCATGCGATTCCGGAGCGACGCACATTCGGTGGAATGCCGCACCATGAGCGCCTATCTGCTCGTGTTTTCGTGGGTCGCCTGGTTCTTCGGGACCGAATTTTCCTGGGTGCTGTGGAGGCATGTCGAGTTCGTCCAGAAGATTCAATTTCCTTATCGGTTCCTTTTCCTGCTGTCCGCGTCCGCCATGCCGGCCCTCTTCTTGGCCGTGCCGGACACGCGCGCCCGCGCCTGGCGGATCTGGCTATGGCCCTTGCTGGCGGCGGCCGTGTTATGGGCGTTGACCGCCGTGTACGCCGTCAAGGTGATGGACGAAGGGGAGTCACCGGCGTTTGATCCGGTCACGCTGGACAGTCCCCACGGCGCTCCGCCCATGGCCTATTTTGTCACGCGGGATCGAGGCCCCGAATGGTATCGTTACATGGAGGGGGGGGGACTCGTGGCAGAAGCCGAGCGAAAGGGCATGCAGGTGGAAACCGTTGCCGAGCAAAGTCAGGATCGCACATGGCTTGTCGAGGCCCGTCGTCCGGAATCGCTGGTCTTGCCCCTGTATGCTTTTCCCGCGTGGACGGTTGCGGTAGATGGTCGGGTACTCGAAACGGACATCGATTCCGCCACGGGGTTGATTGTCGTGCCGGTCGCCACCGGGTCTCAAACCATTCGGGTCGCATGGACGGGCCTGGTGCAGGAACGCATAGGGTTATGGATAACTCTTTTGACTTCAATTCTGGTAGGGGCTATGCTCGTCCTTCGCAAATGAAGGTTCGAATGGATTGTAAACAGGATGTTCATGACTTGGCCTTGTTGGGGGGGCGGGCCGCCTTTGATAACGAGTTGTACGTCGGGCGTCCGAATCTTCCAGGGCGTGCTGCGTTCTTGAAGCGAGCCGGCGACATTCTGGACCGGGCATGGCTCACCAATAACGGCACCTATGTGCAACAGCTCGAAAAGATGCTGGCCGAACGCACCCGCGTCAAACATTGCATTCCCATGGCCAACGGGACGATTGCATTGGAGGTCGCCATCCGTGCGTTGAAGCTGTCTGGCGAGGTTATTGTCCCTTCGTTTACCTTCATTGCCACGGCGCACGCGTTACAATGGTTGAACATCACGCCTGTCTTCTGTGATGTAGGCCCACGGACGCACAATCTAGACCCCGCCCGGGTGGAGGAGCTGATCACCCCCCGCACCACGGGGATCATCGGAGTCCATCTATGGGGGCGCTGTTGTGATGTCGAAGGCCTTACCGCAGTGGCCCGGAAGCATGGACTGCACTTGCTGTTCGATGCGGCGCATGCGCTCGGTTGTAGCTATCAGGGACGTCCCGTCGGTGGTTTGGGAGAGGCCGAAGTGTTCAGTTTTCATGCCACCAAATTCGTGAACACCTTTGAGGGCGGCGCTCTGGCAACAAATAACGATACGCTGGCGGGCGTTGTGCGCTTGATGAAGAATTTCGGCTTCTCCGGATACGATGAGGTCCGCTCGGTCGGGACCAATGGCAAGATGAACGAATTCTCGGCCGCGATGGGTGTGACGGGGCTCGAGCATTTCGAAGAACTCATTGCTCACAACCGACGCAATTATGACGCCTATCGCCGCGAGCTGATCGATGTTCCGGGCCTATCCCTTCTCACATACGACGAAGACGAGGGGGGGAACTTCCAGTATATTGTCTTGGAAGTCGCTTCAGAAGCCCCTCTCTCGCGAGATGATCTGATGCGTATTCTGCATGGTGAACGCGTTATCGCCAGACGCTATTTCTATCCCGGGTGTCATCAAATGGAACCCTATCGCACCTTGTACCCTGAAGCAGGAGAAAGGCTTCCAAGCACTAGAAGACTCGCGGCGTCGGTGTTGGTGTTGCCCACGGGCACTCAGATCGGCGAAGAAGACATAGAACGCATCTGCGCTGTAATTCGCTTTGCCATGACGCGTGGCGTTGAGGTTTCCGCGCGGTTGCGCGCCATGGAGCGTGTCCCATGAGTGGCGGGCATCGCATGCTGGTATGGGGCGCGTCCGGGCACGCGCTGGTTGTGGCCGACGCCATTCGGCGCCAGGGGAAATATGAGATCGCCGGTTTTGTCGACACGGTTTCGCCCGAGCGGGCAGATACCCCGTTTGCAAAGGGACGGATATTGGGAGGGCTGGAGGTCTTATCCCGGTGCCGCGACGAAGGCGTGTCTCACCTGTTCATTGCCATAGGCGACTGCGATGTTCGTCTGCGGCTGGCGGAGCAAGCCGCATCGTTCGGATATGAGCTGGGTATTGTGGTCCATCCCTCGGCTATCGTGGCGGAGGACGTGCATATCGGGGCGGGCACATTCATTGCAGCGGGCGTTGTGGTGAATCCGGGCACTACCGTGGGCGAGCAGGTTATCTTGAATACCGGTTGTTCCGTGGATCACGATTGCCGTTTGGCCGACGGTGTCCATGTTGGGCCGGGCGCGGTGGTGGCCGGTCATGTAACCCTTGGGCGCGCGACGCTGTTGGGGGCCGGCTCGGTGGTGAAGGATCATCTCTCGATCGGTGCCGGCGCGGTGATTGGCGCGGGAGGGGTGGTGATCAACGATATTGGCAGTCATGTAATAGCCATCGGCGTTCCCGCTCGACCCCGGGAGAGAGAATCATGATGAACGAACATTCTGCCGTGGATTATTCAATCGTGCTCCCAGTGTACTATAACGAGGGCTCGCTGAAAGGGGTCATGGAGTCGCTCAAGGAACAGGTCCTGAACGCCAATCCGCATAGAAGGGGTGAGGTCATTTTTGTGGATGACGGCTCGGGGGATGGTTCGTTCGAGGAGCTGGTATCGATTCAGGCGCGGTATCCGGGGGTGGTGCGTATCGTGAAGTTGACGCGTAATTTTGGCCAGGTGAACGCCTTGATGGCCGGATTCTCCATGGCGAAGGGGAGGTGTGTCGTAGCGATGTCAGCGGACGGTCAGGACGCGCCCAGCCTGATTAATGAAATGTTCGTGTCCCACTTTGACGAAGGGCACGAAGTGGTTATCTGCAGCCGAAGCGAACGCGACGAATCGCTTTACCGCATTGTTACGTCGCGCGTGTTTTACGGGATCATGCGACGGTTGGTCTTCCCCAATATGCCATCGGGCGGATTCGATTTTGCGCTTCTCGGCCGGCGCGCGCTGGACGTGATTTTGCGTATGCGTGAATCCAATCCTTTCTTTCAAGGTCAGATTCTTTGGACCGGCTTCAAACCCAAAGTCATTCCTTATCGTCGTGAGGCCCGTACCGCGGGAACATCGCGTTGGACTTTCGGGCGGAAGCTGACGTATTTGATTGATGGAATTCTTAGTTACTCGTTTGCGCCTATTCGCCTCATATCCGTGCTGGGCATCGTCGTGGCGTTCATGGGCTTTCTGTATGCCCTGATTGTGTTGGTGGTTCGTTTGGTGGGGGGGATTCCCACGCAGGGCTGGGCTCCGCTCATGATCGTGATCTTACTTATCGGGGGCATTCAGATGATCATGCTCGGAGTGATAGGAGAATATGTCTGGCGCGCGTTGGAACAGGCGCGCAAACGCGAGCCCTACGTCATAGACCGTATAGTAGAGTAATCGGGCGTCTCCGGGCTGGTTCCTCAGCGCGGTTCGGCGAGGAAGATATGCGACTTCCCGTCGAAATCGGCTTGCCAGACGATGCGGCCACCCGCTGTTCGCGGATGTTGGTCCTCATAATCGTTATCCGTTAAGCGGATCGGGTCGGGGCCACCCGTCCAGGCGAAGATCTCCGCGT
>SKXR01000100.1 GCA_007128275.1 Kiritimatiellia bacterium
CGGAGCGTCGATCCCAGTATTTGGAGGTGGACGACACCGCGCCGGGTCGTCGTTACCGGTTGGAATGGCGCCCGGCGGATCTTGGCCTGTGCACGTTACGTCCGTACTGGTTGGGCGCGGGCGGTTTCGGCGAAGCGTTGGCGGTGGAAGTCCTTCCGGTGCGCTGACGCGTCCGCCCATCGACGGCGCTTTGGCTTGGGCAGGACCGGTCGTGCAGGATCGTTGGAAGCGGGTCGGTTAAGGGTATCCGATTAAGGGTGGGGGTTAAGTGCTCATGAGCCAGTCCTCCACGTCCTCACGGACGCGGCTACAGGTCTCCGCACGTAGCCGCCGCTTTGGGTAGGGCAAAGAGGGGTTGACCCGCCGGGCGGGTTGATCCCATCTTTGTAGGGCGTCGGCAGACAGCGAACGGGCCGCGGGATAGGGCCGTGGCGGTTTTAATGAAGGAGGATGGCATGAGCGAACAGATCAAGGTGGGCGTGATTGGTGCGGGGGCGAACACGCGACTGCATCACATCCCCAAGTTACAGGCGCAGGACGCCGTTGAAATTGTCGGAGTTTGTAACCGCAGCCGCGCATCGTCCGATGCCGTGGCGAAAGAGTTTGGCATTTCCAAGACCTACGCGCATTGGCGGGAAGTCATTGCCGATCCGGACACGAACGCGATTGTGATCGGGACATGGCCGTATCTGCACGCGCCGGCCACGATAGCGGCGCTCGAAGCGGGTAAGCATGTGATGACCGAAGCGCGCATGGCGTGCGACGCCGCGGAGGCACACGCCATGCGGGACGCCGCACAACGACGGCCGGACTTGGTGGCGCAAGTGGTGCCCGCCCCATTCAGTCTCGGTGTGGACCGCACCGTCCAACGACTATTGAGCGAAGGGTACATCGGCGAGCTGTTATTCATCGAGCATACGGCCCCCAGTCCCTTTCTCGATAGGGCCGCCCCATTGCATTGGCGACGCGACCGCGATGTGAGCGGGCTGAATATCGCCATGCTGGGTATCGTCTATGAAATGATCTTGCGCTGGGTCGGGGAAGCCGTGCTCGTGACCGCCATGACGAAGACGTTTGTCAATCAGAGCCGCGACGCGGACGGCATTGTGCGGGCTGTTTCGGTGCCCGATCACGTGGATGTGCTCGCCGACATGGCCTGCGGCGCGCAGTTGCATATTCAGCAAAGCGCGACGACGCCGTTCAAGGAAGGCGGCGGCACATGGCTGTACGGAGCGGAAGGGGTGTTGCGTTTCCATGACGGGGCGCTGACCGGTGCGCGGAAAGGGGAAGATTTGCTGAAGCCCCTACCCGTGCCGGAAGAGGAAAAGGGCGGTTGGCGTGTGGAAGAGGAGTTTGTGGGCGCGATTCGAAAAACGGAAATAATCCAACACACGACATTCGAAGCTGGTGTAAAGTATATGGAGTTCGTGGAAGCCGTTTCGCGGAGCGCGGCGCAAGGGCGCGCGGTGCCGTTGCCGTTGGCACTGGACGCCGGGCGGGCGTGAACGTGATCCCGCCGAGAACCAAGCGAATACTACAACGAAGGAGGCCGAGTATGAAGGCATGGACGATGATGTGGGTGTTGGGACTGGCATTCGCGCTGGTCACGCAGGCGATGGCCGAAGAAGAAGGCGGGCGCGACAGGCGATCACCGATCGGAGATCGTACGCCGGTGACCGCGCCCGAGCCCGTCCCGGAGGAAGAGACGGAAGCGCCGGAGACGGATCGCACGCCGATGCTGATGCCCGATGCCGTTGAGGAGGAGCGGGTCGAGGCGCCGGAGCGGGAAGCGCTCACGATGGAAGAGCGCGTGGAAGAGCTGGAATATCTTGTGGACCGGCACACGCGCATGCTGGACCCGTACAATCACCGTGACGAAATGCGTTTAGAGAACCGCTTGCGTGCCTTGGAACGAACCATGGAGACCGTGGAACAGGAATTGCGGCGTCTCCAACAACAGCTGCGCAACGTGGAACTGCGGCGGTAACCCTCCCGCAGCTTGCGTGGTTCCCCCCCCCGGGCCTGGAGGGCGAGGCTTCCGCCGAGCCGTTCCTTGCATGTTCGCTCGGCTCCGCAGAGCGTCGCCCTCCAGCCTTCGCCTAGACGAGCAGGCCAGCGGAGACAGATCCCTTACTATCCCCTCCTCGGCGGGGTGGGTTAGGCCTTTCTATTATCCGCTTTGCAGCATGCCAAACCGGATGAACCCGATGCCGAGGCCGATGAGCGCGAGGCCGCACACGATCAGGACCAGACGGTAGACAAGCGGCGGGCAAACGCGCCGACCCGATGCGACGCCGAGGGCGATGAGGCTGTACCACGCCAGGTCGGCGAGAATATGACCGCTGTAAAAGGCGGCCAGGCCGAGTCGTCCGTGGTCCAGCGCAAAGGCGGCGTAGCCCAGCCCGACGGTGGCCCACCACACGTAGAAGTAGGGGTTTGACAGCGTGGTCAGCACGCCGGCCAGAACGGGACCGTGCAAGGGCGGCGGCGCCGACCGGGTCTTCTGCAGGGCGGCTTCGACGGCGCGGCGCGCGGTGCAGACCATGTGTGCGCCCATTAGCAGCAAGAGCGCGCCACCGACGTAGCCCAGAAGCGACCGCGTCAATGGAAGCGCCAGCCAGTCGCCCAGACCGGTGACGAGCAGGGCCAGCACTCCGATTTCAAGCACGCCGTGACCCAGGACGATCAGTGGGCCGGCCATGAAGCCCCGTTTCATGACTTCGCTGACCGTCGCGGTCAATACCGGTCCCGGCATCATCGCGCCGGACAACCCGATGACGAACGAACTCCAAAAAAGGAAAAGCAATATGCTCATGGTTCGGTCATCCTGCGTCGTCTATCTTTGTTGGCCCCAGCCGGGCGTTGACTCCGGAGGGGGCTTCGGTATATGCATGCTCACAAATATGGGTAGGCGATCATAGGAGGATCTGAACGATGAATAAAGACTTCAGTTTCGGGCAGGTGTTGGGGTTGATGCGGCAGACGGCGCCTTTTCTCGTGTTCCGGTTTCTCGTCTATTTCGGAATCACGGTGGGCTTTGTCCTGATCACCGGCACGGGCGCGGGGATCGGTTACGGGATGGGGCGGATCGCGGACAATGCGGCGGCCGGGGGTATGTGGGGCGGTATGATCGGTTTCGGTGTCGCCGGCGCCATCATGTATTTCATTCGCGAATATCTCCTCTACATCGTCAAGGCCGGTCACATCGCCGTGTTGGTCGAGTTGGCGGACGGACGACCGATTCCCGGCGGGAAAGGCCAGATTGATTACGCGCGTCAGAAGGTGCAGGAACGGTTTGCCGAATCCTCGGTGCTGTTCGGGGTCGACCAATTGATCAAAGGCATTCTGCGTGCTTTCAACCGGGTGTTTCTGAGCATTGCCGCACTGATTCCCGTTCCCGGCGCCAAGGGATTGGTCAAGTTTCTGAACACGATTGTGAACCTGTCCCTCACCTATTTGGACGAAGTGATTCTGGCGTATTTGATGAAGACGCAGGCGACGAACCCGTGGAAATCCAGTCAGACGGCGCTGATTCTCTATGCACAGAACTACAAATCGTTTCTCAAGAACGCCGTATGGTTGGCGGTCTTCATTTGGGTGCTGACGTTTATCGTCTTCCTGCTTGTGCTCGGGCCGGTGGCTCTGTTGGTGGGGCTATTCCCCGGCGCGGCGGGTCCGCTCACGTTGGTCCTGGCGCTGGTCTTCGCTTGGGGCGTGAAACAGGCCGTCATCGAACCCATCGGCATGACCGCGTTGATGCAGGTGTTCTTTAAGGTCACCGAAGGCCAGACGCCGAATCCCGAATGGGAAGCGAAGCTGGACAATGTCTCCGGCAAATTCCGCGAACTGAAAACCAAGGCGGCCCATTGGGGCGGCGCGGAGCACCGTCCTACGGAAGAGCGTGGCATGTAATTCGTAGGACGGTCCTCCGGGCCGTCCCGGCTTGGAGAGGCATGCCGAAGAACCCACCCCGTCCCTGCTTCGCAGGGCCACCCCTCCGAGGAGGGGATAAGAGGTCGGACGTTTGCGACCTGTAGCCGCGTCCGTGAGGACGTGGAGGACTGGCTCAGGAACACTTAACCCCCGCCCTTAATCGGACACCCTTAACCGACCCGCTTCCAACGATCCTGCACGACCGGTCCTGCCCAAGCCAAAGCGGCTAGGGGCTGGGCGGCGCGGAGCACCGCCCTACGGAAGAGCGTGGCATGTAATTCGTAGGACGGTCC
>SKXR01000169.1 GCA_007128275.1 Kiritimatiellia bacterium
CCGAGCTCGGTCTTGAAGTCGTGTCGATTGCGGTAAGTGGACGCCTTGGATATCCCGTCGGACGTTTTACCCCCTATCTGGGAGGCGGTCTCGGCTACTACTATATGCGCACGGACAATGACCGCATCAACCAGTCCATTCGCGACAATCCCGCCGCCCTGCCCGCGGGCGTCTCCGAGTTGCGCATTAGCGCCGACATGGACAATACGTTCGGGTATCACGTGGCCCTGGGCCTTGAATGGTTGATTACCTCGAAATGGGAAGTCTTTGCGGAATATCGTCGCGTGTTTTTGGAAAGCGACCTGACGGTCCGCCGCACCGAAGCGCGCCGTACCGCGTCCGGCCCCCTTGCCGTCAGCCGGTCCGAGACTCGGGAAACCGAGACGTTTCCGTACGATCACGGCCTTTTCCGCGTCGGCGTGAATTACCGCTTCTAATACTTCAGAATTTCCAGCCAGCGTTCGCCGTTTCGGCCAAAGGTCCATTCGCCGCCGCGCCGCACCACCTGACGCAGGCCGTTCCGGCCCAACACGTCTTCATCCACCTCCAGCACCCGCACGGAGTCGCGCCCCATCGCTTCGACTTCCTCCAGGGAGGCCATGCGCCCGCTGAGCGGTACGCCTCCTTCGGACACGCTCATGACGATTGCGCCCGCCGTGAACGGGGATCCCTGCCACAGGCCGGGATAGCGCCGGAAATAATCCGGCAACCGATCGGCGCGGAAAAGGAGGGTGAACGCGGGCGGCAATTCCCGGAGGTACCGCTTCATGCTGAACTCGATTTCCTTCTCCCGGGTATCGAAAACGGCCAGCGGATCAATCCCCGTCAGGTTATGTCCGTGCCACGCGCCGTGATCGGGCACCAACTTCTGCGCGCGATACCATACATCGAACCGACTGTTGTTGATCACGCCGATTTCAAAATGCAAATGGGCTCGATGCATGGGAATGCCGCTGGAAGCGGTGTTCCCCATGACGCCGAGCACGGCGCCGCGCTGCACGGGTTCGCCCGCGCGCAGTCCGGATTCCACGCGGGCCATATGGGAATAGAGCGTATAGATTTCACCCACCGGATCGTCGTGGGCGAGGACGATGTATATGCCGTAGGTGGAATTGCCGGCCACCCGGTTGACATAGGCCACGCGACCGTCCGTCACGGCATAAATCTCATCGAGCGGCCTGCCCCGACGATCCCTTTGCATGGCCGCGATATCGAGGCCTTCATGAAAGGCGGGCAAGAGCCGGCCACTGAACGAACGCGTGCGCACCGAACCGTATAACGCCGACTCGACCCGGCCTGCGGCCGTGGGCTGATAGACTTCGGTCGATTCCGTATTCCACAGATCCCGTTGATCCGTGGGATGGGTGTACCACAAGCCCGGCGGCTCCACCGCAACCTCTTCCTCTTCCTCTACCGGCACGGCCTTGACGAATCCGTCTTCCGGCTCGGGCCCCCTGTTCCATAACCAACGGAAGAGGAAGATGTCGAAGATGATTAGTGGAATGATCCACCAGGCGTGTCGTCTAAGAAAGGATGCTATCATGGTTAGAGGAGGAGTTCACAGGTTCAGCAGGTCAACAGGCTAATCAAATCGTTCCGCATTCCACGGCGCACCAGTCGCGCATGAAAGCGATCAACTCTTCATAGCGCGGCGGTCGCGCATGACGCACATAGAAGCCGGACGCGCACACGCCGCTTCCAATCGCCTCTTCCGGGGCCAATCCGGACAAGAGCCCCCGGCAGAATCCGGCGTTGAAAGTGTCGCCCGCGCCCGTCGTCAGTCGGGGGGTGGCCGTGTAAGGACCTTCGATCGCGTACACCCCGTATTCATCCGCCACACAAGCGCTTCGCAAGGGATGAATCACGGCCATGTCGATGTCCATGGCGGATCGAATGCGAATGGCGCGATTCCGAATGTCCATGTCCGTTTCGCCCAGCAGGATATGTTCCACTTGAGCGGATTCGTGTTCGTTCATCCCGAGAATCACGCGGGTACGGCCTTGCATGTCGGAGAGGATGTCCAGCACCCCGCGAATATCATCGCGGGTGCGCTTGCGCGGATCGGCCAGGTCCACAAACAACAATGGGGCGGTATCGCAACGGCCCAGCAATTCGTACAGGCCGTGGAGAATGCTGTTCATGGCCGGCAACATGGTCCAATTTACGCAGGCCACCAGGTCCATCCGGTTCAGCACGCTGAGCAATTCCCGCTCGGGAACATGCGTCAGCAGATTTTCCCAGTTCACCTGTTCCAGGGTCTGCATTTTCCCCATCAATAATTTGCCGTCCACGAATTCCAACGCCTCGGTTTGCGCCGGTTCCGCCAGGGAGATGACCCGTTCACAACGTTCCGCCATTTGCTGAAAGACCGGATGGATAATCGGTTCGCCCAATGCGCCGACATAGGTAATCCCGCATCCCATGTGCCGTAAGCCGTCTGCCATGATCGGGCCGTTTCCGCCGAGCTTGACCTGTTGCGGCACCATTTCAATATTCGCGCTGTATCCCGCTGCGGCGGCTACCCGGTCCGCGAACTGGTCCATGGTTTCCATGCGACGATAGGTCGTCACATCCACCCGCTCCTCCACCAAATGAATGATCGTGTCCAGAAATCCGTCGAACCCGACCAGCGCCGAGGCGGTGGGATCGCTCCGTTCCAGTTTCTCCGCGGCTTTCAACAACATGTCACTTGGATTAATCGCGCGACCCTCCCGGCAATAAATTCTTCTTCGATAGTTGATATCTGAGTTATTTCCTCTACGGTACAGAGAAATCAGTGACCCGAGAGTATACAAATTAGAATTTCGTTCAAGGAGGATAAGGCCGTTATGGAATTAAAAACACAGGATTCGCCCGTAATCGAAAAGACAAAAGAGCTTTGCCAGACCCTGCTGGAACAGCCCTCGTTCCAGTCCATCCGCCAACGAATCGATGCTTTTTCATCAGATGAGGCGGCCCGGTCCCAGTACAATCGGCTTTGCGACATGCAGGAGATGTTGCAAACCAAGGATCAACAGGGCATGCCCCTGAATGACGAGGAAGTCGAGACCTACGAAAAGGAACGGGACGAACTCTTTGCCAATCCGGTGGCCCGCGGGTTCATCGACGCGCAACAGGAGCTGCACAAACTCCAGGAAACCGTCAACCAATACATCAGCAAGACCTTCAAACTCGGTCGCCTGCCGACCGAAGACGATTTCGAGTCGGGCGCCTGCGGACCGAACTGCGGTTGCAGCGGCTGACGAGCATGTCAGAGCTTCGGTCTTCGATGGCCGTTTTCTTGATGGCGGAAAACGCTCGCGAAGGGGCGTTCCCTACAACAGGTCGCTTTGTTCCAGGATGGGACGGATGCATTCCGGATCGTCGTTGACCACATGATTCACGCGCGTGGATACCGGATACGCCTTGAGCGCGATGTCCGCTCCGCCGGCGAGGATGTCCTGCAAGTCGTCCGGACGGTACAATGAATGGTTCAGCCAATCCGTTTCCTGGTCCTCGCGCAGGATCAGCGGCATGCGATGATGATATGGCTTCACGAACGAATTTGCCGCCCGCGTAATGAGCGTGAAGGAATACAGTTCGCCGCCGTCCCGGTCGTTCCAAATCTCCCACAGTCCGGCAAACGAAAACAGCGGAGCGTCTTCTACCGTGAAATACATCGGGATCTTTTGGGTCCTGCCCGGCTCTTTGCGCCATTCGTAGAACCCGTTGGCCGGAACCAGGCATCGGCGATAACGCAGCGGATTCTTAAAAGACGCCTTTTCCCAAAGTGTTTCCACCCGGGCATTGATCATCTTGTAGCCGGTCCGCACATCTTTTGTCCATGACGGCACCAATCCCCACACGCAGAATTCCAGCCGAGGCGACCGTTCCCCGGCGGTGATCACCGCCGCGCCCTGACCGGGGGCCAGATTGTAGCGCGGCGTCAACACGGCCTGTTCCGGCACGGTCACGTCGAAACGCTGCTCCAGCTTCTTCTTTTCCACCGCTTGAACGAATCTTCCACACATCCCGATAGGATATAAACCAACCAGCCACTTCGTCGATTGCCAATTCGCATCCCCCAATGAAAACCGCCTTACATACAGGTCTCCATCTATGTATGGAAGCCATCACTACCAATGTATCCGAGCCGGTGTGCCGGGCGTTTCAAGCGCATGCGAAGCGTCGGGACCGGACGGCGTCGAAATCCTGGGTCAGAATGGTTGATGGTTAATGGATGATGCTTGATGAAGGGACTGATCAGGCCCGGAACCAACTCGCCAATTCCTCCACCCTCAGTTCGTCGAGTCTGTCGACGACTTTGTCGGCATTCAACAGATCTTCCGCGGGATGCGTCGAGGCCACGGCGACCACTTTCATGCCGCCGCGCCGGGCCGCTTCGATGCCGACAAAGGCGTCCTCGAAAACCACGGTGCGGTCCGGCTCGAAGCCGATCCGCCCGGCCGCCTTCAGAAAGATTTCGGGATGCGGCTTGCCGTGTTCGACGTCGTCGCCCGACACGATATCCGAGAAGTACGCGCGCAACCCGATATCATCAATGATGCAATCGATGTTCGCCCGGCACGTGGACGAACCGATCACACAGGGCACGCCCGCGTTCCGCAACGCGTCCAGCCATGCACGGGCGCCGGGCAACGGCTCGATACCGTCTTCGCGCACGATGTCCCGGTAAAGGGCCTCTTTGCGTTTCGCCATGCGCTGCACGGCCGCGGGTTCATCCGCCCAGCCGAGAATTTCCGGAATGATGACTTCGTTCTTCATCCCAAACGCCTGCTCAAAATAGCCGTCCGGCAGAGTCAAGCCGTCCGCCTTCGCCATGCGAATCCAGCTTTCCCGGTGTTGCGCGGACGAATCAATGATCACTCCATCCCAGTCAAATATCGCGCCCCAATTCATACGCTTCTCCTGTTTAATCTCCGGCATGCCTTGACATCTCGAGTAGTGTAGAGAACGATTCATACAAAGCAATCTACTCTATGTTGAATTATGACACACGTTATTACAGAACCCTGTTACGGATGTAAGAACACGATTTGCGTGACGGTCTGTCCGGTGGACGCGTTCCGCGAGGACAAGCAATGTCTCTGGATCGATCCGGACGCCTGCATCGATTGTGCCGCGTGCGTGCCGGAATGTCCGGTGGAAGCCATCTTCCTGGATCGCGACGTGCCCGGCAAATGGGAACATTACATTGCGTTGAACGCCGAGAAGGCGCCGAATCTTCCCGTCATCACGGAAAAGCAGGAACCCTTGAGTTGATCGCTCATCGGGCAGTCCGCGCGCGGTTGTGGCGACCGGCCGCACTGCTCGCCCTCGCGGCCTTGTCGGGCTGTCAATCAGCCCGACACGCGGAACCCGAACGCATCTCGTTTCGCCAAGACATGATCTTCGCGCCGCCTTTGCAGGAACCGCTGCGGAACGGAGAACCGGTTTCCGCGCACATCCGGCAGGCCGCCCAGCGGGGTACGGACTGGTTGATGGCCACACGCCGGGACGATGGCGCGTGGGACGGCCCGCACCCCGTAGCCGTGGCCGCGATCGCGTTGTCCGGGGCGCTGCGCGACGAGCGCTTCCAGGAACCTTCGTTTCAGGCATTTTGGGAGGAGACGGTCGAGTACCTGGTGGCCCGGCAAGCCGCGGACGGGGGATTGAGCCCATCGCGCGCAACCGAGCAACCGTATGAACATGCGCTGGCCACCCGTGCCTTGTGCGAAGCCCTGCCCCTCTCTGCGAACGTCGATCTGCGCACCGCTGCCGGCAATGCCGTGCGCTATATTCTCGATCGCCAGCAAGTCGGGGGCGGATGGCATTACGGATATGCGCAGGGCCATCAGCGCAGCACGCCCCTTGTTGTAACTCAAATGGAGGCGCTTTTCGCCGCTGCGCAGCAAGGGCTGTATGCGGATGAAATCGTTCGCGCCCTCAACAAAGCCGCACAAGATCTGACCGCCGCGCAAAGTCCGGATTCCGGTCGGTATGGATACCTTTTCCGCGGCGTCGGCCAGTCGGTCATCAACGGCTACGCATTATACGGCCTGCAACTGGCCGGGCACGGCCTGTCCCTGTCCGCGCGTAAAGGGTGGTCGAACGCCCTTGGGGAGGCGCGGGCCTGGCCGGCATCCCTGCAATGGCCGCTCTTCGCCGCCTACTACTCGCACCAAGCCGCATATCATCTCGGAGGCGTCCCGTGGAAGGATTGGCAAGATGCCTTTTACCGGGAACTGCTTGCCGGCCAACACGACGACGGGCACTGGCCCGCACCCTTCCAGGAATCGGCACTGGGCCCGCCCTACGCCACGGCGCTGGCCGTCTCGATGATCCGTTCCACCGACCGAACGCCGCGGCTGGTCGCGCAGTACGATCACGGCACGCCGGGGCCGCTGTACCGCCTGAGATCCGGCTCGAAAGAAGCGTACCTCCTTTCGTCCGCCCTGATTGAGGAGGCGGACGCCGCCCTCATCGATGCATGGCTCACGGACATCCTTCGCGAGGCCGACACGCTCTGGGTAGAAGGATCACCGCGAGAATGGATGCATCACCTGTCAACCATCGCCGCCGCAGCGGCGGAAGCGCCCCCGCCGGATCCCTTGTCCCGCGAACTCCGTTCCGAATTGAACCGGCTTTTCGGCCTCCCGCCGACCGCAAGCGGCGCTTGGAACAAGGCGCCGCCCTGGGCGCTGGCCTTACTGGTGTGGGGCCATCATTTGGAAGAGGCGGAACGAAGCTTTGAAAGCACGGTCGAACACCACATTCAGACTCGTTTCGCGTCCGGACAACGAGCGGCCTCGCTGATTCCGCCCGATGAATGGGCGGCGGCCTTCGAATCCGTAAGCCGCGAAGAAGGGCTCGTTCTTCTTCGCCACGCCTTGAACATGCGGGCCGATGCACCCCTCGTCCTCGACCGCCTGGCGGATGCATGGTGTATGGGAGATGAAGGGGCTGTGATCGCATGGACCCGTCGTATCCACGGCTCCGATCCCGCCGTACCCCTCATCTATGACCGCCTGTTTGAACCGATTCGGGCCCGCCTCACGGAAACGGTGTCCGCGCTGCTGGCGGAGGATGCGCGCCCCCTCATTGTTCTTCCGGTCTGGCATCTTCACGGTCCGGACGGCGTGCTCGCCCGGTTACAGGAGCGGGGACACACCTTGGAACGCATTCCGTAACAATCCCCTCGAAGCCCGGGGAACGGGTGGTATTCCTGCCGAGGGAGCGACTTTGCAAATCCAACATGCTATGGTAGATAGAGGGTGAGCGCAAAAGGCAGGAAAGGGATTACGACATTATGAGCGGCGCGGGGAAGGCAATTCGAAACAATATCGTCGTCGGCCTGGTGCTGATTGCTCCCATTGTCATTACGGGCTTCATCATCCATTTCCTCATTCGCCTGGTGTCCGGAAACCGGATCACGAAGACGTTGACCGACGTGATTTTTGCGTTGTTTCCCGAAGCGTTTCGGGACGGCACGGTCAAATTCATGTTAAGTCAGTTCATTGCCGTCTTGCTGGTCTTGTTGGCGTTGTTCCTGCTGGGCTTTTTTGTGCGCAGTTATTTCGGGCGCCGTCTGTATCGCATTGCGGAGCGGGTGCTTGTGCGCATTCCGGTGTTCAACAAGATCTACGTGCAAGTCCGGCACATCAGTGAAACCATTTTTGCCCAGCGCCAGACGATGTTCAAGGAGGTGGTCCTGGTCGAGTACCCTCGCAAAGGACTCTATTCCATCGCGTTCGTCACTTCCACCGTCCCTGCACCATTCCGTAAACGCCATTTCCCCTCCGTACCTCCCGACACCTCCATGGCCGCCCTCTTCATCCCCACCACGCCCAATCCCACGTCGGGCTTGCTGATCTTTGCGCCGCGCGAAGATCTGACCCCCCTGCCGATCAGCGTACCCGAAGCCATGAAACTGGTTATTTCGGCCGGCGCCGTGTATCCCGGGGAAGGGATGATGGATGATCGACCGACCCTGCTCGACAAACTCGAAGCATGGATCACGCGGGAAACCAAGCTGGATCCAACCACCATTACCCCACCCGAACACGAGTAACGCCGATGCCCACCGAACTCGATATCCTCAAGGACTTGGTACTCAATCTTGCCGAGCAAAAGGAATGGGAAGAAGCCCGCAGCATGCTGATCGGGCAACATCCCGCCGACGTGGCGGAAATTATCAGCGAAGCGCCGGAAGCCGCGCGCAAAAGATTGTTTCAACTCCTTGAAACAGACCTGAAACCGGATGTCCTGGCTGAACTTGAATCCCATGTGGGTACCAAGATCCTCAACGAGCTGAGCAACGAGGAAATCTCCGATATCGTCGAGGAGATGCAACCTGACGATGCGGCCGATGTGCTCAGCGACCTTTCGGATGATCGTTCGGAAAAGATCCTGAACAAGATGGACGTGCCGGAATCGCACGACGTCCGCGAGTTGCTCCGCTACGGGGAAGAAACCGCCGGCGGCATCATGACCACCAGCTTGGTGCGCTTTCACGAGGAGCTCACGGTGGCCGAGGCAATCGAGCAAATCGCATTCCTCGATATGGAGGAACCCTTCTACAGCATCTACATCACCACCCCCGACGTCAAACTGGTGGGGATGATCGGCTTATGGGAACTCTTGAAAGAGCGCAACCGCCATGCGCGACTGGGCGACATCGCCCATCGGGACCTTGTCTCGGTACACACGGATGTCGACCAGGAAGAAACGGCGCATCTCATGTCCAAATACGATCTACCCTCCCTGCCCGTTATCAACGCCGACGGGCAACTCGTGGGCCGCATCACCGTCGACGACGTGATGGACGTGATGGAGGAAGAGGCCACGGAAGACATTCTTCGCATGGGCGGCACGAGCGACGAGAGTCTGTCGCACCGAACGCCCCTGCAAGCGTGTCGCTACCGCTTGCCATGGCTGTTGATCACGCTGGCCACGGGATTTGTCACCAGTTTCCTGTTTCGTGAATTCATGGACAACCTGGAACAGGTGCTCGTCCTGAGTTTCTTTGTCCCGATCGTCATGGCGATGGGCGGCAACACCGGGATTCAATCTTCCACGCTGATTATTCGCCGCATCGCCCTGGGCACCTTGGAAGCGGACGGGATGGCGCGCATTTTGATCCGGGAAATTCTCGGCGCGTTGTTGATGGGACTCATTTGCGGCGGGGTCATTATGCTGTGGGCGGCCTTTCTGGTCCATACGTCCCCTGACCAGACCCATCAGTTCTCTCCCCTGTTTCTCGGAATGGTGGTCGGCGTGTCGCTACTCAGCGCGATGATTTTCGCCGCGGTATTCGGCGCGTTCACGCCCATCCTGCTCGACAAGATCAAGATCGATCCGGCCGTCGCTTCGGGTCCGTTTGTCACCTCGTCCAACGACATCTTCGCGCTCCTGATTTATTACGGCGTGACGTTCGGCTTGCTATCGATTGCCCTGCGAATGGCCGGGAGCACCTGATGATCGTCAAGACCCATGCCATCGTCATGCGACAGGCGCCGACGGCCAACACCTCGCGCGTGGTCACTTGGCTGACACCGCGCCACGGACGCGTCGCGACCATGATCAAAGGCGCCCTTCGCCCCAAGAGTTTGTTCCTCGGGCAGCTTGATCTCTTCTACACCTGCGAATTGCTCTATTACATGCGCGCCGACCGCGAAGTGTATATTGCGCGGGAATGTTATCCCGTTAAGCCGCGCCCCACTCTGCGTCACAACTGGCGCGCCTGCGCGGCGGCGTCCTACCTGACGGATTTGACCGCGCGCATCTGTCCCCCGCACGCGCCCCAACCGTTTCTATACCAGTGGCTCGATGACGCGCTCGATGAGTTTGACCACCACGGCACAGCGCCGGGGCACGTCTTCTGGCTGGAGCTGAAGCTATTGGAACACCTCGGTCTTGCGCCCAGGCTCCGGCACTGCATGGCCTGCGGCGGCGCCCTCCTGCCCGGATCGGGTCCGGCCACATTCTCCCACGCGCGGGGCGGACTCTTGTGCGCGCGGTGCGCGCGAAACGATCCGGAACGCGCTCCGTTGATCCCTCCGGATGTCCTGGCCATCCTACGTAACTGGCAATCAGCGCCGGACGCAAATGCTGCGCGCCGCACCAGATGCGCGCCCCGACAATTGACGACCATGGAAGCCCTGCTTGGCCAGTTTCTGCAATACCATCTGGACCTCCCGCTTCCCAGCAGGGATCTGGCTCTGGCCATGCTGAAGCGAACGATGCCGCCGGGAAAATGCGCTTGAGTCCATAACGCGCCTGCCCTATCCTTTCCGTCGCCCCATCAAAGAAAGCCAAACCACCATGATCTTCGCCACTGTATGGAAGACCTTCACCCGCATCCTGCTCCTTGTGGGCGCACTCCTTACCTTCTTCGTCCTGATCGAATTGTTCCGCATCTTCGCCATGTTCTATCGCTTCGACCCCGTCTTGGGATGGGCGTACGTGGCGGTCCTGGGCCTGATCCTGCTAGCCGGGACCCTCTATGTCTGGAAGGCCATGGGGCGCTATCCCCGGTCCTTGCGCCCGCCGCCTCTCCCGCCGTTTACGGACGCCACCCATCAAGAACTGAAACGCTACGCCAGATATCTGATCGCCTATCTGCGACGCTTATCGCACAACCGGAACCTTTCGGAAGAAGACGCGGCCTATCTGACCGAGGAAATCGACACGATGACGGGCCTGCTGAATCATCATCCCTTGAACGAGGATCTCGTCCGGATCATTCAGAAGACCGATATGGAAATCCTTCCGCCCATCCACAAAAGCCTGAAGAACCGCGCCGAGAAGGAAATCCGCGGCAGCGTCCGGGACGTCATGCTGGGCGTGACGCTCAGCCCTTATCACAGCATGGATCTGCTCATCGTGTTATACCGTAATTTCGCGATGATCTTTCGCATTATGGCCGTTTACGAAGCGCGCCCCTCGCCGCGGGCGCAATTGCGCATTCTACGGGATGTCCTGCGCGTGGTCGCCACCGTCAACTTCCTCTATGTAGGCCGGAACCTCATTGAAAACCTTTTTGCATTCATCCCGTGGGTGGGCCGCGTGGCGGACGATATCGGCCAGGGCCTCGGCGCCGGGCTGTTCACTTCGGCCGCCGGCCACGCCGTCATCGACCGCTGCTCGACTTATCACGAATGGGAAAAAGAAGCCGCCGTCGAATCGCTCGCCGCGCAAACACGCGATTTCCTGCGCGACGTGAAGAACATCTTCACAAAAGACGTCCTGCCCGACATCAAGAACCGCATTTTATCCGAAGCCCCCGAAGACAAGGTCCGCGAGCCGGGGTTCTGGGACAATCTACAAAGCGGAGTCAACAAGGCCTTCGACGCCACCATCAAAGCTGCGGGCAGCGTCCTCCCGAAGTTCCCTGAAGCGCAACCGCAGCGCGCCCCTGCTTCCTACCACCGGAAACCCGCCACACCGATGCCGGACGACGAGGAAGACAGGGCGGCACGGCCCACCCGCCGGAGAAGACGGCGCCGCGGTGTTTCCCGCGTCCTCTACACATTCGGCCAGCGTATCAAGTATACCTTCGGTTTGGGCAAATCCGACTCCTAGTCCAGACCACGAAAGGCCGCCCGCCTCTTCATATCGCTGCGGCACGCCTCCAGACGGCCGCCGATGCGACAGCGAAAATGTTTGGCGGTCGGGACAGTAAAGCGTTATAACTCATCCACCGATTTAGAAGGACTATTGTATGAAAACAATCAAAGATCATTCAGCGCAGGCACATTGTGTTCAACTGCCCTTTCCCCTGCCGTTTGGCGCGTATGTCGACGACGAGGGGGTAACATTTACGTTGTTCAGCCGCCACGCCACGCGGGTCTGGTTGATGCTGTTCGACGCGCCCGACGCGGATAAGCCCGACCTCGAAATTGAGCTGGACCCGCAGATCCACCGCATCGGCGATGTCTGGCATGTGCGCGTGCCGGAAGCGCGCGTCGGCCAATTCTATCTGTATCGGCTGGACGGCGTCCCGCCCAAAGGCTTTCACAAAAAGTACAACCCCAAACAATGGGTGCTGGATCCCTACGCCCAAGCCGTTTCCGGGTCGCCCAAATGGGGAGACCCCTTCGGCATGAAGCCCGGCAAGTTCCCGCACCATGGCGCGCGTTTCCCGAAAGGCGTCATCGTCGACGATGCGTTTGACTGGTCCGGCGACGCCCCTCCCCGCGTCCCGCTGGAGGACAGCATCATTTACGAAGCGCATATTCGCGGCTTCACGGCGCATCCCTCCTCCGGCGTCGATCACCCCGGCACGTACCGCGGGTTCATGGCGAAGATTCCCTACCTCCAGGAACTCGGCATCACCGCCGTGGAATTTCTGCCGATGCAGGAATTCGACGAGATGGAGTATTACCACGAAACATCGAAACGCAAATCCCTGCGGAATTTCTGGGGCTATAGCACCGTCAACTTCTTCTCCCCCATGGCGCGATACGCCCACGACGGCGTGCACGGCCAACAGATCCGCGAATTCAAGGAACTGGTCAAAGCCCTGCATCAAGCGGGGATCGAGGTCATCCTCGACGTCGTATACAATCACACCTCGGAAGGGGGCGCGGGCGGGCCCGTCTATTCGTTCCGCGGTATTGACCCGTCGATCTATTACATGATCGAAGACGACGGAAAAGCCTACCGGAACTACACCGGCTGCGGCAACACGGTGAACTGCAATCATCCGGTGGTCCAACAGTTCATCCTCGACTCCCTGCGCCACTGGGTATCGCGATACCATGTGGACGGGTTCCGTTTCGACCTCGCCTCGATTTTCACACGCGACCAGAACGGCAACGTGCTCGATCGTCCGCCGATCGTCGAAGCGATCGCCGAGGATCCGGTGTTGCGCGACAGCAAACTCATTGCGGAAGCCTGGGACGCGAGCGGCCTGTATCAGGTCGGCTCCTTTCCGAACCCGCATTGGTCGGAATGGAACGGGCGATACCGCGACGACGTGCGCAGCTTCTGGCGCGGCGGCCCCGGGATGCTGAGCGCCTTTGCCTCCCGCCTGGCGGGCAGTGGCGACCTGTACGAGCGCGACGGGCAGTCGCCCCTCAAATCCATCAACTTCATCACCTCGCACGACGGATTCACGCTCGCCGATGTGGTCAGTTACAATGAGAAATACAACGAGGCCAACGGCGAACACAACCGCGACGGCGACAACCATAACCATAGTTACAACCACGGCGTGGAAGGCCCGACGGACGACCCGCACATCCGCGGCGTACGCAAGCGGCAGGTGAAGAACTTCATCGCAAGCCTCATGCTTTCACAGGGCGTACCCATGCTGCTGGCCGGCGACGAATTCTTCAGGACCCAGAACGGCAATAACAACGCCTACTGCCAGGACAACGAGACATCCTGGCTGGACTGGACAAGGGTGGAAGCGCATCAGGATCTTATTGATTTTACACGCCAAGCGATCGCCTTCCGCAAGGCACATCCCTCCCTGCGGCGTAAAGCGTTCCTCAAGGGATGTCTTCCGGAAGAGGAAGGGGCGGATATTGTCTGGCTGGCGCCCGACGGGTCGGAACCGACGTGGGACAACGCGGAGGTGCTGGGTTGCCTGTTGAACGGGAGCAAGAAATATACCGGTGCCGAAGAGGACAAGGATCATCTACTGCTTCTGTTCAACGCCCACGATCACCGGATTCCCTTTCAGATCCCGCCGCCGCCGGACGATCCCTGGAAGATCGCCCTGACCACCGAGGAAAACGGCCCGCTATGGCCGGACCCCGCACAGCCGATCGAGTTGGACGCGCGTTCCGTGACGGTTCTGGCATCGGCGCATACCCCGTCCACCCGGTGAACATTTCAGGCGGCCCATGGTCTCAGATAACGGAAGGGAGTGTTTGCGATGATACTTGATCCACTATACATACTCATGGCGATCCCGGGCCTGTTGTTCGGGTTCTATGCCACGTGGAAAACAAAGAGCACGTTCAAGCGCTACGCACAATATGCCGCGTCATCCCGCATGACCGGAGCGCAGGCTGCGCGCCGCTTGCTGGACCAGGAAGGGTTGCACGCCGTACGCGTCGAACCCGTGCAGGGATTCTTGAGCGACCATTACGATCCGCGCACACGGACCTTGCGGCTGTCACCGGCCGTCTACAATTCACCGTCCCTCTCCGCGATCGGCGTGGCATGCCACGAAGCGGGCCACGCCATCCAGCACGCCACACAATACGCCCCGCTCCAATTCCGCTCGGCGCTGGTACCGGTCACTCAATTCAGCACCAATCTCGTATACATCATCTTCATCGCGGGCATGTTCATGAATCTGCCCGTCCTGATGAATGCCGCCATCCTGTTGTTCAGTGTCGTGGTGCTGTTCACGGTGGTCACGCTCCCGGTGGAATGGGACGCAAGTGCGCGCGCAAAGAAGCTGATGGTCAGCTCCGGCATTGTCAGCGCCCGGGAACAGGAAGACGCCGCGCGGGTGTTGAACGCGGCCTTTCTGACCTACGTATCGGCCTTGATTACCGCGCTGTTGACGCTGCTGTACTTCATCCTCCGCGCGCGAAGATAGTCGGGCCTCCAAGGCCGCTCGGTCGACTTTTTCAACGGGCTGCTATCGGGCCGCCGCCCCGGTCTGCTCGGCGATCCAGTCCAGGAACGGCGGATGACCGTCTGGAACGGGCCACGCCATCCAGCACGCCACACAATACGCCCCGCTCCAATTCCGCTCGGCGCTGGTACCGGTCACTCAATTCAGCA
>SKXR01000072.1 GCA_007128275.1 Kiritimatiellia bacterium
GTCATGAAACCGGCCAAGCTGGACAACGGCTATGAAATCCAAGTGCCGATCTTCATCAACCAAGGCGACCGGGTCCGGATCGATACGCGGACCGGCAAATACGCGGACCGGGTCTCCAAAGGATTTTGAAATATCTGCGATTGCCGATTTTCGATTTTCGATTCTTTTCGACAGGCGCCATCATGGAATACGTAGATTCCCCCAAGCGTCGTCGCTCCAAACAGGATATCCAGGCATGATGCCGGCATATGAAGAGCGAGGCTCCCGCCTACGCGAAGACGCTACGGCGCGGCGTGCCTGCCGAGCCGGTCTTTGCTGGCTTCTGTTCAAGTAATCGCATGAAATCCGAACCGGAACAACTTCGCGCGAAATGCGCAGCGCTTGAACGGCGCGCGGCCTGCCTCCACGCGATCCGTTCCTTCTTTGTCGATCGCGATTTTCTCGAAGTGGAAACCCCCGTACGCGTTCGCGCACCCGCGCCCGAACGCCATATCGACGCGGAACCCTCCGGAGACCTCTTCCTGCGTACCTCCCCGGAACTGCACATGAAACGGCTCCTGGCCGCGGGCTATGAGCGCCTCTTTCAGATGGGCGCTTGTTTCCGGCGCGGCGAACGCGGAACGTTGCATCATCCGGAATATACGATGTTGGAATGGTACCGCGCGAACGCCGATTACGGCGATATTCTCAAAGACACCCAAGCCCTGATCCGGCACACGGCCGAAACCGTGCGCGGGACGCAAACCATCCGGAGGCAGGGAAGCACGGTGCGATTGGACGGAGACTGGACGCGCATGACCGTGCGCGACGCGTTCACGCAATGGGCCGGATGGGATCCGGTGACCTCATACGATGCGGACCGGTTCGACCTCGACCTGGTGGAGCAGGTGGAACCGGAAATCCGCACCTGCCCCACCCCGTTCATACTCACCGATTATCCCCGGGAAGCCGCGTCGCTGGCGCGAATGAAACCGGGCGACCCGGCCGTGGCGGAACGGTGGGAACTGTACATCGCCGGGATAGAAATCGCGAATGCCTACTCGGAGCTGACCGATCACGACGAACAACGGCAACGCTTCGATGCATGCGTCCGGCTACGCCGGGAAGCGGGCCTCGCCGTCTATCCCGCCGATCTCGAATTCCTTCGCGCCCTCGAGCACGGCCTCCCCCCGAGTGGCGGGATCGCACTCGGCGTGGATCGGCTCGTCATGCTGATGGCCGACGCGGCGACGATCGACGATGTAACGGCGTTTGCGGAATAGTTATTGGTTCAGCTGTTCAATCGCCGTGACCAAACCGCCGTCAAACTCGACGCGGAACCGGTCGTATTCGTGATAGGTCGGGACTTCCACCCAAACCGAGTCGCTCACGGAGTGTATGTGCCCGGTTCGGCTGTCCCGCACACGAAACCGGCCGTCCACGAGTTCCCGGCGGGTTTGGGTATAATGATCCGTATACGACCAGACAACCAATTCGCCGTCCGCCGTGCGGCGCGTGTATTCGCGGTCCGGCTTGCCGAGCGCGATGAAGACCATGTCCTCATTGTCTCCGATTTCGATCTTCCCTTCCCGCACCCGTTCCTGCACGTCCGGAGGAAACGCATCGAACATTTCCTGATGCCGCTTGATCCGGGCATCGGGCGTGGCGCACGACGCCAGCAGAAAAATCGGCAACAAGGCTAACAGGCCCATGAGACATCGCTTCATATATACTATTCCCTTTCTCGTGCCGTGTACTATAGCACGCGGCATCGGAAAAGTCGACTGCCTGAATAACGTCCGCGCCGGCCGCGTCTAATGAGCGACACGCCGAACGATCTGGCTTTCACCGGCCCATTGACGTACAAAGGAGATCATCATGAAGACACGCATCTTACCGCTACTAATCGCGCTCTTGTTGAGCTCGCCGATGGCGGGCGCAGAAATGACGACCGCGATCTACCCCGTTGTGTTCGGCGACCCGAACGCGTTGGAAACGTTTGCCCGGACGATCGTGGCGGATGAGGGCCACGTGGTGCAGGACGCGCAAGGTCGGCGCCTGATTGTGGTGACCACCGCGGAACACCACAAGACCCTGAACGAGGTGCTCGGGCAGGCCGACGCGCAAACCGGCAACGTGCGCATCGAAGTGCGCTTTCGCGAAGACGGCGTCGAACGCGACACCGGCGCCGCCATCCGCGGCGAGGGGGACGTGATTTTCGGCCCGGACGGCACGGATGCGTCGGTCGTGCTGCGGCCCGAGTTGCGTTATACCGTGACGGAAACCACCGCCGACACGCGCCAGATCCTGATGACGGCGAGCGGGCGCGAAGCCGCCCTGCGCGTGGGCGAAAGCGTGCCCTACATCGATTGGATCACGGAATACGGATGGCACGGCGGCTATACGGAATCCCGCGTACACTGGCAGGACGTCGGCTCGTTTCTCGTGGTGACGCCCACGATCATGGCCGATGGAAGCACGATCCATGTGCGGCTCACCCCGGAGTTGCGGGGCCACGTGGAAGGTCGACCGCATCATATGCGATTTGCCGGACTGGCCACGGAAGTGATTGTGCGAGACGGCCAAACCCTTTCGATCGGAGGTCACGTCCAGGATCAGGAATTCTACTCCCGTTTTCTGATCGGTATGGACCGCTCGGGGGTGCGACGCACCTTGAATATTGAACTTACTCCGCATATCATCCATGCAGGAAATCCCGGACACTGAACCCGGGCAGGCGAATCAGGAGAGACCGCATGAGGCGTATCATAAGAACGATGTGGACGGCACTCTACACGGGCTTGCTCGCTTGGAGCATGCCCGCATCGGCCCAGTACGGTTCGGACTACTGCCAAATCCTCGACCGCTTTGAAGATCCCATTTGGCATGCGTATATGGGTTATGTGGACCGAGCACGGATCGAAGGGTTCAGGTCGGTCGGCATGATCGAAGTGGGCGCCGGATCCGGCTTGCTCTATTTCCGAACCGATTTCGGCGAGATTGACCTGAAAGCGGCCGTGGATTCCGTCTTCTTTACGGGCTCCGGCGACGTGGACATGCCGGGTCACGTATCGGCCGCGCGACTGGATCTAAGCTACGTGATCCGGCTGGAAGACGGACACGCCCTGAGACTGGGCGTCGAGCCGGGCTTCTATTCTGAAATCGAATATGCCGACAGTGATCACCTGTTCTATCCGTTCAGCATACACGGGATCCGCGCGTTCACCCCGAACGTATCCGGCTTGGCCGGCTTGAATTTCTATCCGGGATTCGACCGCCTGGTCGACCCGCGGTTCGGCATCCGCTGGGGGATCAGCGACTACCTCCTGCTCGACGTGTTCTACCCAAAAACCGAAATCGTTTTTCGGCCCAACGTGGAATGGGCCGTGCGCGCGGGCGTGGAATTCCGCGAATATCTGGAGTATCAACTGAAAAGCCGGGACGATCGCAAACGGCTGATGATGGATGAAACCCGCCTCTTCGTGGGCGTGGACAAATTGATCACGCACGATATCCAGCTTATGTTCCAAGTGGGACGCCTCGTTGATCGCAGCATCGATTTCCGTCGATTCGAGATGGAGAAAGACCTGGACGACGCCTATTTCTTCCGGATCGGCGTGGGCGGCCTTATTTAAGCCGTTGCGGCGTAATCCACGCAGCGAACAAGCAGGCATCATGCGACTTTCAGTCATATCAGATATCCACGTGCTCGGCCCGAGCGAACATGAGCGCGCCCGCGAGCTGGTCTCGGATATCGGCCGACAACACGGGATGTTCCGCGCCCTCTGGCGCCACTTTCTGCACGGCGCGCGCAACCGGTTCTGGAACTGGAAACCGGAATCCAGAAGGGCTTGCTTCATGAGAGCGCTCGAAGACATGCACGCCTATCACCCCGACTGGGTCATCGCCAACGGCGATTACGGCGGCGACGCGGAAGGCGTCGGCCTCAGCCATGAAAACACCTATGAAAGCGCAGCCGGCGTCATCACCCTCATGCGCGAAATCTTCCCGGAACGCTGCCACTTCATTTTCGGCGACCACGACATCGGCAAGTACAGCACCATCATGCGACAGGGCGGCATCCGCCTGGCCAGCCTCGATGTCGGCGAACAGCAACTCGGCATCCGCTCCTTCTGGCATGAACGCGTTGACGACATCCAACTGATCGGCGTGAATTCCAGCCTGATCACGCTCGACCACTTTCTACCCGAAGCCTTGACGGAAGAAGTTCCCGAATGGCGGCGCCGCCGCGAGGAACACGAACAACGGGTCGCGGAAACCTTTGCGACGCTCGAACAGGATGCGCGCGTCATTCTTTTCTGCCACGACCCCAGCGCGCTGGGGGTCCTCATCCGAAACCCGATCATTTACGACAAGGTCCGGCACATCGAATTGACCGTGCTCGGCCACCTGCACGAACCGCGCCTGCTATCGGTCATTCAACGCCTTCCGAAATTGCCGGAGTGGAAACCCCGCTACCCCGTGGCGCGCATCATCACCGAAGGCCTGCGCAGCGCTCAGACCTGGTCCTTGTTCAAGCCCATCGTGTGTCCGTCCCCGTTCGGGACCGGACACCATCTGTCCGGGGGATTGCTATACGTGGAGAAGAATGCGGACAACAAGATCGTCGCCCGCCGGCACCGGATAAAACTGTAACCCTTACCGGGTCAACTCATCCACCCGGGTCAACAGCTCCTTCGGCGAAAACGGCTTGCTGATGAAATCGGACTTGGTCTTCGCCAGCAACCGCTCAATGCGTTCATCCCGGCTATAGCCACTGATGAACAGAACCCGCGCCGCCGGATCGGTGTCACAGATATGCTGAATGGTTTCCTCGGTGCTGGCCCCGGGCATGGTCAGATCCAGCACGATCAGACTGTATGCGTTCCCGTTTCCGCTCACCTTGGAAAGCACCTCATCGTTGTCCACCGCTTCATCCACCTGCCAGCCTTCGCCCCGGAAGATCTTCGTAATCAGCCGGCGGATGAACGGCTCGTCATCCGCAATCAACATGCGCCCGGGAGAAGCGGCAGGATCCACCAACATGGTGCCGTCCGCGTCAACCCGTGCGCCCTGATCGGAAGGGATCGGCTTGATCGGCAGATACAACGCCACCGTGGTGCCCCGACCGACATCCGTCTTGATCTCCATCCATCCCCCGTGCTGGGCCACCATGCCCTGCACCATCGGCAACCCCATGCCGCGCGCCATGGCACGACCGTGCGTGGTGAAAAACGGCTCGAAAATACGCGATCGATGTTCGGGACTGATCCCTTTCCCGGTATCCGTCACCCGAATACACAGAAACTCTTCGTCCGGCTCGGAAACCGTCTCCGCCTGGATCGATAACACGCCACCATCCGGCATGGCTTCGATGGCGTTGCGAAACAGGTGCAATAGCGCCTGCTGAAACTGCCCCTGATCCACCCACAACGGGGGAAGCCGGTCGGGCCACACTTCTTGCACGGAAATGCGGTCGGACACGTCGGGAAAGGACGATAGAGACAACCGCACAGACGAGGGAATCAAGCGCTGAAGATCCACAAACTCCGGCATCAACATCGACTTGCGACCGTAGGCCTGAATCTGAGCCACCAAGTCCGAACAGTATTGGACGCGTTCCAAAGCCGCCTCCAACCCTTCCGACAAGGAGTGATCCGGCCCCAGATAATCCTGCGCCAATTCGATGTAACCGCGAATCGGAGTGAGGTGATTATTGAACTCGTGCGCAATCCCGCTGGCCATGTTGCCGACCGTCTCCATGCGACGCGCTTCGTGCAGCGACAGTAGCGCACGATGCAAATCATTCGTGTTACGCAAAATCCCCGCGATCCGCGGTTGCTCCGCCCCGGCTTCGTGCACCGGGCCGCCGATCAATTGGGTCCAGGCGTATTCCCCGTCCTGGCGACGAAGACGCACATCCGCTTCCGCGCGATCCCCCTTCAGCAGGGTATTCAATGCACGATCCAACTTAGCCCGGTCTTCGTCGATCGCCAACCGTAACAGGTCGTCCCACTGCAACGCCATTTCGCCCACGGCATAGCCCAGCATGAAGGCCCCCCCATCCGCCAACCAGTGGATACGGCGATCATGCGAATCCATCTCAAACATGGCGGCGCCAGACATCTGCGCAACGGCCCCATACAGACCTGCCGGATCACCATCGAACCGGCCTAACCCCCGCCTATTTTCTGTAGCCATCTCAACACATACTTTCCGTATGACACAACACACCCTTTGTGACCTATAGTAAACCATGAACACCGGAAACAAAACAGCAATCCACCCGAATGGGTGTTGCCCCGCACTACGCCCCGCCCCTCTCCGGACATTTTCGGAAGCCGTCCCGCACCCCGCATTCCGGTACGGAAATCGGCCATACCCACCCATATTCGCGCAAAGAGTCCAACTAATTACGCATTAAATATAATTGACAAAGAACAACGCCCGAAACACAGAGCACAATACGCTTTCAATCAACGGGTTACACCAAAATAAGCGCGACAATTCCCGGCCTTGTTCGCCCTCAAATTCCATTGCTATTTTCGGGCAACCCGATTATGCTTGGACGGTAATTTTTAAGGGAGATTTTAGCGTATGTCTTTGGATGAGAATTCCTCTACTACAGAGGATGTGAGCGATGTCGAAAACCAGAAGCAAGAGTCGTTGGAAACCGTAGCCCCGCCCGCTTCCCCCGCCCCGAATAAGAAGGTCGGCGCGAAATATGATGCCCAGAATATTACGGTCCTGGGTGGACTCGACGCGGTGCGAAAACGGCCCGCGATGTATATCGGTGACACCGTGGCACGCGGATTGCACCACTGCGTGTATGAGGTCGTGGACAACAGCGTCGACGAGGCCTTGGCCGGACATTGCAGCCACATCCACATCGCGCTAAACGCCGATGGCTCCTGTTCCGTGAACGACGACGGTCGCGGAATCCCGGTGGATATGCACGCGACGGAAAAGAAGCCGGCGGTCGAAGTCGTGCTCACCACCCTGCATGCGGGCGGCAAGTTCGATCACGACAGCTACAAGGTCTCCGGCGGACTCCACGGCGTGGGCGTGTCCTGCGTCAATGCACTCAGTGAATGGTTCGAAGTGGAAGTGCGCCGCGACGGCAAGGTCCACCACCAACGCTTCGAACGCGGCAAGCCCGCGTCCAAACTGGAAACCATCGGTAAAACCAAGGGGACAGGCACAAAGATCACCTTCTTCCCCGATCCCGAAATCTTTCAGGTCACTGAATTCAATTGGGACACCCTTGCCGCGCGCCTGCGCGAAGTCGCGTTCCTGAACAAGGGCCTCGAGATCAAACTCACACAGGAAGAGCCCGCCCGCGAGGAGCTATTCAAATACGAGGGCGGCATCCGCGAATTCGTCGAGCATCTGAACCGCAACAAGAACGCGTTGCACCCCAAAGTGATCTATGTCGAGAAAGAGCGCGACAACGTCGCCGTGGAAATCGCGATGCAGTACACGGACGCCTACGCGGAAAACATTTTCTCGTTCGCCAACAACATCAACACCATTGAGGGCGGCACCCACTTGAGCGGTTTCCGTTCGGCGCTGACCCGCACGGTGAACCAGTACGCGCGCGCTAATAAACTGATCAAGGACGACAAGATCAGCATGGGCGGCGATGACATTCGCGAAGGCATGACCGCGGTCGTGAGCGTGAAGGTGCCCGACCCGCAGTTTGAAGGACAAACCAAGACCAAACTGGGCAACGGCGAGGTCCAGGGCATCGTTGAATCCATCGTGAACGACGAACTGGCCACCTACTTTGAGGAACACCCGAATGTCGCCCGCCGCGTGGTGGATAAGGGCCTCCTGGCGGCGCGCGCACGCGAGGCCGCGCGCAAGGCCCGCGATCTGACCCGTCGCAAGAGCGCCCTCGACAGCGGTTCACTCCCCGGCAAACTCGCCGATTGTTCCGAACGCGACCCCGCGCTGACCGAACTCTTCATTGTGGAGGGCGACAGCGCCGGCGGCTCGGCCAAACAAGGCCGAAACCGGAATTTTCAGGCGATCCTGCCCCTGCGCGGCAAGGTGTTGAACGTGGAAAAAGCGCGACTGGACAAGATCCTTAACAACAACGAAATTCGCACGATGATCACGGCGATCGGCACGGGGATCGGTCGCGAGGAATTCAACATCGCCAAATTGCGCTACCACAAAATCGTGATCATGACGGACGCGGACGTGGACGGCTCGCACATTCGCACGCTGTTGCTCACCTTCTTCTATCGCCAGATGCCGGAATTGATCGAGCGCGGCTACGTCTACATCGCACTGCCGCCCCTGTACAAAATCAAACGCAAAAAGCACGAACAATATCTCGACAGCGACAAGGAGCTGACCAAGGTACTGCTGGAACTCGGCATGGAAGAACTCCAGCTCGTCGACGGCAACGGCAAGCCCGCCTGCTCGGACAAACAATTGCAGGAAATCCTGGCGGCCCTCACCGAGATCGAGGATATCGGCCGGCTGCTCGAGCGTAAGGGTATGAATTTTTATGAATACCTCGCGCACCGCGACAAGGAAAAGGGCTTGTTTCCCCAGTACCGCGTACAGGTCAAGCATGAGACCGGGACGAGCTATCAGTATGTCGCCACGGAAGCCGACCTGCGGGAGTACCGCGAGGAAATGGAAAGGAAACTCGGCGACCAGCTCGAGATATTCACGGAAAACGGCAGCGGCAACGGCGGCGCGCCCACGCCACGGCAACCGGGCCTGCAGTGGGTGGAGATTTTTTCCGCCAACGCCCTCGCCAAACAGGTGGCCATACTCGAAAAACGCGGCTTCACCGTCGAACAGTTGACCACTACCGAAGAACCCATCCTGTATCTCGTCGATCCGGACGGCGAAAAATTCGCGATCCATTCCCTGCAAGGCCTGCTCGACAAGGTGCGGGAGCTCGGTCGCAAAGGCCTGCAGATACAACGCTATAAAGGCTTGGGCGAAATGAACCCGGAACAACTTTGGGAAACCACCATGGACCCCCAACGGCGGAAGATGGATCGCGTGGTCCTGGAAGACATCGTCAAGGCCGACGAAATCTTCACCATCCTCATGGGCGACGAAGTCGAACCGCGCCGCAATTTCATCCTGAGCAACGCACTGAACGTGCGCAACCTCGATATTTAACCCTCGGACGTACCCACCTATGTATCAGCAAAACGAACGACTCAACCAGACCAATATTGAAGATGAAATGCAGCGGGCGTACATCGATTACTCGATGAGCGTCATCGTCGGTCGCGCGTTGCCCGACGCGCGCGACGGCCTCAAGCCCGGCAACCGCCGCATCCTCTTCGCCATGCGCGAACGAGGCTGGACCCATGCCAAACCCTTTGTGAAATGCGCCAAGGTGGTCGGCGAAGTGATCGGTAACTACCATCCCCACGGCGATTCCGCCGTGTACGACACGCTGGTTCGCATGGCACAGGATTTTTCCATGCGCCATATCCTGATCCACGGACAGGGCAATTTCGGCAGTATCGACGGCGATCCGCCCGCGGCATACCGGTATACCGAGTGCCGCCTGAACCGTATGTCCGAGGAAATGCTCGCCGATATCGAAAAAAACACCGTCGACATGCGGCCCAACTTCGACGAGACCCTGCAGGAACCTGTCGTGCTGCCCGCGCGCCTGCCCAACCTGCTGGCCAACGGGAGCACGGGCATCGCCGTCGGCATGGCCACCAACATCCCGCCCCATAACCTCGGCGAATTGATCGACGGCATCGTGTACTTGATCGACAACCCGGAATGCGCGGTCGGCGACCTGACCGAGTTCGTCAAGGGCCCCGACTTCCCGACCGGCGGTATGGTGTGCGGTCTCGGCCCCATTAAGAACATGTACGAAACCGGGCGCGGCCTGCTGAAAGTGCGCGGACGCGCCGCCATCGAAACCGGCGCGCAGAATAAAGAGAGCATCATCATTACGGAAATCCCGTACACGCTCAACAAAACCACGCTCATCGAAAAAATCGCCGACCTCGCGCAAGACAAGAAACTCGAGGGCATTTCCGATATCCGCGACGAATCCGCCAAAGGCGCCATCCGCGTGGTTATCGAAATGAAACGCAACGCCGTCCCCAAAGTGCTCCTGAACAACCTCTTCAAGTTCACGCAACTCGAGATGACCTTCGGCGCCATCATGCTCGCCATCGACGACGGCCAACCCCGCATCATGAACCTCAAAGAATTGATGCAATGCTTCATCAACCACCGCTTCGAGGTGGTGACGCGTCGCGCCAAATTCGATCTCGCCAAAGCCGAGGCCCGCGCACATATCCTCGAGGGGCTTAAGATCGCCCTCGATAACCTCGATCTCGTCGTCAAAATCATTCGCGGCTCGAAAGACCGCAACGCGGCCCGCGCGGAGCTGATGGCAAAACTAGGACTGAGCGAAATCCAGACCAACGCCATTCTGGAAATGCGCCTGTACCAGTTGACCGGCCTGGAACGCGACAAGGTCGAAGCCGAATACCTCGAAATCATCAAGCTGATCAACTACCTGCGCGACCTGCTGGCAAGCGAACACAAAATCTTCGAGGTCATCAAGGAAGACCTGATCGATCTCCGGAAAAACTACGCCTCCGAACGGCGCACGGAAATCCTGCCCGACGAGGGCGAGATCAATATCGAAGACCTGATCGCCGACCGTAATTTCGTCATCACCATCACGCACACCGGCTACATCAAGCGGGTACCCGTCAGCACCTACCGCCAGCAACATCGCGGCGGGAAGGGCGTAATCGGCATGGGCACCAAGGAGGAAGACTACGTCGAACACGTCTTCATGGCCTCCACGCATGATTACATTCTCTTCTTCACGGAAAACGGGCGCGTCCATTGGCAAAAGGTCTACGAAATCCCCGAAGGCGGCCGAGCCACCCGAGGCAAGGCCATCGTCAACCTCCTGCAAATCGGATCCGACGAGAAAATCGCCGCGATGATCAAGGTGCGCGAATTCACCGAGGACAAACACCTTGTGATGGCCACCGACCGAGGCATCGTAAAGAAAACCAACCTGTCCGCGTTCGGCAACCCGCGCGCCGGCGGCATCATCGGCATCGCCATCGATGAGGGCGATAAACTGATCGGCGTGAAAATGACCGGCGGCGAAGATGAAGTCATGCTGATCACACGGTGCGGCATGAGTATCCGCTTCCATGAAGACCAGTTGAGAGATCAGGGCCGTGATACGCGCGGCGTTCGCGGCATTCGGCTCGGCAAGGAGAACGACGCCGTCGAAAGCATCGAAGTGGTTGCCGCCGACTGCACGCTGCTTGCCATCACGCAAAACGGGTTCGGCAAACGCACCCGGTTCGAGGAGTACCCCACGCAGAAGCGGGGCGGAAAAGGAGTACTCACGATTCGCGCCTCGGCACGCAACGGCCTGCTGGTCGGTGCCCATTCTGTTAATGATTCCGACGCGCTCATGCTCATTACCGAGCAAGGCCAGATGATTCGCATCTCCGTCAGTGGCATTCGCGCCATCAGCCGGAACACGCAAGGCGTACGCCTGATCTCGCTCTCGGAAGGCGATAAACTCGTCGCCGCCACCCCCGTGGAACCGGAGGACGAGGCAACCATCGAGGAACAGGAAGACGGACAGGAAGAAACACCCGTCGTCCCGGTCAATCCGCCGCCGACTTCCGGCGACGAAGAGCCCGTCAACCCCCCGACAACGGGGAACGAAACGGAAGAGACTCAGGCCTGATCAGCGGCCAACAAGCAGCGAAACCAAGTATCCGAATGCCGCGATACCCACGGTAGCGGTACCTATAACCAGAAGCACTATGGATGCCATGGCGTTATCCTCCTGTCCTACGGTTGCCGTACTTGCAGATGCAGTTGACGACTTCGCAATGCCGAACGCACCGCGGAGTAACCGCATCCGATAAAGGTCGTGCTGGATAAGATTGCTATCGTGCCCCATAACATCGTCATGATCTACTCCCCCTGACTGCGTCATCACTATTTCGTCTCCTATTGAAGCAGCAGGGACAGTGCCAAGTTCCTCAATGTAGTAACACACTCGACACCATATTCTTCATAACCTTCTCCCATACAGCCCATTCCGTAACCATAGAATATTCCATAACTCGAACTACTATCAGGGAAACCCTTGCCATTTTTTCGCAAAAGCGGGAATTTGGGAAAGAATTCCCCCGTCTTGGCACTCCGCGCCGGGGCGCAGCGGCGGTGGACCTTTCCCGCCTCCATACTGCGCGAGGGCCGGCCACGACCATCCCTCTTGCCTCTTTCCCTTCAACCTGATACACCATGGCCCATTCACCTTTTCAACCCTTACACAGGAGAAATGACAAAATGGCGAAGAAACAACTGACCGGAAACATGCTTATCGCGCAAAGTGGCGGTCCGACCGTCGTCATCAACCAAAGCCTCGTCGGTGCGGTGCTCGAAGCGAAGAAACATAAACCGATCAAGAAAATCTACGGCGCTCTGCACGGCATCAAGGGCATACTTGAAGAGGATCTGATCGATTTGGGGCGGGAAAGTGTACGAACGCTCGAAGACGTGGCCCGGACCCCTTCCTCCGCCCTGGGCTCTGTCCGCAAGAAACCGACACCCGCAGATTGCGCAAACATCTTCAAAGTCCTTCAGAAATACGATGTCCGCTACTTCTTCTATATCGGCGGCAATGACTCGGCGGAAACCACCCACATCATCAACGAGGAAGCGCGCAAAGCGAAATACGACTTCCGCTGTTTCCATATTTGTAAAACCATAGACAACGACCTGCGCGAAAACGACCACACGCCCGGCTTCAGCTCGGGAGCAAAATTCGTCGCCTCAGCCTTCATGGGCGACAACCTGGACAACCGCGCCCTGCCCGGCGTGAAAATAAACATCGTCATGGGCCGCCACGCCGGCTTTCTCACCGCCGCGGCTGCCCTCGGGCGCGTGTACCCCGACGACGGCCCGCACCTGATCTATCTTCCGGAACGCCCGTTCGCTATGACCCGGTTTCTGAAAGACGTCAAAACCGCCTACAACAAATATGGGCGTTGTGTAGTAGCCGTTTCCGAAGGCATCGCCGACAGAAGCGGCAAGCCCGTCGCAAGCCTGTTCATCAAGGAAACCGACGCGCACGGCAACGTCCAGCTCAGCGGATCGGGCGCGCTCGGCGATCTGCTGGCGGGCGAGATCCGGTCCAAACTCGGCATCGCCCGCGTACGCGCCGATACGCTCGGCTACCTGCAACGCTCGTTCCCCGGTATCATCTCCGCCAACGACGCCAAAGAGGCGCGCGAAGTCGGACGACAAGCCGTCAAGGCCTCCGCCACCGGCACACAGGCCAGCGGCAGTATTGCCATCGTACGAAAGCCCGGGAAGAAATACGTGGTCACCTATAAACGCGTGCCCCTCAAGAACGTCGCCAAGGAAACGCAGCACATGCCCGCGAAATTCATTAACAAAGCGGGCAACGACGTCACCAAGGCCTTCATCGACTACGCCGCGCCCATCGTCGGCCCACTGCCGAAGATCGGACGCCTCAAAGGCGTGCGCGTCAAAAAGAAAAAGTGAATACGGTCGCCACCGGCGGCGTCTCAGCTTCCATGATGCAAACGACATTTCCAACGATTGGAAAAGCCCTGCTTCCGCGCTTCCAACGATTGGAAAAACGGGCCTGTTTTCTTCCAATGATTGGAAAATTCCTGGCGGCCGTGATTCTTCTGTTCGGGGCGTCGGGGCCAACCGCTGCTCAGACGCCGGACGGCGATCAGATCATGATGCAGGTGCGGGCGGCGTTGCCGTATATCCCACTGCGGATTACCGGGGAACTCCAATCGCGCGATCGCCGGGGCAACATCGTACGCATCACGCCGGTGGAAATGGAACTGGATTGGGGCGCCCAGCCGCCGACGGCGTTGTACATCATCCGTGACCGGTTCGGCGCCGAGCAGGAACGGTTACGCATCGCCTGGCCGGCGGACAGGCCGCCGGAGTATGCCTATGCTCATGGGGACCCCGCCGAGGCGGCAGCATTGGAGGATTTGAATCGGTCCATCGCCGGATTGGATCTCGATTGGGCCGATTTGAGTTTGTCGTTTCTGTGGTGGAACGGCGCGCGCGTGGTGGGGTCCGAACGGGTGCGGGGCCGATTCTGCCATATTGTTGAATTAAAGGCGCCGGACGAACAGGTATCACGCTATGCGGGGGTTCGGCTTTGGATCGATCCCGAAACGAGCCTGATGATGCAAGCCGACGCCTTCGACGCGCGTAACCGTATGGTGCGCCGATTGCAGGTCAAAAGCCTACGTAAGATTGACGATATCTGGATGGTTCAGAATCTCGACATCTTCACGCAGGCCTCTCGCGACCGTGTCACCCTCCGCGTGCGGAACGTCAAAGCCCTCGACGACTCCTTTGACGAAGACTGGGACTGAGTCCAGATTCCCTCAACGCCCTTCCTCAATCAAGGGACACAGAAATAATCCGCGCGCTGTTCGTTCACTGTCATTAGAATCTACGATCGTGGAAACAGATGACAGTTAATCACAATCATCACACAATCAAGGGACACAGAAATAATGCCGAAACACAGCAATCAAGGGACACAGAAATAATCCGCGCGCTCCTGCTCGTTCACTGTCATTAGAATCTACGATCGTGGAAACAGATGACAGTTAATCACAATCATCACAATCATCACAATCTCATCACAATCAAGCACAATCAAGGGACACA
>SKXR01000168.1 GCA_007128275.1 Kiritimatiellia bacterium
CCTCGGGAGGGGTGCCGGTCACCTAAGCGAAGCGCATGGTGACCGGCGGGGTGGGTTGGATAATGTGTCAGAAAGAGTGCAGCCGAATTGGAGGGTCGAACTATGCGAGACCGGAATACCCGTTCGCGGCGTCGCATAGCTCCGCCCTCCAAACGATTGGAGAGCGTCGGCTTTGCCATTGCATGCGGAGAACGGAATGTTCCTGTCCCTGTGGGCGCTGCTCCAAAATCCGCGCGGCGCCGTAATCCCGTTCAGCGCGTGGCTTTCAGAACCAACTCGTCAGACTGGGCCGGATCCACATCCACGAGGACATGATCGCCTTCTTGGACCTCCCCTTTGAGCAGTTCCGTGGCGAGCGCGTTAATGATCTTGCGCTGCAATAACCGTTTCAACGGGCGCGCCCCGAACGAGGGGTCGTAGCCTTGCCTCGCCAACAGGTCCGTCGCGGCGTCCGTCAATTCCAACGAGATCTTCTTGTCGTCCAAATACCGCCGCATCGCGTTAAGCTGTACGTTCACGATCTGCCGAATCTGTTCCCTGTTGAGACTGTGGAAGATGATGATTTCATCGATTCGATTCAGAAACTCCGGACGGAATTCGCGCCGCATCAGCTCAAAAACCCGGCGTTCCATGTCCTCGTATACGTCGTCGCCCGACGTGATGTCCGGATGCCGGTCCAGCGTTTCGAGAATGATGTGCCCGCCGATGTTCGACGTCATGATCGCCATCGTGTTCGTGAAATTCACCGTGCGGCCGTGCCCGTCCGTCAAGCGACCGTCGTCCAGGATCTGTAGCAGGACGTTGAACACATCCGGATGCGCCTTTTCAATCTCGTCGAACAACACCACCGAATACGGTTTGCGACGCACATGTTCCGTGAGATACCCGCCTTCGTCATAGCCGACATAACCCGGCGGCGCGCCGATCAGACGACTGACGGTGTGTTTTTCCATGAATTCCGACATGTCGATCCGGATCATGGCGTGCTCGTCGTCGAAGAGGAATTCCGCCAACGCGCGCGCCAGCTCCGTCTTCCCGACGCCGGTCGGTCCCATGAACACAAAGGAACCGATGGGCCGGTTCGGATCCTGCAAACCGGACCGTGAACGGCGCACGGCGTTGGATACCGCCGTCACCGCTTCTTCCTGGCCGATCACGCGTTCGCGAAGCCGGTCTTCCATGTGCAGCAGTTTTTCCTTCTCGCCTTCCAGCAACCGGCTGATCGGAATGTGGGTCCATGTGGACACCACCGTGGCGATGTCTTCCGCGTCCACTTCCTCTTTCAACATCTTCTGCTCTTTCTGAAACTCGTCCAGTTGGCCCTTGGCTTCCTGAATCCGCTTCTCCGTTTTCGGGATCAGGTCGTACATGATCTCTGCGGCCCGTTCCAACTCGTTCTGCCGTTTGGCCTCTTCCTCTTTCGTGCGCAACAGATCCAACGATTCCGTCAATGAACGAATCTCACCGATCAGTTCTTTCTCCCGTTCCCAATGCAGCTTCATGCGCGCGCTGTCTTCGCGAAGCGCGGCAAGATCCTCTTCCAGTTTCTTCAGGCGATTGCGCGATTCGGCGTCCTTTTCCTTACGCAAAGCTTCGCGTTCGATTTCCAGTTGCATGATGCGCCGTTCCACCGCGTCGATTTCCATCGGCATACTGTCGATCTCTATACGCAACCGGCTGGCGGCTTCGTCCACGAGATCGATGGCCTTGTCGGGCAGAAACCGGTCACTGATGTACCGGTGCGAGAGCGTCGCCGCCGCCACGAGCGCGGTGTCCTGAATGCGCACGCCGTGATGGACCTCGTAGCGTTCACGCAACCCGCGCAATATGGCAATCGTGTCTTCGACGGTCGGCTCGTCCACGGCCACCGGTTGGAAACGACGCTCCAGCGCGGCGTCTTTCTCAATGTGTTTGCGATATTCGTCCAGCGTTGTCGCGCCCACACAACGCAATTCACCACGCGCCAGCGGCGGCTTGATCATGTTCGACGCGTCCACCGCGCCTTCCGCACCGCCCGCCCCGACCAGCGTGTGCAGTTCGTCGATGAAAAGAATAATACTCCCTTCCGATGCGGTGACCTCCTTCAAAAACGCTTTGAAGCGGTCCTCGAATTCGCCGCGGTACTTTGAGCCGGCGACCATCGAGCCGAGATCGAGCGACACCACACGCTTGTTCTTCAGCGTTTCGGGGACGTCGCCTTTGACGATCCGCTGAGCGAGCCCTTCAGCGATGGCTGTTTTCCCGACGCCGGGTTCGCCGATGAGCACCGGATTGTTCTTGGTGCGGCGCGAGAGCACCTGAACCACACGCCGGATTTCCGCATCGCGGCCGATGACCGGGTCCAGCTTGCCTTGACGCGCCGCTTCCGTCAGGTCCCGCCCGTATTTCTTCAAGGTCTCGTACTTGTCTTCCGGTGACGGGTCGGTGACGCGTTGACTGCCGCGCACGGCTTGCAACGCCTTCAGTACGGCGTCGGGGGTCAAGCCCAGTTCACGGCCGGACTCGGCGAGCGCCGTATTCTTTTCCTGGACGGCCGCAAGGAACAGATGTTCCGTACTGACATACTCGTCCTGCATCTTCTCCGCCAGCTCGAAGGCATGGTCGAGCAGGTGCTTGAGGGATCGCGAGATGTAGCGTTCGCTGGCCGCGCCGTCGACGGTGGGACGACTTTTCAGCGCCTCTTCCATGCGGGCACGTAGATCATCCCGGTTGACCCCCAGACGGCTGAGCAGCGGACGCACCACCCCCTCTTCCTGGTCGATCAAGGCCAGGACCAAGTGTTCCACGGCCACCTCGGAATGGCGGTGCTGCTCCGCCAACCGTTGCGCTCGATGCAGGGCTTCCTGCGACTTAATCGTTAGACGGTCCATTTGCATAGTCACGCCTCGCTTTCACAGGTTCAGCATAACAAATAGACAACAAGAAAAGAAGACATGTTCACAAATGCATTACCGCTCATAAAGGGACTCCCTCGCGGGGTAGGCCGCGCCTGCTTCATTCAGCATGGCGGGACACACTTGTATCATGCTCCGCCGCAAAAACTTTTGCCTTATGAGCCAACTTGTCCGACAACCTTATGGTGACGTTCTTCATTACAGAAATATTGTGCTACACTATTTTCGTGTCAAACGGTTTGACGCGGTTACGCCCCCTTCTTGATCTCCGAGAGCGCCGCCAAAGCGCGGTCGCGGGCTTGTTTATGGTCCACCATCGGGCGGGGATAGGCGGCGGCCAGGTTGGCGCCGGATTCCCACGGTTTATGAATGGACGCATCCGGCAACGCCGCGATTTCCGGCACCCAGCGACGTACATAGGTTCCGTCCGGATCAAATTTCGCGCCTTGGAGCACCGGATTAAAAATGCGGAAATACGGGGCGGCGTCCGCACCGCAACCCGCCGTCCATTGCCAGCCCAGCGTGTTACTCGCGAGATCGGCGTCCACCAAGGTATCCCAAAACCAACGCGCGCCTTCCTGCCAAGGGATCAGCAGGTCTTTGACCAGGAACGAAGCGACGATCATCCGTACCCGGTTATGCATCCAGCCGGTGTGCCACAGTTCGCGCATGCCCGCATCCACGATGGGATAACCGGTCAACCCTTTCTGCCACGCGTTCAATCCCCGCTCGTCGTCGAGCCACGGGAAGTCATTGAACTCCTCGCGTAAAGGGCTGTCGGGGGTTTGCGGGAAATGAAACAAGAGATGGTGCGCGAACTCGCGCCAACCGACTTCGCGTAGAAAGGTTTCCGCGCCTTTGATCATGCCCTTGACGCTTTGCGTCGCAGCGGCTTCCTGAACGGCGTGCCATATCTGGCGAGGCCCGATTTCGCCGAAATGTAGATGGGGCGAGAGTCGGGAAGTGCCCGACACTCCCGGGATGTCGCGCGACATATCGTAGGAGGCGATGACGCCCTCGATGAACGCATCGACCTGCTTGTTCGCCCCTGCCTCGCCCGGGGTCCACGCCTCGTAAAGGCCGTCGTCCCACTTGGCCTTTGGCAGCAAGGCTAAGGAGGCGGGCTTATCTGAAGCGGGCCATTGGGCGGGCGTCTTGAACGCATGCGGCGCATCCAGCACGTCGGCGGGTTCCCCTTTCGCAAGGCACGTCTTCCAGAAGGGGGTGAACACCTGAAACGGGTTTCCGGACTTGTTCTGCACGTCCCACGGTTCATGCAGGAGCG
>SKXR01000293.1 GCA_007128275.1 Kiritimatiellia bacterium
GGGACGACCGGCGGACAAATCTATATGTCGCCCAACGGCGGGGATCACTGGACCGCGATCGCGCGCGATCTGCCGGCCGTGCTGTCCGTGGAGGTGCAGACCCTGCCATGATCCGCGTGCAGCTACCGCTGGGTCTGCGTCAGTTGGCGCATATCGAGGAAACGGAATTGCTGCTGGAAGTTCCCGCGCCGGTCACGCCCGACGCCGTAGTCGACGTCATCGAGGCGAAGTATCCCATGTTGAGCGGAACAATCCGCGATCCGGTCACGCGGGCGCGTCGCCCGTTCCTGCGCTATTTCGCGTGCGAACAGGACCTCTCCCACGATCCGCCGGACAGACCGCTGCCGCCCGAAGTGGTCAGCGGCCAGCAACCCTTGATTATTCTCGGCGCGATCGCGGGGGGATAGAAAACGCCAAGCGCCTTATGTTTGGGTGTGCCGAGGCTTATGCGACCTTCTGTTCACGGACGCATGAATAGATGCATCACCCGCCCCGGTCGATACGTCCACAGACTCGGGATGTCTAACGGGACGCCCCACACCCGCATCTCGTTACCGGTCCACACCGCGGTATGGTTGCCGGAGGGTGGTGGCGCTCCTTCCTGGCTGGTGGCGCTCCACGTGTTGGCGACGGGCGTATAGATTCCGCCGGTATTGAGCTGAGCGACGTCTTCACCGCCCCAAATGATCATGCGGGTGCCGGTCCATAAGGCAGAATGCTGGCCGCGTTTGGCGGGCGCGCCGGCAATCGCCGTGGCGTCGGAGGCCCAGGCATTGGCCACGGGGTTATACCGCCCTCCGGTAGCCAGGCGGTTGGTCCCGGCCTGGCCGCCCCAGACAATCATCTCGTCGCCGGTCCAAACGGCGGTGTGGAACAGTCGGGCCGACGGCGCGGAGCTCGTCGACGTGTTCGTCCACGTGTTGTTGACCGGATTATAGCGGCCGCCCGTATTCAGGAGGCCAATACCGGCGCCGCCCCATATAATCATTTCGCTTCCTGTCCATACGGCGGTGTGATCGCGACGGGCGGACGGCACGCTCGTGAACGAGGTGGCCGTCCACGTATCGGTGGCGGGATTGTAGCGTCCGCCGCTGTTGAGTTCGGCGCTTGGCGGGCCGCCGCCCCATACAATCATTTCCGTACCTGTCCAGATGGCGGTATGGCCGCTGCGGGCCGGCGGGGCGTTGTTCGTCGTCATCGCCGTCCACGTGTTGTTGGCCGGATTATAGCGGGCGCCGGTATTCAGAAAATCCGTGATGTCCCAGCCTCCCCAGACGATCATCTCGCTGCCGGTCCATACGGCGGTATGGTCGCGCCGGGCGGACGGGGCGTTAACGTTGGAAAGAGCCGACCAGAAATTGTTGGTGGGATTATGACGCCGGCCGACACCTATGGGAACTCCGCTTGTAACACCGCCCCAAACGATCAATTCGCTGCCCGTCCATATCATGGTGTATCCGCCCCGTGTTTCGGGCGGAGTAAATGGATTCGCCTCCTCCCACGTATTTCCGGTCTGTACCGTGCCCACGTTGACGTAACCGGCGTCCGTGAAGCTCGCATTGACCGCGGTTTCCGACAGAACCAGCGCCCCAAACGGCACGGCGCTTTGACCGTCCGCCTCCAGATTGTCGGCGACGGCGCCGGGCGCGAGTTTGTCGCCCGTGATGACGCCGTCCGGCACATCGCCCGCCTGCAGGGCGTACGCCACCGCCGCCACGCGTTGGTCCGGCGTCAATTGCTGGAACCCTTGGACCCCGTCATTGAACCAGGCGCGCAGGTACACCTCGGGATTGTTGAAGACCGCCGTGGATAAGACATCCATGTTCGAAAGGGAATCGTCACCCAGCAACACGGAATACAAACCGTGCTGCACCGGCAGGCTGACGGCGGCGGCCGGTTCCGACCCGTCCACACTGGTCCCGTCATTGCTCCAGAACGTGGTGACCACCATATCCGGCGCGGGCGGATCGATCACCACGATCGTGTCGGGGCTGTAATTCGACCCAACCGCTATCACCTCTACGTTCGTAACTGCGCCACCGCCAATCTGGGCGATGGCCTCCGCACCGGACCCTGTGCTGTCGATGATATGCACCTCCGGAACCGAGGTGTAGCCGGAACCACCAAAATTAACGAAAATATTCAGGATCACCCCATTAAAAATATTCCGTGTCGCCGTCGCCTGTTGCGTTTGATCGACCCCGCCGTCCACCAAGGCGAACTTGAACTGGCCGGTGCCGTGGAAGTTGGTCCCGTTGACGCTAACGCGTCCCTGATAATTCAACAGCGACGGGGTTTGTGCGAGCGCAGAACCCACGGGAAACAGGCATAGGATCAGCAGCACCTTCAGGGCATGTCGTGTTTTCATCAAATGGTTCCTCCTCATGTTGTTCCTCAAGGCAGCGAGATTCTTATCTTGTAAGATTTCCAGGGCTCCATGGCTTCGACATCGGTCACGGTAACTTCCTGCGCGTTGGTGACCGGCGCGCTGATCGAGGTCAGGTCAACCCATACGCCCGCCGGCAGGTCCGTACTGTACCGCAACGTGTATACGCGTCCGGTACGAACCGGATCGTACAACAAATCCCTGTGATCCGGTTCATCAGGGACCGCGGCGATGCGGAAGGTGAAGATTTCTGCGGCGTTGGTGGGGTTAAGTCCGGCGATGTAGCGGAACCAGTTGTTCTGTCCGGTCCCCGTCGGATCGGCGTCGGGCGCGGCGTCCGGATTGTCGAAGCCGAAGAATTCGATTTGCCACGAGTCGGGCAAGCCGTCCCCGGCGTATGAACCGAAGTTGTCGGGATCAACGTCGAGGACCATCACCGCGCCCGTGCCGGCGAATCCGAGAAACGCGCCACTGTAGAACGCGAGCGTGTCCTCGTACACCGCGTCGGCCGTGGCCAGGCCCGCGGCGTCGATGGACGCGAGGGGCCATGAGGGGGCGGCCCAGTGCACGTCCGATCCGAATGCGACGGTCACGGTCAGATCATCGTTGACGGCCAAGCCGGAAAGTTGCGTGCTTGCTTCCTCCTCCACCGGCGCCGGCGCGGCGGTCAGGTTCAACGCCACCACGTCCGTGAGCTGACCGATATACCCATGGCGCGCCACCTGTTCCGGCGCGGGCGCGGAGGAGATGCCCGACACGCCAGCGAAACTGCCGTCCATCGTGTAATTCGCGCTTTGCGCACGCCGCCCCCCGCCATCTGTAACCGACGTGATAAGTTCGACGGCGGAGGCGGAAGTGGGAAGAAGGCCGTAAGAAGTGAGCAGCAGAGGCAGCATCCTGTTCTTCATCATGGTGGTCACGCTCATGTCTCTTCCTCCCCAAGAGCGGACCCTCTAGCACTATGCGCCGCGGCCGCTCCGCTCCAACCCTTATACATATGTAAGGAAATTACCCACCACCTGAGCCTATGGAAAGCGGAAACGGACATAAATGCGGGGGGCCTTGGTCTCTGTCCCTCGCAGGTCTCTCCCTTCTTCCAATCGTTGGGAAAAATGACGCGAATTTTTCCAACGATTGGAAGCCCTCTCTAAGGAGCAAGGGGACAGGCACCGTGGCGTCAACCCATGGTCCAGCAGGTCTCACCGTTAGGCGAAGCTCTGGTCGCGGAGATGCGCCTATTGTTTGGTAGCGGTCCACGTACCGCTTATCCCGTCGGGCACAAACTTGTATGTGCCCGACATGGAGGTGCGCTCCGCGTTCACCGAACCCGACCATTGTGAGACATTGCCCCCGCCTGTGAGGGTCATACTCACGGAATTGCCGCTTGTGGATCCGGTCAGGGTTCCGCCTCCAACGGGATCGCTGTAGGTCCCCGTAAAGGCATTCCCGTCGGAGGTGAGTTTCATCGTGATCGGAATCCCATCGGCCAGAGCATTCCATGTTCCGGTCATCGATGGCCCATCGCCTTCGCCATTCCCTTCGCCTCCGCCATTTTCGCTCTTGGAACTGCTGCTGCCGATGCAGCCGATCGTCCCCAGCGCCAACGACACGTTCAATATCGTGAAAAGCAATCCTCTTGAGAGCCACATACCAACCTCCTTATTGTTAGGGTCTCCCAACCCGATTGTATCGACGGTGCGCTCGCAGACAGCACCGGTCAAGCCCCATCTCGCCCCAGTGCTCCGCACGGGACCGAAACAGTCGCCTCTTACAGAGGCAA
>SKXR01000156.1 GCA_007128275.1 Kiritimatiellia bacterium
ACCTCTTCGGCAAACATCGCTGCGTACGTGTCGTCAATGGCATACTTGTTGGAGGCCATGCCGGTCGGGAACAGGCTGAACACGGCCAATAACCCCACGCTGATCACCATGATCGCCAGGGCGATCTCCACCAGCGTGAAACCGGCCTTAATACTGTGGCTCATTTTCATAATCTGTCTTCGACTAGGAATTCACGTATTCTCGACTGCCCCGTTACGTGATTTATACTTATTGCCCTGAAGGGGAGTTCGGCGCGAACATAGAGCTCGTCAACTCGGCCCGCCGATGGGTCAACATCCGTAGTTCCTTCGGAAATATAGATTGTCGGGCCGCCGGGTGTGGGGCGTCCCTCCGAGCGAAAGGTCACGGCGAATAGAGAATGGTCATTGCCTTGGTTGTCCGGGAAGGGAACGTTATCCGTTAAGTACATCCCGTTTCCAACCAGAAAGATATTCTGACGTCCAGTTATCCCTTCATAGGGGTCGAAGACCAAGCCTTGCGGCAACATTCTCCACTCGGTCAAATAGCCGTCTCTCATGCCGTAAAGCGCGTAGGACCGAAAGGCCTTTTCAACATGTTGACTGTTCTGGCCAGAGTAGAGGCTTCCATCATCGTCTGGAAATAGAACGAGCACGCGCTGCCGGGAAGTAATTGCCGTCTGACGGGCCAGCGAAAGCGCTGAGTTTAACTGAAAAACGGCCGAGCGCATATTCCCCGCTTGTCCGGCCGACTGGAAGGCGGGCAGGGCGAAGAGGGTCAGCAAGCCGATCAGGCCGATAACGACCATGAGCTCAACCATTGTGAAGCCGGCTGTTTTCTGTTTGTTCAATGTCATGATTCCATCACCAAGATGTGATGTGTCTATCTGTGTCCGCGGGATCTGCGCCGAGTGACCATACGGCTACAATCCTGTTTTCCACGTCGTCGTGATCCTGAGGCGTTATGGTGCCCGAAAAGTCGATGTCTACCACGACCCGGTAGGGTCTATCCCATGGATCGATGAAGTTCGGGGTCGGTTCCACTTCCCCGGAAGCATTCTTGCTGAGGCTGCGATCGGATACCTCGATGAAAACGATGCGGCGCCGATTGTTGGCATGATTGGCATTGCCGGTCCCGTCACGGGCGCGCAAGACATTCAGTAAATCGGAATTATCATCAATGTATTCCCCCTTCTGTGCGCCTTGATGGGGGAAGCGACTGTATTCGTTGTAATAGGCGCGAATGGCGGCGTCCAGCGCCGCCACTTCCGTGTTCGCTTGAGCGCGTTTGGCGCTTTCCAGTGCGCGCCCGATAACGGGCACGGAAATGGCCGCCAGAATCGCAATGATCGAGATAACGACCAACAATTCGATTAAGGTGAATCCTGCGCGATCCCGGTTGCATGTGGTCCCATTCATCTGGTGCTTCTCCATTTATCGAATAATGTCATACTCATAATCCTCGCCCGCAGGCACATCGCCCGGACCTCCCGACGGCCCCCATGACCAGAGGTCGAACGACATCACGCGTCCGGTTGTTTCCCCGGGGCGGCGCATCGCTCGATATTGATAGGTGTTTCCCCAAGGGTCTTCAAAGGAAAGGGGCGCTTCGGTGAGATTGGTCAACACCGGCGCAATCTCCTCCCACTGCGGGCGGCTTTCGATGTTTTCCATAGGATACGTCCCATGCCGCACCTGATATTCTGTCAGCGCCGATCGTAACTGATTCAAGTCCGCTCGTGCTCCGGCGTCGCTCGCCCGCCGCGATGCGTATCCGGCAATTCCGAGCACAATGGCCCCGAGGATGGCCATAATCATCACCACGGCGAGCAATTCCACGATGGTAAAGCCCGAACGCCCACGCGAAGCGGGGCTTCGGCTGTCCAGAGAAAGTGTGTTCATAATTGTTCCGACTGTTCTCATTGTACACGTCCAGGCCCGGTTTTGTTCAGTGCGTCTTTCTTAAAGATAATATACCCCTAATCCCTTACTCTGTGGAAGGGAAAAGGAGAAACAATGGTGAGTAATGATGATTGCTGATTGCCGAATGCCGAATGGATGACAAGATGGATGAGGAAGAGAGGGAGCAGAGGGGGTCCGGAACTACAAGCGCCCCCGCGCACGACCTGCACTTCGAGATGCTCGTAGTTCCCATCTCAGGCGAAGCCCGTGCATATACATTCTGTGTATATTAATATACAAAGAATGTATATAGGGTTACAGATTTTCTTTTGGGTGTGTTGTCTGCGATAAGCCCCTTGGGATTAATCGTATGGGTGTGCCGTGTGGGTTGTGTGGCGCGTATTCCGCTCGTGCGTTGGGCTCGCCAATCATTTATTTCCTTTTCCTCGTATGCCGGTCGCGTGACTTCGACATGAAGCGAAAGGAGAAACCCGTGCAAGCCTTGACCCCGACGGAAGCCAATCGTCTTGCGGCCCCGGGCGCGTCCCCCGCGGAATCCGGGAAATCGACCGAGACGCCGCTTACGGCCAGGCGGTAATGGAATCCATTATTTGCTGCTAATGGGGGCTTTGTCGGGTCGCGTGTCAATAGTGAGAATGTGATAATGGGCCGGTTTCGTTTCTGCCGGTATTTCTGTATTCTGCCGAGTTCCTTTTCGTTTCCGGATGGCATGATTTCCTAAGCCTGCGGCCATTTGGGGCGGCTTTTCCCATTTGCTCTCCCAGGTACTCTCTGTCCCTTGCCGATGGTTGGCACGCCCTGTGCTCCCTAGTTCACCACAGAGGATGTTGCACAGTCGCCTTTCTGCGGCCGGTGCGCTGTAACGGACGTACGAGGGAGTGTCATGAAAAAGAGTGTGGGAATTTTGCTGATTGTGTTCGCGGCCGGGTTCCAGCTGGGTTGTGCTTCATTGAATGGAGATGATTTGGTGTGCGGACCGCAACGGAACGGGCTCACCATGTTCGGCACTCCTGAGACGTATCACGTTGCGTGTGTCCTGCGCTGATGCACGGCGAAGGCCCCTTGCGCTACGGCGCGATCCCTCACGAATTGCCCGACTGAACACGATCGGTCTTTCCCCTGTGCGCCTGTTTACCTCGTCCGCTCGAACCGATCCCGGCCCTTCCGGCATCACCTTCCGCCAAGGCGTGTGACATTCGCCTTGGCCGTGGTTCCAAACCGTGTTTACGTTTGTGGGGGATGCATTTCATGAAGACACTGGAACTGGTCATAGCGAGGTATCAAGAAGATCTGCAATGGGTGCGGCGTGTCCCGAAACGATTTCGGGTGACCGTGTACAATAAGCAGGCGGAGTCGCCCGTTCTTCCGCCTCGCCGGCATGTGGAGCTAATCCCGTTGTCGGCGGTTGGACGCGAAGAGCAAGCTTATCTGCAACATATCGTTCGCCGCTATGACGATCTCGCGGACATTACCGTGTTCGCGCAGGGCAAGCCGTTTGATCATGTGCCGAGCTTTCACAAGGTGCTTCATCACATCGCATTCCAGCAGGTCGCGGTGAACGGGTTCTTGTGGTTTGGATTTATCATAGATGAGGATGACGTCACGGGTTCTTTGTTGTTTCAAAACTGGAACAGGAATCCGGATCGCGATCCGTTGCCACTCGAAGCGTTCTGGCAGGCGTTGTGGAATGAGCCGGCACCGGAACGCGTGACATTTTATCCGAGCGCCCATTTCGCCGTCACCGCCGACCAGATTCGTTCGCGACCGAAGGGCTTCTATGAACGCGCGGTGCGAATCAGCGCCGAGCTTCCGCATGCGGGACACTGTTTCGAACGCGTTTGGGATCGCCTCTTTAACGCCAACGGCATCCCTCCGGAATATCGCGTCGCGCCCAAACCCGTTTATCTTCGAAGAATTCGGCGCGCGACGCCTTGGGTGAAACGTTAAACGGGATATGTCTGCTAAACGGGGCGCCGTTTCTGCGGTACTCTGATTAGAGGTACGGGGTGTAGCGGCACATCAAACGAAGGGACGGAATGATGAAAAGGAATGGATACGTTGTGGGGTTGGTATCGATGACTCTGGCACTGGGTCTGGGGACTTCGCTATACGCGCAAGATGAGGACATGGAGATGCCGGATACCGAAGTGGAGGCGCCGGAAGGCGAGGCTCCCGCGCAGGTTCCGCATCTGACGACCGGACTCGCTGAACGTTATGACGTCAGTGAAGAGCGGGTGGAAGAGATGCGTACGAGCGGCATGGGGTATGGCGAGATAGAGATCAGCCTGGCGCTGGCCGAGTCGATCGGCGAAGAGGGCGCGCTGGATGATATTCTTGCCGCCCGTGAAGACGGCATGGGCTGGGGCGAGATCGCTCAAGAGTATGACTTGAACTTGGGCGAGGTCATGAGTGGTGCTCGTCGCGCTGAACCGGCGCGCGGTGCGGAGGGGGCGCGAATGGAAGAGCGCGGCCGACCGGATCAGCCGGGCCGCCCGGAATGGGTGGAGACGCCTGGACGCCCTGAGCGTCCGGAGCGTCCGGAAAGGCCTGAACGAATCGGGCGGCCCGATGCGCCTGGTCGTCCTGAAGGCGTAGGCCGTCCTGACGGAGTGGGGCGTCCCGAAGGAGTGGGCCGGCCTGATGGGGCCGGACGGCCGGAAGGGGTCGGCAGACCGGAAGGCGCTGGTCGGCCGGGCCAATAACGACGCCGATTCATGAGCGCCAAGACAGCGTTGTGTGCCAGTGTGGCGGTCGCCGTGTGGATGCTGGACCACGCGGCGGCCGAAACGCGTTATTGGGAGGTGGAGACGTACGGCTACTATTCATCCGGCGATTACGGTACGGATGAAAAGACCGAGATGATCTATTGGCCGCTCGTCGTCAAACACGGAAGCCGTTCCTGGCGAGCGGTCGCTATCGTCCCGTATCTTCAAGTCAAGTCGCCCGGCGCACAAGCCGTGGTGGACGGGGGCGTGGAAAGGATCGACGAGGAAAGTAGCCGGGAAACGCGGTCCGGTTTGGGCGACATCGTGCTGAAAGGGACGTGGCATTTCAAGGAGCAGCGGGAGCTTTGGCCTTGGATGAGCGCGTTCGTTCGCGTGAAATTGCCGACCGCCGACGAGGACAAGGGGCTGGGCACGGGTGAAACGGACGTGGGCTTCGGCTTGGAGACCGTGCGCATGTTCCCGAACCGGTTCCTTGCTTTCTTCGACATCGGATACACCTTTATCGGTGAACCTTCCGGCGTGTCGTATAACGACCCCTTATCCATTAGTATCGGAGCGGGCTACCAGACCTTGAACCAGGTGTTGGTCGCCGCTTTCTATGAATGGCGCGAAGCCATTTCCCCGAACAACGAAGACCCGCAATATCTCTCGTTCTTGGGGACCTACCGTGTGCAGCGCGATTGGCGCGTATTTGCGATGCTCGATCTCGGCTTGAACGACGGCGCCGCAGATTTCGGTGTCGCGGCCGGATTGAGCCGGCGGCTATAGCGCCGTTGCCTCCGGTCCGCGCTCGTGCATTTTCTTAAGAATCGTATTGCACTGCGCTCGGGCGTGCGCTAGAAAAGAAATCCCCTTAGGGGCGTTGTTGTTTCACATTTCTATTTAAGGATCGGCCCAATCCATGCAGAAGACTATAAACCACCTCATTCAGCTACAGGAACTCACCTATGCGCGCGCGGAACAGAATGCCTCCCTGCCGGGCGGGCATCTTGACCAGTTGGATCAGTCCATAGACACCATGATCACCGCCTTGCCCGTGGACACCCAGTCTGTGGTTATCCGGATGTTGAAGAAGAGTCCCCTGGCCATCGTCCCCATCGCGAACAAGATTTGTTCGGCGTGCGGCATGAGCCTCCCTCTCAGTCTTATCCAGGCGGTACGTGCGGCGGACCGCTTGCATACCTGTCCGAATTGCGGTCGCTTTCTCTATTACATGACCGAGGCGCCCCGCCAGACGGCGGCCACCTCAGCCCCTCGTCGTCGCAATGAACCGCCGAAAGTGGGCATCGAGCGCTTCAGCGCCCCCGGATTGATGATACCGCGGTTGGAAGCGACGGACCGGGACGGCGCGATCGCCGAGATCTGTCACCTGCTGGCAGTTAAGAAGTTCATCGACAACGGAGCGTTATTGAGCGAAGAGGCTTTGAAACGCGAAGCCATCGTGAGCACGGCCGTGGATCACGGTTTGGCCTTTCCCCACGTACGGGGTGTGGAAGGCGGCGGCCTTACGTTGGCCCTCGGTATCAGCGAGAAAGGCATCAAATTCGGCGGTCCTTCCCGCGCGTTGACCCGCATTGTCTTTTTCATGGTGATCCCCACCGCCGCCAGCGCCTTCTACCTGAAACTGTTATCCGGCTTGACGCACGCCCTGCGTAAAGAGGACGCGCGGGAAAAGCTGATGGCCGAGGAAACGCCGGAAGCGCTCTGGAAGACCTTGATCAAGGTGACCAAGTCCTCGATCAACTGATCCGCACGGCCGGCGTCTTTAACAGGCGACTAGGGCCGGATCTCCGTGAGGCCGCGGGGCGGTTTCCTGGACCGCACAATGCGGCCGTCCGCGTACAGCGTGATATGTCGTCCCAAATGCGGCGCGGGCACTTGCTCCGAGAGCGCATTGAGCCCGGTGACCAACCACGTATCGCGGTCTTGTTCGTGCAGCAACGCTCCGTTCAAATTTGCATTCCAGATGTAGCTGAGACCGTGCGCCCGCACGACCTCATGGTCTCCCGGACAGGTGCCGATTTCGCTGGTAATGGCGTACGGATCCAGCACCACCAACATGCTGTCCGCCGAATGCCATGCGTCATCGGGATAAAACGCCATGTGCGGCAATGCCCCGTGATCCAGCTCGTACATTTCCAAGGCCAGATAGATATGGCGAAGATGCTGCATGCATTGCCGCGCGCGCTGTTCTGCGCGGAAGACGGCATAGCCGGCCGAAGCCAGAAGGACGACCACCGCGAGGAGCGCAAGCAGGGGATTGCGAATGGCCCCCGTCATGCGGCGGACACCGTGGGAACCAATTTCCAGAATGGCGTGGCGTGGGTTCATTGTCGGATCAGATCGGAAATCAACATACGGGCGAAAGGGGCGGGCCAGTCTGTGGACGGCACGGAAAGTTGAATGCAGGATTTCAAGGACGCGGCGCTTTGCCGGATATGGCCGTCCAAGTAATACCGGATGCCGGCCACGAGATGCGCGTCGTTTTGGTACCGGGCGGGAAGCGATTCAATCGCGGCATGCAGTTCGTCGGGTGTCATTGCGCCGCCGAGGCATAAGATCAAGGGGCGGATCGGGCCGTCGGCGGGAATCGGCGCTTTTCGGAAGATGTCCAAGGCCAATTCGATCTCATCGCGCAGCAGCGCCAAGGCCACGTACTCCATCTGCGCCATGGCGACCGTGGCGGGCGAGGCCTGTTCGTTCTGTAGGATTCCGTGGTAAATCAACATGGCCCGTTCCTGGCGGTACAACATGATGGCGCATCGCGCTTCGTCCAATTGCGCAATGGCCACGGTCCGATGGTCGCCGACGGTCTCGCTCAGGCCGACGGCCGCATTGAGCATGAACTGGGCGCGGGGCCAATCGCCCGCGCGCATGGCGTTGCGGGCCAGCCGGATTTCGTGCCAAGCCCGTTGCGATTCCGGAATATCGTGCGCGTTCGGCGGCGGCCGTACGGCGCGGTGTTTCGTATTCTGCAGCTGGGCGAAATGGATGAGGCCCTCATATTGCACATGCAACAACTGTTCTCGAAAATGCAGATGAAGAAACACGGTCGCTCCCCCCGCCAAGACCAACGCGAGGAGGGCCTGCCGATGTCGTCGAATCCGGTGTCGCAGATGATCCAGCATGTTGAAGTGCCGCGCGCTGACCGGTCGACTCATGAGCGCCCGTTCCAGATCGATGGCGAACGCGCCGGCATCCACGTAACGGTCCCTGGGCTCCTTTTCCAGCGCCTTCAGAATGACCGCCTCCAGATCCGCCGAGATCTCTTTGCGGAAAAGGCGGGGACGCCGGGGCTCTTCTTCCTTCACGGCTTGCAAGACGTCGCGCACGGGACTGCCATGCGACATATGGTGATAGGGCAAGACACCGGTTAACGATTCGTACAGCACCACACCGAGTGAATAGATGTCACTCGCCGCACTTAGTTTGCTGTCCGTGCGCGCCTGTTCCGGGGACATGTAGAGCGGCGTGCCGGTCAAAGCGCCGGTGACCGTGCAGGACGGCCAGTCGATCAATGTCGCCACGCCGAAATCGGAAAGGCGCGGTTCCCCGAATTCATCGATGAGGATGTTGGTCGGTTTGACATCGCGATGAAGAATCCGCCGTTCGTGCGCGTACTGCAGGGCACGCGCGATCTTGATGATGACCAGAACGATGTCGGCGATCGACAACGAAGTCGATTCCAGCGCGTTCTCCAGCGTCTTGCTGCGCTGAATGTTCTCCATCACGATATAGTGATAGGGCCCTTCCTTGCCCGACGTGTAGACCGTCAGGATGTTGGGATGCCGACGCAATTTTTTCGACGCCTCCGCCTCGCGTCGAAAGCGTTCGAGCATGGTGGTGGAGACGCCCGCGCCCTCCACGAACACCTTGATCGCGACATCGTTCCCGGTCGGATCCTTGGCGAGATACACCGTGGCCATCGACCCTTGGCCAAGGGTCTGTTCGATGACGTATTCCCCGAGACGAAAGCCCTTTCCCGGGTACTTGGGCTCCTCGAGCGTCGCCCGATCCGGCGATGCCTCGGCGCGTTTATTATGGGCGGCCTTTACCATGTCCGGGTTCCCGGCGTGCACCCCCCGCCTCGCGGTTTAATCAGCGTGGGCCGACAGCCTCCGTGATTTCCACCGGCTCCACCGGTACATTCTCGTGCGGGCCCTTGCGGCCCGTCCGGACGCCCGCAATCTGGTCCACCACGTCCATCCCGTCGATCACGCGTCCAAACACGCAATAGCCGAATCCTTGCGGGTCGGGCCGCGTATGATTCAGAAACGCGTTATCCGTGAGATTAATGAAAAACTGGCTCGTTGCACTGTCCACCACTTGCGTGCGCGCCATGGCCAGCGTGCCCCGCGTGTTTTTCAGGCGGTTCTCGGCCTCGTTCTTGATGGGGGCATGCGTGTCTTTCTGGTTCATGTCGGCATTGAAGCCGCCACCCTGAATCATGAAGCCGGGAATGACACGATGAAAGATCGTGCCGGCATAGAACCCGTCCTCTACGTATCGCAGAAAATTCTTTACGGTGATCGGCGCTTCCTTCTCAAACAGCTCGACCGTTATATCGCCTTTGCTCGTCTTGATAACTACCACGGGATTCTCCTTTTGTTCTTCTACCGATTCCGATTCACCGATTGCCGGCTCTTCAGCAAGCGCGAGGCCCAGTGAAAAGCAAAATGCAAAAACCGTCCACTTCATCATAATCGCTCTCATTTCTGACCATCCTTTCCGTGTGGTTTTGCGTTGATTCGTTTGGAGGATAAAGCATTTTCCCGGCAGTTCAACTCCTTATCGGGATGAAGAGCAGAAAACCCCGCAGGTGTGTGTTTTGCATGGCGGTTGTCTTCAGACAGAAGATCGGTGGACGATCACGGGCGACGATAGCGGCGAACGGTTCCGGACGGGGGGGCAGGCTACGGCGGGCAGGCCGGAGGAGGGGATAAGAAGCGGGGCGCGGAGTGGCCCCGCCAAAGCGACGTCGACGCTTCGCTCTGCCTCCGCGGTCCAAAAGGAAACGAGCGAGCAGCCACCCATACCCGACATGCGGGGGACGAATTGCGTGCGGTGCACGTTGACGAAACAGGGTGGGTTCGGTATGATGGCCCGTTTATTCGAAAGGAACGCATGAAGATTATTGAATCCATCAACAAAGACGTACTGCAAAAAGCCATCGAACGTGCGCGCGAGCGCGGCGTGATTCTGCCCACGTTTGAACAGCAGCGAGACCCTTCCAAGGTTCCCGCGAAAGTTGTCGAAAAGCTTAAAGACATTGGGTTATGGGACATCAACCCGCTGAACCTGTTTCGGATTACCTGGAAGAACGAGCCCAAGCCGCACGGCGGCGGTTTCGGTGAAGGTACCTGGCTGGAGTTCCCGTCGGAATTGACCGGTGTGGACGCGCGGATAGTAGGTATTCAGGGAAAATGGTTTCCAACCGGTGCGCATAAAGTCGGTGCGGCGTACGGTTGTCTGGTCCCGCGTCTGGTGTCCGGCAACTTCGATCCGACGACGCAAAAAGCCGTCTGGCCGTCCACGGGCAATTATTGTCGCGGCGGCGCGTATGATTGCGCGTTGCTCGGCGCCCCGGCGGTCGCGATTCTGCCGGAAGGAATGAGCCGTGAACGGTTCGAGTGGCTGCGGGAAATCGGTACGGACGAAATTATCGCCACGCCGGGCACCGAATCCAACGTCAAAGAGATCTACGACAAGTGTTGGGAATTGCGCCGGGAACGCGGCGACAAGATCGTCATATTCAATCAGTTTGAAGAGTTGGGTAATTCCATTTGGCACTACAACATGACCGGCGGTGTGGTGCAGGAAATCTACGATAATCATTACAAGACGGATAAGAGCCGCTTGGCCGGCTGGATCAGCGCCACGGGCTCCGCGGGGACCATTGCGGCGGGCGATTATCTGCGCACCAATCATCCGGGCATCCGCGTGGTGGCGGTAGAAGCCCTGCAATGTCCGACTCTGTATCAGTTCGGGTTCGGCGCGCACCGCATCGAAGGCATCGGCGACAAGCACGTGCCGTGGGTTCATAACGTGCGCAACACGGACATGGTGGCGGCGATCGACGACGAGCAGACGATGCAATTGATGCGTCTCTTCAACGAGCCCGAGGGCCGGGATTATCTGGTGAAGCGCGGCGTGCCCGAAGCGACGGTCCAGGACTTGGATCGTGCCGGCATTTCCTGTATTTGCAACCTGGTCGCGGCCATCAAGACGGCGAAGTATTACGAAATGGATTCGCGCGACGTCATCTTCTTGCCGCTGACCGATTCCATGGAATTGTACGAATCGCGCATGGTGGAAATGAAGGACGAGCACGGCGCCTATGACGCCGAAAAGGCCGTCGGCCATTTTGAGCGCTACATGCTCGGCACGCAGATTGACCATGTCCGCGAGTTGACCTACGCCGATCGCAAGGCCTTGCACAACTTCAAGTATTTCACCTGGGTCGAGCAGCAGGGGAAGACGTCCGAAGAGCTCAATCAACTATGGGATGAGGACTTCTGGACGGAACTGTTTGCCCCCGAACAGGTGCAGGAGTGGGACCAGTTGATTAATCAATTCAACGAAGCAACGGGCGTACTAAAGGCGCTCTAACGAAGGAGAAAGTTATGTCGAACGAATATTTCAAAGCCGCACAGGACATCGAAAAGGATCTTACGCAGTTCCTCCGGGACATTGTCGCCATCCCTTCGCTGAGCGGCGAAGAAGGTGATGTCGCCCAGCGCATCAAGCAGGAAATGGAAACGCTGGGATACGACGAGGTGACCATCGACCCGCAGGGCAATGTCATCGGACGCATCGGTTCCGGCTCGAAAATCATCGCGATTGACGGGCACATCGACACGGTGGATGTCGGCGAAATCGATAACTGGAAGACCGATCCGTACGACCCCGTCCTGAAAGACGGCGTTATTTATGGTCGCGGTACTACGGACATGAAAGGGGGCGTGGCGTCCTCGATTTATGCCGGCGCGATCCTGAAACAGAAGGGGTTCCCGAAAGATGCCACCTTGTATATCACAGCGACGGTTCAGGAAGAGGACTGTGACGGACTGTGCTGGCAGTACATTCACAAGGAAGGCAAAATCACTCCCGACGTGGTCGTCATCACGGAGCCGACGAGCCTGCGCATCTATCGCGGCCATCGCGGCCGCATGGAAATGGAACTATCCACAACGGGCATTTCCTGCCACGGATCTGCGCCGGAACGCGGCGACAATGCCGTCTATAAAATGGCCGATATCATCAAGGATATCGAACAACTGAACGAACGGCTGGAACCGCGCGATCCGCTGGGCAAGGGCACGATTACGATCAGTCATATTCGTTCCACGTCGCCCAGTCTCTGTGCCGTGGCCGATGGATGCACCATTCATTTGGATCGTCGCCTGACGATCGGCGAGACGGAAGAGACCTCCGTGCAAGAATTGCTGGACTTGCCGTCCGTGAAGAAAGTCGGCGGGAAAGTCAAAGTGTTGACCTATGACACGCCGAGCTATACCGGGTTGGTCTATCCTACGAAGAAATATTTTCCCACATGGGAAATGCCGGAGACGGAAATGCCGGTGCAGAAGGCCATTGCGGCTTACAAAGACACCTTTTCCGCTGATCCGGAAGTCGGGCATTGGACGTTCAGCACCAACGGGGTCTCCACGGCGGGCATGTTCGGGATTCCGACCATCGGATTCGGGCCCGGCCACGAGAAGTTTGCTCATGCGCCGAACGAGGAAGTAGAAGTAGACCATCTGGTCCGCGCCGCCGCGTTTTATGCGGGTTTTGTGGACGAGTTCGCAAAGGGCTAGAGGCGCCGGGGGCAGAGGATGGCCGCGTCGTATTGAGCTCTTATGCCCGTATTGTACGCGGTTGTGCCACCACCCGTGTTGGAGCCGACAACCACCGTTGTACTTTTCTATCGAAGCACAACGACGTATTCGGCGCTCCGGCCCACACTTTGCAAAGTGTGGGCCGGGGATTACCGCGCATTCTTGCGAAGGGGTGGCTCTTTGTGCAGAAGGGCCAGGCGAAGCAGGGTCTTCTGCAACCTGCTCGTTGCTTGCACGAGGCGGTAAAGCCCGTCTTTCTCGTCAAAGGAAACATAATTCCGGCCGATCAGCTTTTTGAGGTGACGTTGCAGTGCCGCACGCGAGATGGAGGTTCGTCTCATCAAATCCGTAAATGAACAATCACCGGGCGCCAGACATTGAACGATTCGAATGCGTCTCCAATGTGTGAAGGCCGTGACTTGGTTAAATATGTGGTCCGTTGAATCCTTCTCCTTGATGAGGGCATGTCGCAACGCGGCCAAGAGCTTGACGCTCTCATATAGCGTTGGATCGGGTTGCGCAGAGTAGGAAACAAAGCGTCCCGCGCGGGAAGCGCGCAATAATCCCCGCGCATTCAGGTGTCGCAAATACTGTGAGGCGACCGCTTCAGACAACCCTAAAGCTTCGGCGATCTGCGAAACATCTTGAGGGCTGCGATCCAGAAGTTCGGCTAGGATGTCGAGTCGGCGTCTATTCGCCAATACCCGGCAGGTTCGCCAGAGTGAAGGTTGAAGTGGCAGTGCCGAGATATCACTCATGGTGTGTCGCTCGATTCTATGGCCGCACAAGCGCCCCGTTTATAGTTTGTTGACCACGCCGCCGGAGCGGACTTCGAAGGGTGACCCCGGCGTCTTGTCTGTGTCGCAATCCGTCCAAAGGGAAAGAAATCGCAGACAAGCCGCCTAGGCACCTTGATTTCAAGCCGCGCATACGTTTATCGAACCTGCATCCCAGCCCACACTTTGCAAAGTGTGGGCTGGAGATGCAAGTAGATAAGGGTGCAGATTCGATGTCATAGTTCGTTTGCCGAGGGCGCTGTGCGCGGCAGAAGGCCCCTTAATCCAATAAGTCCGCATTGCGGCGGGCGGATTTGCCGGGCAGGATCAGGTTGAGCACCACGCCGACGATACCCGCCAGGCCGATGCCTTCCAACGCAACGGGTTCGCCGCCGACGCTCATGCCGCCCAGTCCCACAACGAGAATAACAGCCACAATGATCATGTTGCGGGGCAGGGTCAGATCCTTTTGCGCGCGGACCAAGGTGTTGATCCCGATGACCGTAATCGCTCCGAAAAGGAGGATCATAATGCCGCCCATGACGGGCGTGGGGATGGTGGCCAATAACCCGCCGAGCTTGCCTATAAACGCCAGGGCGATGGCGGTGAGAGCGGCCCAGGTCATTACGCCGGGGTTTACGGCGCGCGTTAGAGCCACGGCTCCGGACACTTCCGAGTAGGTCGTGTTGGGCGGGCCGCCCAGCGCCGAGGCGAGCGAGGTGGCCAGGCCGTCGCCGAGCATGGTGTTCTGAATGCCGGGATCCTCCACGTAATCTTTTCCGGTTACGCCGCCGATGGCTATGACGTCGCCGAAATGTTCGATGGCCGGAGCAATGGCCACAGGAACAATGAACAGAATGGCCGGCCAACTCCACTCGGGAAAGGTGAAGGCGGGTACGGCCAACCAAGCGGCTTCGGCAACCGTTTGCATGGATACGAGGCTCGGAGCGGTATAGTTTGCGAGGAGTCCCGGATCGAACTGGGCTTGTACGGACGCCGCATAGCCCGTGGCGTCGAGCAGCAGGGCGGTGGCGTATCCTGCGACAATGCCGCACAGAATGGGAACAAGCCGAAACCATCCTTTGCCCAGCAGGGAAACCAGTACGGTGGTTAGCAGGGCCGCGCCGGCCACGATCATGGCGGTCGATTCAGGCACCAGCCATACCGCTCCGTTGCCGCTACGGCCCGAGGCCATGTGAATCGCTACCGGCGCGAGGACGAGTCCGATCACCATGATGACGGGGCCGGTCACCACCGCGGGCAGGATCCGGTGCAGGAGTTCCGAACCGCCGAAGCGAATGAGCAGGCTCAAGAAAATGTAAAGCACGCCGGCGGCGGCTAACCCGCA
>SKXR01000282.1 GCA_007128275.1 Kiritimatiellia bacterium
CTGCTGGGCAGCGTGGCGTTGATGGCGGACGCCGTGCATAGTTTGTCGGACGTCGGCAGCAGTCTCGTGATCATTCTCGGTTTTCTCTGGGCGCGCAAACCCCGCGATTCTAAACATCCTTTCGGGCACGGCCGCGTGGAACTCGTGACGGCGCTCGTCATGGCCATGTTGCTGATCGTTCTGGCCATTGAATTTGTCCGCGTCGGCGTGGGCCGCATCCTGGAGCCGCAGGCCTATACCGCGCCTTGGTGGATGATCGTCGCGGTGATCTTGACCATGCTGGTCAAGCAGTGGGTGTCGGTCTTTGCCCGCGCCTTGGCGCGGGCCACGAGATCGCAGGCCTTGAAAGCCGATTACTGGCATCACGTAGCGGACGTCCTGAGCACCGGCCTCGTGGTGCTCGCCCTGTGCGCATCGCGCGCGGGCTGGGCGGGTGTCGACGGATGGGCCGGACTCGGTATTGCCTGTTTCATTCTTTACACGGGCGTGAGCACGGCGCGCGATGCGATCAGCCCGCTCCTCGGTGAAGCGCCCGACCGCGAAGAAGTTGAACGCATCGAGAAGGCGGCGCGATCCGTACGAAACGTCCGCGGTGTCCACGACTTGATTCTTCACAAGTACGGCGAAGATCGCCTGATGTCGCTGCACATCGAAGTCGACGCCGGAAAGAGTGCGCTGGAAGTGCATGACATCGCGGAACAGGTCGAAGCCCGGGTGGAAGAGGCCATGGGCGGAAAAGCCATCGTACACGTGGACCCGGTGGACCGCTCCCACCCGCAATATGCGGAAGCCGAACGCGTCATGGGCGGCGTGGTCAAGGGGCACGAACAACTGTCCGAGTTTCACGATCTCCGGGTGGAAGGCTCCGCGCATCAACTCTCGTTAAGCGTGGACGTCGTCGCCGTCGTCGGCACCCGGGAAGCCGCCTACCCGGACATTGAGGAACGCGTCAAAAAAGCCATCCTCCAAGCCATGCACGGCATCGACGCCGTGCACGTCACGGTCGAAACGGGTTATCACGACCCATAACCGTCTCGCCGCTCATGCGGGTTGAAGCGCGCGTCGTGTGAGGTCCAGCGCCGCGCGACAGGTCCATTCGCGGATGGTGTGTCGGTCGCCCGGGAAAACATTCCGGCGGATGTCCGTTCCGCGCGGGTGCGCCACGGCGATGTATACCAAGCCCACCGGCTTTTCTGGCGTGCCGCCCGCGGGACCGGCGATGCCCGTCACCGCCAACCCGACATCCGCCCCGAACCGTTCGCGCACCCCTTCCGCCATCTGACGCGCAACGCCCTCGCTCACCGCTCCATCCCGCTTCAACGCATCGGCATCGACGCCGAGTTCCCGGACCTTCACCTCGTCGGCGTAACTGATGAGTCCGCCGAGATAATACGCGGAACTTCCGCTGACCGACGTGATTCGCTCTCCGATCAAACCGCCGGTACAAGATTCCGCCGTGGCCAACGTCAGCTGCTTCTCCGCAAGAAGACCGCCGACCAACGCTTCCAACTCAATCCGTTCACGCGCATACACATCAGCGCCCAACAACTCCGCCGCGCGATCCGCCGCCGCGCGAAGCGGTTCATCGCCGACGCCGGGTTCGGGCAACAAACGCACTTCCACCCGCCCGGCCCCCGCACAATACGCGGTGCGCACGCCGTCCGGCGGGAAACCGGCCGACTCAAATCGCTGCACGATATCCGCCTCGCCCAGCCCGTACAGCAACAGCAACTCTTCCGGCAACGCCCCATCGCCGACCCGCCGCTCGATGAGCCAAGGGACAACATGATCGTCCAACACCGCTTGGAATTCAGGCGGGGGACCCGGCAACAGAAAGAGCGTCTTGCCTTCCTGCTCAATCCGTTCCCCGGGCGCGGCGCCGACGGCATTGGACAAGGCCGCCGCGCCTTCGACGATCAATGCCTGTCGTTCACGGGCCGGATTCAATGCGCGCCCCGCGCGCGTCATGCGCTCGCGCAGCACGTGGAGCGACGCCTCGTCCATCACGACGCGCCGTCCGAGCAGACCGGCCACCGCGTCCCGCGTCACGTCGTCGTTGGTCGGCCCCAACCCGCCGCTGACAAACACGAGATCGACGCGCTGCAAGGCGTCCCGAACGGTCTCTTGGATGGTGTCGATCACGTCCGGCACCGTGGTGTCGCGCTGGAGCGCGATGCCCAGTTGACCGAGCCGTTCGCCCAACAGCCGCGCATGGGTGTTCACGGAGCGACCGCTCAAAAGTTCCGCGCCGGTCGACACGAGTTCGGCGCGGGGATTCATCGCGCGTATCCGTCGGGATTCGCCTGATGCCAGGCCCACGCGTGTTCGATAATGTCCTTAAGGTCCGGGTATTGCGGTTTCCAACCGAGCACGTCGTGTGCCTTCTTTGAAGAAGCCACTAGGCGGTCGGGATCGCCGGGACGGCGCGGCGCCACCTCCGCCGGAATCGGATGGCCGGTCACTTCCCGCGCCACGTCGATCACTTCCTTCACGGAATACCCGCTACCGTTGCCCAGATTAAACGCCCCGGTATGATCCCCCGTCACGGCGAGGATATGCGCCCGCGCCAAATCCACGATGTGAATGTAATCACGGATACAGGTCCCGTCCGGCGTATCGTAGTCGTCGCCGAATATCATGATCTTGTCGCGTTTCCCCTGGGCCACAAACAAGACCAGCGGGATCAGATGCGATTCCGGCTCGTGATCCTCGCCATATTTTCCCGTCGCGCCACTGGCGTTGAAGTAACGCAGGAAGACCGGCTGCACGCCTTTCCGTTCCTGCGCCCACAAAAGAATCTTCTCAAACATCAACTTCGATTCGCCGTACGGGTTCACAGGACGCTGCGGCAGGTCTTCGGTCATCGGAATGCGGTCGGGATATCCGTACGTGGCGCAGGTCGACGAAAAGATGAACTTCTTCACGTCCGCGGCCAACAGGGCTTCGACCAGATGAATCCCGCCCGCCACGTTGTTTCGGAAATACATCATGGGGTCGTCCATCGATTCCCCCACCAACGCATAGGCCGCAAAATGCATGACCGCATCCGGCCTGACCGAGAGCATCGCCTCGCGCACGGCGTCCCGGTCGCGCAAATCGCCTTGGATAAATGCCGCGCGCGGGTCAATCGCGTCGCGATGGCCCTGCTCCAAGTTGTCGAACACAGAGACCTCGTGGCCTTCGTTCAACAAACATTCGGTGGTGATACTGCCAATGTATCCGGCGCCGCCGGTCAGAAATATTTTCATGCAGAATGGTTCATTGTTGATGGTTCACGGTTGCGGAGAAAACGGCGGAGACGAATCGAACGATCTACTTGTTCTCCTCCTCGTCGTCATCCTCTTGCTGCTTCTCTTCGGCTTCCTTCTGGGCCTGTTCCAACGCCCACGTCATGTCTTCGGCCGTATCCCACACGCGAGACGACACGTAGATGGGGCAATCCTGCTGAAGCGCGATGGCGATGGAATCGCTGGGGCGCGCATCCACTTCAACCACATGACGCCCCAACTCGCTCTCCTGCACCAGATACAACCGGGCAAAGTACGTGTCCTCCTTCAAGTCGTTGACCACGACTTTTTGCACGCGGATATCCAGCCCGGCAAAGATATTGGCAATGAGATCGTGTGTCAACGGGCGGGGCTTTTTGATGCCGTGTATGAACATCGTAATCGCGGCGGCCACGCTGTGATCCACGAAGATCGTGATCGTCTTCTCGTCGTTGCTGAGAAACACGCCGCACCCCGTGGGCGTGGGCACCAACCCCTTGACCGTGACCAGTATGTCTTCCTTATTCATGACGAATCCACGGTACACGGGTCATCGCACTATGGCAAACAGGAAGGGCCGCATCCGCGCGGATCAAATATCCCGCGTGATCCAGTAGATCATGAAGTAGATGAAGACCATCAACCCCGCTGAAGCAATCGTGTCCATATCGCCCTAATCTTCTTTATTCGAACGGCGAAGTCAATCGGGGAACATGCCCCGCGCGCGCTGAGCCCGCCCACCATCCAATCATTGGAAGAAATTCCCGGCATTTTTCCAATCGTTGCCTGCCCGCCCTTGGCCATGCACTGCCTGATGCAAAACATGTTTGTTTGCTCATCAGGCCCGTCTGCACAAGCGGCAGGCGGGGAACTTTTTTCGCGCGTTTTTCCA
>SKXR01000212.1 GCA_007128275.1 Kiritimatiellia bacterium
CATGTGTTTGTGGCGAGCGAATTCGCGAAAGATCGGAAGGTCTCCATCCGGTTGGTGAGCGAGGTGGTGCGGTTGTTCGAGCGGGCGGGACTGATGGCTGCACTCGCGGAACGGCCCGGAACCTTCGTGCTGATGAAATCGCCCGAACTCTTGAAGGTGAAGGATGTGATCGACACGATCCTCCAGGACGGCAGCAATCCGGAGGATATGGGCCTCGATCATCTCGACGAGAAGGTCGGGAAAGTGTTGGCGGATATGAACACGGGACTGGAGCACAGCCTGGAGCAAATGACCGTGAAGGAGCTGGCCGAGTCGGCGTAATGCGGGGTGCGGGAATCCAATTCGAACAGGCGCTGAACGAGGAACAGTGGGCCGCGGTATCCGCGCCGGACGGGCCGGTGCTGGTGATTGCCGCCGCCGGTACGGGGAAAACACGCACCCTGATTTATCGCGTGGCCTGGTTGGTGGAGCGCGGCATCGATCCCCGCAACATCCTGTTGCTCACCTTCACCAACCGCGCGGCCCGCGAGATGCTGGACCGCGCGCGCACCCTTGTCGGGGATTCCGTCAGCGGCCTCTGGGGCGGGACCTTCCATCATATGGCCAACCGCATCCTGCGCCGCCATGCCGAGTCCGTCGGCTACCAGAACGACTATACCATTCTGGACCAGGACGACGCGCGCAGTCTCGTAAAGACCTGCACGAAAGAGTTGAAACTGGCCGACAAACATTTTCCAAAACCGGACGTGCTGTTGAGTCTGTACGGATTCGCGGCCAGCACCGAACGGCCGGTGGACCGCCTGGCGAATGACCGGTTTGAGCACACCCCGATTGACGTGAATGACATCCTCAAGGTGCACGCGGCCTACGAGAAACGGAAACGCTCGTTGAACGCGATGGATTTTGACGACCTCTTGGTCAACGGACTGCGCCTGTTCCGCGAGCATCCGGCATTGCTGGAACGGTATCGCGAACAATTCGTCCACACGCTGGTGGACGAATACCAGGACACCAACACCATTCAGTCGTCGTGGGTGGATCTCATCGCGGGTCCGGGCGGAAACTTATTGGTGGTGGGCGACGACTTCCAGTCGATCTATTCATGGCGCGGGGCGAATTTCCGGAATATTCTGTCGTTTCCCGAGCGGTATCCCGGGGCGCGCATGTACAAGCTGGTCACCAATTACCGGAGCGTGCCCGAAATATTGGGCATGGCGAACGCCTGCATTGCGGGGAATCCCGAACAGTTTCAGAAGACACTCAAGGCGGTGCGTGAAAGCTATCAGAAACCCGTGTTGGCACAAATGCGGGACGGACGGGAACAGGCGGGCTATGTGATCGATCGCCTGCGCGCCTTGCGCGCGGAAGGCTATCGCATGAGCGATATGGTGGTGCTGTACCGGTCGCATTTCCATGCGCTGGAAATGCAGTTGGAACTCGCGCAACGCGGCATGCCGTACACGATCACATCCGGCGTCCGCTTTTTCGAGCAGGCCCACATCAAGGACGTGTCCACGCTGCTGCGTCTATTCAGCAATCCCGGCGATGAGCTGGCGTTCCAGCGGCTGTTGGGTTTATGGCCGCGCATCGGACAGAAAACAGCGATCAAGATTTGGAACGCCATGGGACACCGTTGCGATTTGCGGAAGGAAGCCACCCGCCAACGCATGGCGGACCTGTTGCCTGGGCCGGCGCGCGATGCGTGGAATGCCGTGGACGTGATTGCCGCGGACGTGGAGAAAGACGCGTTGATGAACGATCCCGGCGAAGTCGTGCACCGGTTCACAAAAGCGTTCTATGCACTCTACGCGAAAGAGACCTACGACAACGCGGATCGCCGGCTGGAAGATATCGACGAGCTGATCAACTACACCTCCCGGTTCGACAGCATCGAGGCGTTTCTCAACGAGGTCGCTTTGCTGACGAATCTGGACGCCGAAATGGATCCGGTGGAAAAGGAATCGGACGATTGCGTGCGCCTCAGCACCGTGCACCAGGCCAAAGGCCTGGAATGGCGCGTGGTGTTCATCCTTTGGATGGCGGAAGGCATGTTTCCGTCGAGCCGCACCCTGAACGAAGCGGGGGAAGACGCCGAGGAGCGCCGCTTGTTCTATGTCGCCGTGACCCGCGCGAAAGACGAGTTGTATCTATGCGCGCCCCGCTGCAGGCGCCTTCGCGATGGCGGCATGAATTTCCTGTCGCCTTCGCGGTTTATCGAGGAGTTGTCGCCGGACCTGATGCAACAGGTGAGGGGAGTTTAGGATTTTCGATTGTCGATTTTCGATTGCCGATTGAACCCGAAAAGAGCGGTTGAAATACGCTTTGCGCGCTCCGCTCGAGATGACGGAGGACAGGACGGCGAAGGGACACGGTCATGCCGAGCGCGTCGAGACATCTCCGGACTGCACGTCGAGCGTTGTCCTTTGGGGTGTCGGTGGGGTCGGCTAGAATAGGGGCGCGACCAAGGGCATTCCGTTCTCTGCATCGCATTGGGAAAGTGGTCGTTCCCCTCTTTCATGGTTCTGGAGGCCGGAGCTATGCGACGCCGGGAACGTGAATGGAATCCGCACTGCCTCCATTTCCATTCAACGCGACATCACGGGCTCGTATAACTCGCCCCTCCAAGCGGACGGTTCTTTCGAAACGGGTTCATACATGCGGAGTTAGCTTGGGGGGCGTTGACCCTAAAGAGAATCGGGGTGAGGAGGGAATTCGGGATTGGCGAAAGGGGCGGAAGATGTCATGCTTCACGTCATGCACCGGTCGCTTGTATCGCGAGTATGTTCGTCTAGATCTACATCTGCTGTGCCCATCACCTGTTCCCATGCGCCCGCCTTGATATTTTCCGACACACGACACGGAGAACGGTCATGATCAGAACCTATCTCAACACCCGGCTCGGCGGGAGCCTCGCCCTCCACGTGCCTACGAAATCCGGGCGGGTGTTAACTGGAGGGCGACGCTTCGCGGAGCCGCGAACGGATTCTGACGCGGGCTCCAGCCAAACGGGTTCGAATTCCCGCTGGTCAGTCCTGGGGAGTTACCGCTGATGCTCGCCAAAGTATTTTCCGGCGCGGTGTACGGCGTGGACGCGTATCGTGTGGAAATCGAGGTCAACGCCGGACACGGCGAGCCCAAGACCATTGTGGTGGGGCTTCCTGACGCCGCCGTGAAAGAGAGTTCCGACCGGGTCTGGACGGCCCTCCTCAACTCCGGATTCGCCCCGCCGATGGGGCGTACCACCATCAATCTCGCCCCGGCGGACATCAAGAAGGAAGGGCCGAGTTTCGACTTGCCGATCGCACTCGGCATGTTGGCGGCGCAGGGGGATCTGGATTCCGACGAATTGGCGCACTACGCCGTGATCGGGGAATTGGCGTTGAGCGGGCAGGTGCGGCGGGTGAAGGGCGTCTTGCCGATTGCCCTGCACGTGGCAAAATCCGGGTTGCAAGGCTTTCTGGTGCCCGCCGAAAATGCGGAAGAAGCGGCCGTGGTGCAGGGGGTGCCCGTCTATCCGGTGGAGTCCTTGCGTGAGGCGGCGGACTTCCTGAAAGGCGATCTGCCGATTGAACCGCTCGTGATGGATCTGGATCGGGTGTTTGACCGCCATGACCACTACGAGGAGGATTTCTCGGACGTCAAAGGCCAGGAATACGCCAAGCGCGCGTTGGAAGTGGCGGTCGCGGGCGGTCATAACATTCTGGCGATCGGTCCGCCGGGCACCGGCAAGACCATGTTGGCCAAACGGGTGCCCTCGATCCTGCCGCCGATGACGTTGGATGAAGCGTTGGAAGTGACCAAGATTCATAGTATTGCGGGTGCGCTCGACGCGCATCAAGCGCTTCTGGTCTGCCGTCCGTACCGCTCGCCGCATCACACCATTTCGGATGCGGGCTTGTTGGGCGGGGGCTCGCATCCCGCGCCGGGAGAAGTCAGCCTCGCACACCGGGGCGTCCTCTTCCTCGACGAGTTGCCGGAATTCCACCGGAACGTGCTCGAGGTCTTGCGGCAACCGTTGGAAGACGGCAAGGTATCCATTGCGCGTGCGGCGATTTCGGTGACGTTCCCGTGTCAATTCATGCTGGTCGCGGCGATGAATCCCTGTCCGTGCGGATTTTACGGCGACAAACAGAACGAGTGCCGCTGTACG
>SKXR01000267.1 GCA_007128275.1 Kiritimatiellia bacterium
AGAGTAGGGCGGTGCTCTGCGCCGCCCTGCCCCGTCGGGACGGCCCGGAGGACCGTCCTACTCCGCATGTATGTACCCGTTTCGAGAAAAACCAGTCACCTTGGAGGGGCGCGTTACACGAGCCCGTGATGTCGCGTTGAATAGAAATGGAGGCGGTTTGCATTCCATGCACGGTCCCGGCGTCGCATAGCTCCGCCCTCCAGAAAGAGGGTAACCACCACTTTTGCCATGCGATGCAGAGAACGGAATGACCCTGAGGAGGGGTGGCCGAAAACCGGGGTGGGTTGATTTTGTACCGATAATAATTGGAAACAGGTATTACACCGGCTGATGCGCAAGCAGCTCGTATAGGCGCCGGTAATACCCTTCCTGCCGGATCAACTCGGCGTGTGACCCTTCTTCGATTTTTCGCCCGTTCCGCATCACGATGATGCGGTCGACCCCGCGAATCGTCGAAAGACGGTGCGCGATAATGATGCTGGTACGCCCTTTCATCAGCCGTTTCAACGCCTCCTGAATCAATTGCTCGGATTCCGTATCCACATTCGCGGTCGCTTCATCCAAAATCAGCAGAATGTCGGGGTTCTGCACCAGGGCGCGCGCCAACGCCAGCAATTGCTTCTGCCCCGTGGACAAGGTGATGCCGCGCTCCTGAACCCGCGTGTCGTACCCTTCGGGCAAACTCTCGATGAAACGGTGCGCGTTGACGTAGCGCGCGGACTGCACGATCTGTTCGCGCGTCACATCCGGATTATGCATGCCGATGTTCGACGCAATGCTGCCCGAGAAAATGAACGGATCTTGAATGACCACGCCAATGCGACGACGCAAATCCACCTGTCGGTATGCGCGCACATCCCGGTCATCCACTTTGACCGCCCCTTTTTGCACATCGTAGAAACGCGAGATGAGACTGATAATCGATGTCTTGCCGGCGCCGGTCGCGCCGACGATCGCCACGGATTCGCCCGGCGCAATCTGAAAGGACAGATCGCGCAAGACCCAATCCTCTTCCAGATACGCGAAACTCACGCCGTCAAATTCGACCGCCCCGCGGAACTGCTCGATCGACACGGGCTGTTCCGGGTCCAACACATCTTCCGGTTCGTCCATCAGACCGAAGATCCGTTCCGAAGAGGCCATGGCCGTCTGAAAGACCGTTGATTTCTCCGACAGATCTTCCAACGGCCGGAAGAAGTCGCGGATATACGCCAGAAAGGCCACCACCACGCCGATCGTCACCGCGTCCGAACCCGCCAGGATCGCCGCACCACCCACCCCCAACACGAGGGCAATGGACAAGGCGTTCAGCACTTCCATGGACGGGAAAAAGAAGCTGACCCAGCGCACGGCCTCGATCCACCCTTTCCGCAATGAATCGTTTCGCTCGTCAAAGCGCTCGGTGACATGTCTTTCGCGGTTGAACATCTGGATGGTCAGCATGCCGGTAATCATTTCCTGAAGATACGCGTTCAGCGCGGACTGGCGATAACGCACCTGCCGATGCGCGCGGCGGGTATGCCGGTTAATCCAGGCCATGACGGCAAACAGGAGCGGGAAGATCGCGAACAGCGTGACGGCAAGACGCGGACTCAAATACAACATGAACCCCATAATGGCAAACAGGGAGAACAGGTCCGCAATCAGTCCGACCAACCCGTCCGTCACCATCTTTTGCATGGCGTCGACGTCCGACGTCACGCGCGTCATCAGACGGCCCACCGGATTGCGATCCATGTACCGCAGGGGCAGGCGCAGGATCTTCGCGTAGATGTCGGCGCGCATATCGTAGATGATACGTTCCGCCGTCCATGCCATAAGGTAGCTTTGCACGTAGCGGAACAGGAAGGCCAAGGCGGACAGCCCGATGTAGAAGAGGCCGACCCGGGTGAGGCCGGACACCCGCGCATCGGCCGACAACCCGCCCTCCCCCGCCAACAGGTAATCGTCGATGGCCATTTTGAGCAGGACCGGCATGAAACTGTTGACCAACGACATCAACAGGATAATCACCACCGCCAGCCCCAACACCGCGCGGTACTTCCGGACATAGGCCAAGAGACGACGGGTCAACCCCCAGTCGAACAACTTCCCCTGAATCTCCTGTTCCGGCGCGATCATGAGGCGGTCTCCAATCGGGCCTGCAGGCGTTGCACCTCATCCAATTCGCGGTAGTATCCCGGCTGCTCCACCAGTTCCCGGTGCGTGCCTTGCTGGGTAATGCGCCCGTTCTCCAAAACGATGATGCGATCGGCATGGCGCAGCGTGGATACGCGATGACTGATGATCAACGACGTACGCGCCGTCATCACGGGCCGTAATCGCGCCTGAATATTGGCTTCCGTCTGTGTGTCGATGGCCGAAAACACATCGTCCAGAATCAGGATCTCGGGATTACGCGCAATCGCGCGACTGATGGCGGTGCGTTGTCGTTGTCCTCCGGAAAGCGTCACGCCGCGTTCGCCCAGCAGCGTTTCGTACCGTTTCGGGAAGGTTTCGATGTCCGGACTCAACTCCGCCACCTCCGCGGCGATGAACACCTTTTCCAGATCGGTTTCTTCCAGCCCGAAAGCAATGTTGTTGGCGAGCGTGTCGGAAAACAGGAACGCTTCCTGCGGTGCGATCCCCACAAAGCGGCGCAGAACTTGCAACGGGATCGTGCGCACATCGCGCCCGCCGATCAAGACACGGCCTGCCGTGGGCTCAATCAAACGCGCAATCAACCAGACCAGAACCGTCTTCCCGCTGCCCGTCGGGCCGGTGATACCGAGGGTCTCGCCCTGACGGACGGCAAGATCAAGGCCGTCCAACGCTTTCACCCCACCCATATCCAGCCGTATGTTCTCGAAGACGATGTCGCCGCCGAGCTCCGTGACGGAGGCGTCCGTCTGCCCGTCGTCCCGGATGGCCGGTTCCGCTTCCAGTATGCTCTGGATGCGCTTCCAACTGGTTAATCCGCGTTGGAGCAAATTGATCGTCCACCCTAGGGCCAGCATCGGCCATTGCATGATGAACAGGTACTGCATGAATTGCACGAATTCGCCTACGCTCAAATCGCCCGCCACCACCTGACGCCCGCCGATCCACAGGATCAGCACAACACCGAAACTGAAGAGCATGCTCATGGCGGGCCACAACGGCCGCTCCACACGGCTCAACGCCATCTTCAAGTTGATGTATTGCTCGTTGAGCCGCGCAAAGAAATCCGTCTGTCGATCTTCGATGCCGTAGCCCCGAATCGTCCGGATGCCCGCGAAACTTTCCTGGGAAAAATTGGAGATGACCGAAAACTGTTCCTGCGTCTCTTCGTATCGTTTCCGAATGACGCGCAACAACAGAAAGAAAAGCAGACTGGTCGTCGGCAGCAGAAACAACATCACCAACGCCATACGCACGTTGATGGCGAACATGATGCCGAACGCGAGCACAAACCCGATGGACGTGCGCGCGCCCTGCAAAATCCCCTGCCCCACAAACTCGCGCACGGCATTGAGGTCCGACGTCATCTTGGTCATCAGATCACCTGTTCGCTCACGGCTGTAAAAGTAATAATCAAGGCGGGTCAAATGCGCGAATATGTCGCGGCGGATTTCATATTCGATCTGGTGACCCAGCGCCAACAAGATCTTGCGCATCCAGAGGGCGAACCAAGCGGAACAGAGCGCGGCCGCCATGTACGCGCAGGCGTACAAAAGGATCGCCGACCAGCGCACGCCGCCATCCACCAGGTCATCAATGGCGAATCGGGTAATGAACGGCGTAAACACGCTGATCAACACGCTGGCGCAGACCATGCCGACGCCCATCGCCACGCGGGAGCTGTGGGCGCGGACATAGTCGGCTAATGATCGTTTGTGTGGCTCATCCATAAAGAAAGCGTCATGTCTTCAATGAAAACCGGAATCTATCACGTCGGGCGGCTTTCGTAAAACTGTCAGCTCTTCGTAGCGCCCTACACCAGCAGGCGCCGGACCAGACCGGGCATGGGGCAGGGTCGTTCCGTTGTCTGCATCGCAGTGAAAAAGTGGTGGTTCCCCTCTTTCTGGAGGGCGGAGCTATGCGACGCCGGGAACGTGC
>SKXR01000018.1 GCA_007128275.1 Kiritimatiellia bacterium
TAAACGCGGGATCGCCCATGGGCGCCCCGCTACACATGGCGGCGTATGGCGGACACGCGGAAACCGTCCGGACGCTGCTTGCGGAAGGCGCTCAAACAGACATCGTAGACGGCGAAGGGAACACGCCCCTGCACGACGCCATGAGCCAGGGCCACCTCGAAATTGCGGAGCTGCTGATCGCAGCGGGCGCGGACCGGGACGCACTTAATCTAGCAGGCATGAAGCCCGACCTTCCACCCGACAAAATCCCCGTGCGTTTTGATCATTCAAATCAAGAAGCCGTGCACGCCCTCGCCGCTCAAACCGAACGGCACTTCCAACAGTCCATCGAAGCGGGGAATATGACGCACTTCTATACCGTGATTTCGCAAGCCTGGCGGGATCATAACAGCCTGTCTGAAATCAACGCAACCTACGACACCCTGTTCCGCTTGAAACCGGAAGAGCGCTATTGGACGGATCAGGATTTTGTTCTCGAAGGACCGGTTTCCATCGATGAGAACGGCTTCCTACGCGTCGTCGTCCGCTATCCCGGTCCCCGTGAACACACCTTTGTGGAGCAGGTGTACGTCCCCGAATCGGGCGCATGGAAACCGGGCGGCTATCATCTGTACGAGCGCGTATATAATGAGACATGGGAAGAATACAATCGAGCCGTCATCGCGCACGCTCGTGAAGGACGCCATGACGAAGCCGTGGAATGGGCCAACCGCGCCCTGCGCTTCGCCTCCGGATTAACGCCGCCCGAACCCGAACTGGTCATTCTCAGCGCACAGACATTGGCCCGAATCCAGATCAGTCAGTTTGATTTCGACGCCGCCATAGCCCCTCGCCTGCTCGCCGTGTCGTTGCTTGAAAAACTTCACGGCACGACCCATCCGCTCGTGGGCGATGAAGTCGAACAACTATACATGGCGTATGTGATGTCCGGACGTGAGACGGAGGAGACTCTTGCCAATGCATGGACCCAAGACATCCGCATCGCCGCCGACGGGGATGCCGCCGCCGCGCAAAGACTGAACCGTCGCGAATACTTGAACGCGCTGTGGGAAACCGCGCCTGCCAATTAACCCCCCGATACGGGCCACATGGCGAAAGGAACGAAAGACGCACTTGGCCCTTTCCGGCGCGGAGCCGGTGATCGGTGGTCGGTGTTCGATGTTCAATTCGATGTTGGGCGTTCGACGTTCGCCGCCAGCGAAAATTATACACCCGCTTCGCTCAAGTTCGCGAAGGGCGCGAAGAATTGCCGCAAAATGGCGCAAAGAAGCGCAAAAGGTTGTTTGCGGGAGGGGATAAGAACGATAACAATGAGCCGACCGGTGACACGCGCTCATTACTCCGACCTGCTCCACAAAGCCCGACCGCGTGTCACCGGTAGGCTGGTTCGGTCTCTTCATTCCCCGTAATGAGTCTTGGCGCGATGGATAAATACTGTTTTGGTTGATTCATCGATTGAGTACACAATCCGATCGCTATAGGTCAGCCGGAAAGACCAGTATCCTGCCAACTCTCCAACCAAGCGCTTCCCACAGAGAGGATCTGTGGATATGGATTCTGACAGAATGTCGCGAAGCTTCTGTTGAAGCTTTGGGGTGAGTTTCCTGAAATCTTTGACCGCTTCCTTTGTGAAGCGAACTTCATACTGGCTCACGACTTCGTCCCAAACAGTTCCGACATCGAAATCGTGTCTCCAGCCTTCATCTGTTTAGCTGAAGACTTCAACCTCTTGCGAAAGTCGGGAAGTGAAAGGAGGTCAAGTGTTTCAAGAAGCCCCTCATAGTCTTCTTCGGACATAAGCACAACTGTGCCTTGTCTGTGCTGTATCCTGTATGTCTTGTGACCTTCGGCGGCACCCTTCACCAGGTCGAAGAACTCTTTGCGCGCGGTTGTTGCCGTGAGTGTAGTCATGTCATCATTCCCTTTATGTGTACGCGATAGTGTACATGCTGAGGGGCTTTGTCAACGCATTTTTGACCGAATGCGGCGCTCACCAACTGGCTTGACGGTAGCAGGCGAAGCCTGCGGACGGTATCACGCCGGGGTCGGACCAGAATGGCATTTCCGCCTCTCTTTCTGCGTCCCTATTCTCTTGCACCAATCGTTTCTGTTTCTCTGGTTCGATTCCTTCCATTATCTGTGGATGATCTCATCTTTGTCGAGCTGTTGCTCGGACCGCATGGCATGGACAATAAAGACGTTGTTGCCTTCGATCCGGTAGAATATGCGACAGGGCGGCACAATGATCTGGCGATAAGGCAGGTGCGGGATCTCCGCCGGAACGGATCCAGACTTTGGATATCGTCCCAATCTATCGGTCGTGCTGAAGACCTTCTGAACATATCGGATGGCGGCATCCGGTTTGTCGAGAGCAATGTAGTCGGCAATGGCTTCTAGGTCTGAAAGAGCCGGCTCAGTCCAAATCACCTGAGCCATCGTTTCATCCTTTTCTTCGCTTGTTCTTGTGTGAGCGTTCTGCCCTCCTGGATTGCCTTTTCGCCTCTGGCAATACCTTCCAGTATGCGTATCCGCAATTGTTGTGCGTTGTAGCTGTCCACATCGATGAGGTACGCCGCAGGTCTTCCATGCTCCGTGATCAAGACCGGAGTCTTGTCCTCGTTCAATTCCGCGATAAGGCGCGTAGCCTGTCGCTTCAAGGTTGTGACCAATTCTGTTTTCATAGTGCTACTATTGTGTCACATTGTCGGGGGTTGTCAACGGTCTCTGAATTTAATCGAACGTTTGCCTGAGGCGCGCCTTTGGGCGTCGCCTCAAGGCAATGGTTCGCATGTTTCCCTGACAATGGCCCTTTTCGACACGAACGAATACTGGTCACTCGTTCCGGGGTCGGACCTCGGTATTGTATTCACATTGAGCAGGTTACGCATTCTTAAAGCGCTTTAAATTAACCTTAGAGGCACTTTTGGGGGCCGAAAAACGGCTCTAAGCATATTCGCACGTGGACTCTCTCAGTATCCAAGCCCCATTGTCCTGGACCGTATCCATAAGTTCAGTTTGAAAACGATTCTTCAGGGTGGTTTCCACTTCCCGGACAAACCTCTCGCTCCCCACGGCCAGAGACTCGCTCCATATCGGTTGACGGGAAAGATCCTTCTGAATAATAGACTGCTCGAGAGCTGCGACGTAGTTCTCCTTGTAATCGTCAGGAGAAATGCGCTCGCCAAAGGCTTCGAAAACCGCGCCTTGATTGATCAGGCAATATCTTTTTCGAAACCCGGCCAGCTCATGGTAGCTACACCAAGGCCACTCTCCGGGATGACTCACCACTCCGGCCCGCACCATATTCAAATCGACGTACTTCAAGCAGTTCCAGAGATAACGCCCGCCTTCGATCTGGCTGGCATGATAGCGGTCACCCCAGAAAGCCCCGCTGCGACGCTTCCGGATGTTGTACGCTTGCGCAAAATCGCCGGCTAACGACTGCATGAACCCGGCCAGGTGATCCCGGCCCGGAACAGTCAACACCAAATGAACGTGATTTGAGGTAAGACAGTATCCGAGCATCGATATCTTATAGCCTTTCAATCTCTCCCGGATCATCGACCGATATCGATCCCGATCCTTCGCGAACTTCAGCAGGAAACTCCCGTCATGGCAACGGTGAGTAACGTGGTAATGCCACCCTTTTGTGAAATAACGATGAGCCCTTGGCATATGCGAGTTCTAAACAAAACCCCGAGTCCTTAGAAGCCGAAAATGCCCTCAAAAAATGGCTCTAAGGCCTTTTTAAAGCGCTTCGATATTAAGCAACCCGTTTATTAGGAAATACTTGCCGAGGTCCGACCCCGGAACTACTCCGGAACTAGACCCCGGAACTACAGGTCCGACCCCGGAACTCAATATTCGGATCGAATTTGTCCCTGATTAATGCCCGGACATAAGACATCCGCATCGCCGCCGACGGGGATGCCGCCGCCGCGCAAAGACTGGACCGGCGCGGAGCCGGTGATCGGTGGTCGGTGTTCGATGTTCAATTCGATGTTGGGCGTTCGACGTTCGCCGCCAGCGACAATTTTCTACACCCGCTGCGCTCAAGATCGCGAA
>SKXR01000159.1 GCA_007128275.1 Kiritimatiellia bacterium
CATACATGCGGAGTTAGGTTGAAGAACGTATTGACCCTGACCCCATCGCGCAGGGCTGCCGCAAGAGTGCGGACCATGTTCGGATATGTCATAGGGCGGTGCTCTTTGGCCCGCCGTAGCGCCTGCACGAAGGCGGCTGGGGCAGAGAAAGAACTGAACAACGTTCCATCATCTTTCTCTATCACACGGCCCCGTTCACCGGCCTCGCGGACGGCCCGGAGGACCGTCCTACGTCGGACCGTCAACGCACACCACATTCTTGATGCAGCACTACCCCATCGCGAAACCGGCTTGTGCGGCGGCCCCGGCGAGGCGCTCCACGCGTTGTTCATCCAGCGGGTTCTCCCAGTAGCCGTCCTTCTTGACGTACGATCCGGCGATGACGCCGTGCGCGTAGCGGGCATACATGGCGATGTTATCCGGCGTGGCGCCCGACCCGGTCAAGAGCGGGACGAAAACACCAAATTGCTCGCGTACTTCCCGAACCGCACCATCGGCGGCGACCAGCATGGTCTCGTCCGCCGCGCGGCCCGTTTCGGAGCCGGTGATGATCACGCCTTCCATCTTCATAAAGACGATATTCTGTAACCAGAGATCCAGAGACTGTGTTTCCGAGGGAAAAGCCGTATGTTTCTTCAAGAGATCCACAAATATGCGGGGACCGTCCGTATCTCGTCCGTCGCCCCGGAGGTGTTCCTTCCGGCGGAGGGCATGGAGCGCATGAAGGCCGCCCGCGTTCGACAACGGGCCTTCCGGTCGGACGCCCCCGAAGAGGACGCCTTCCACGCGGATATAATCCAACTGACGCCGCAACGCGATACGCAACGCCTGTTCACCACCGGCGGAGAGTATCTGTAGACCAAGCGAAGCGCGAGGAAGGTGTTTCCGAAGAACGCCGGAAAGATGATCCATCACGGCGATTTCCACGGCGCCGATGCCGTTGCCCATGGCATAGGGTGCCCCGACGTTTTCCAGTTGCATGGCAGTCAATCCATGACGGGCATAGGCGTCCGCTTCAGCCAGCATCCGCTCTATAAGAAAACCCAAGAAGCTCAGTTCGCGAGTTGACGGGTGTGGGGCGGGATGCACTGGATTCGCGGCATGTTCGCGCTCGATGTCGGCCATCCGCACCGCGTCCTTTGCGGTCAATCGCGGCAATCCCAGCCGTTCCAGCCATGCACCGGGCGCGGCCAACAGGTTGGTGACGGGTACATGAAGCATCCCGATCAATTGCCGGGCGTGTTCCATCCGGTTCAGCAAACAGGTCTCAGGCGCTCGGGCGTCGTTCATGGCGGCATCATGCCCGACCCGTGACACGGAGTCAATTGGCGGCGGACGCATCCTGTCCGCGGAAGTTGGTGGGCGTGGAGGGACTCGAACCCCCAAGCCTTGCGGCACAAGATCCTAAATCTTGCGTGTCTGCCAGTTCCACCACACGCCCCTGAAGTTGGAGGAATATAATACCGAAAGCGGCGGAATGGAAAGCGCTAAGAGGCGCTTTGTTTATGCACCCTCTCTCTTGCTCCTCTATGCGCATGCCGCCCCGGGCATCTTTCGTTTACTTTACGCCCTCTGTCATGTAGATTGAGAGCCATGAAAATGATGCAAGCCAAATCGGGTGACGCCACGGTGCTGAAACTGACCGGACGACTGGACGCCTTGACGGCGCCCGATGTACAAGAGCATCTCCTGCAGCTCATCGATCAGGGAGAGCGGCTCATTGCCCTGGACGCCGCCGACATGGACTACATCGCCAGCATCGGGTTGCGCACCTTGATATTGGCGGCCCAACGGCTACGCAAAGAGAAAGGCCGGCTGATCATATTCTCGTTGACACCTCAAGTGCGCGAGGTATTCGACACCGCCGGATTCAGCAAATACTTCGAAGTGGCCGATACCCGCAAAGGGGCCTTGGCGCAACTGACCGCGCGGGCATGATACGCGAAAGGCGGTCCGTGAAGCGCTGGATTCAAGAACACGATGACCGGTGGAGTTTCATTCTCCCCTACGTACTGCTTTCTGTGGTCCTGAGCGTGGCCATTTCCCTGTTCTGGCTCGCGGCGCTGATTCTGCTCCATGCCACCCTCGAGTGGACCCGACACAAGGACAAACAGTTCGGTCGACGCCTGATCCATTGCCTCGCGCGCACACAACTGGATTGGGCGCTGTTGACGGCGGCGATATGCATGGAAGTTTATTTTGAGACCGTTGCCGGCTTGGCGGGCGCCGGCCAATTCACGCGCGGCCTGGGACGTGTGCTCGCCCGCGTGCCGGGCTGGCAGGTGGCCCTGCGCGCCATCCTTCTTTCTTCCGACGACGCGCTACAACTCGTGCGACTCAAGAAATCAAGAGAGACAGAAAGCGATAGCGAGCCGGTGCGGCTGGAGAAGGTCGCCACCCTCATATTCGTCATCGCCGTCGTGTTGCTAATCCTGGCCCCCCTGATCCTGCCCATCCACGCCGGGGACATCCCCGGAATCGTGCGAAACGCTTTCCGTCCGTTGCCGTAAGTACGTTTCGGGCAGCTAGAACCCCTGGCGGCCGTGCAGGGCTCGCGCGAGAGTGACGGGGTCGGAATAGGCGATGCCGCTTCCAGCGGGGATGCCGAATGCGAGCCGCGTAACCTGGACTCCCTCGCCGCCCAACCGCTCATGAAGATAACTCGTGGTCGCGTCGCTTTCCATGTCGGAATCGAAGGCAAGAATGACTTCCCGCACCTTCTCTTCGCGGACACGTGTCAGCAAGCGCTCCACGCTATCCGGGGGAATGTCCTGTCCCTGCATGGGCGAGAGTTTGCCCATCATGCAGTGATACACCCCCTGATACGCGCCCGCCGCCTCGATCTGTTGGATGCCGGAGGGATCCTCCACCACGCACATCAAGTGACGGTCGCGACGGTCGTCCGTACAAATCGCGCACGGGTCCTTGCTTTTGAGCGTCAGATTGCCGCACCGCGAACAACAGCAGACGTGCGCGTCCACCTCTTCCAAGGCCGTCACCAAATCCCGGCGCAAGCTTTTTGTGTCCAGCGCCAGCCGGAACGCCATGCGTTCGGCGGACCGACGCCCCACACCCGGCAAACGGGCGAGTCGGTTGATCAACAGATTGAGTGGTTCGAGGTGCTTCATGGAAAGCTATGGGGAATGGTGGATGGGTGATGGTGGATGTGGAATGGTGGATGGTTGAGGATCTTACCTTTCAATGCATGAACCATTCCCCATCAACCACTCTTCAGAACGGCATGCCGCCGCCCGGCAGGCCCATCCCTCCGGTAAGTTTACCCATTTGTTCGGACGCCATTTCCTTCGCGGCCTTCGTGGCGCCGTCCACGGCGGCGAGAATCAGATCCTGCAACATCTCCACATCTTCCGGATCCACCACTTTCGGATCAATCGTGATGCTTTCGATCGACATGTCGCCCCGCGCCACAACGGTTACCATGCCCCCGCCACTGGAGAATTCCACGGACTTTTCCGCCAGCTCCGCCTGCATCTTTTCCATGTTCTTCTGCATTTCCGTGGCCTGCTTCATCAATTTCATCATGTTGACCATAATCTCAGCTCCTTTTTCTATTCACGGATATCAATAATATCCCCGTTGAATTCTTCCAGGGTTTTTCGCACCGCGGGATCCTGAATCCATTTTTGCTCCGCCGTCAAGGCCGTCGCCGAAGTCGGTTCCGCTTGTGCCTCTTCGATCCGGTCAGCGCTGACGGGCAGTTTGATGTCGCCAGGCAACGTGTCGCTGGCGTCCATGACCCGGAAATGGACGGCGACTTCCCGATGGAGAAAGCGGCTTAACACTTTCTGGAGGGCCGTGCGGTTACGCGGCACATCAATGTTCTCCATGCTGGACTCGAATTCAGGGTCAAATCCGATCGTGACACTGTGCGTATCCACCTTCATCGGTTTGGCGTCGACCAGATAATTGCGCGCCAACGGGGCCGCGTGTCCGGCCTGCTCGATCAGATCATGCCAGTGACCAAACAACCGCTGATGATCCGACGATAAGGTTTCACTGGAAACGGGAGGATTATCCGGCGCCGGGGGCGTCAACGGGGG